>JBAVXH010000215.1:0-54045 GCA_049698215.1 Xanthobacteraceae bacterium | reverse complement strand
TCGTTGCCGTACCCGGCGGCGTAAATATAGGTATCGCCGCTCGCACCGCCGTCCAGCACGTCGTTGCCGCCCAGGCCATCGAGCACGTCGGGGTCGAAGGTACCATTGAGCGTATCGTTGCCGCTGGTGCCGCGGATCCACGCGCCGCTCGCCATCGTGGCGCGATCCCACGTGGTGCCGTCGGCGAACGCGATCTGCTCGATGCCGTCGTGCGTGCCGTAGAAGTGACCCGTGACCCTCACGACCTCGCCGGTCGCGTTGATCGTCACCAGCAGGTCCTGACCGGTGCGGCTCAGCGTCACCTGCGATGAGTTGAGTCCGACGAGCTTCAGCGTGTCGGTGTCAGTGCTCAGCCCATCTTCGGCGATCGTGTCATTGCCCGAACCCGCACCATACAGATAGACGTCGGAGCCGCCGCCGCCGCGCAGCGTGTCCGCGCCGCCGCGGCCGTCGATCACGTCGTCGACGGACGATCCGACGATGGTCTCCGCCGCGTTCGTGCCGCGATGGGTCACATGTCCGGGTCCGTTTTGCGCGATGATCGCCTGCACATCCGCAAACGTCAGAACGGTGCCGGATGCGAATTCGAAGTTCGAGATCTCGAGGTTGCTGAAATACTGACCCTCGATAGTAAGTTCGTCATCCGTTCCGTTGACCCGGATGACGAGGTCGGTCGTGCCGACGCGCACGAATTCGAGCTCGCCGAGCGACGTATCCGCGTTGAACAGCACGCGGTCCGGTGCCTCGCTGGCCGGGCTCGGATTGTCGTCATTGATGCGGTCGCGGCCATAGCCCCGCCCGAACACATAGGTGTCGTCACCGCCGCGGCCGATCAGCAGGTCGGCGCCGGCGCCGCCGTCGAGCGTATCGCCAGTGGCGTCGTAGCCGCGCAGCACGTCGTCGCCGCTCGTGCTCGCATCGGTGAGCACGCGCACCTGCACGTCCTGCCAGGTCCAGGTCGTGCCGTCGGCGAAATGGAAGCTCTCGATATTCCAGAACTGCAGTCCGGAGAATTGCGTCTGCACGACAAGCTGATCGCCGGTGCCGTCGATAGTGATGATCAGGTCGTCGCCGGAGCGCGCGAGATGCAGATCGCCCGGCAGCACATCCGGCGTGAACTCGAGCGTGTCCGCCTGATCGCGCGTAATGTAAACGATGTAGGCGTCGATCGTGTCGTGGCCGTAGCCGCGCCCCCACACATAGGTGTCGCCGCCGCCCGCACCCTGCAGCAGGTCATTTCCGGCGCCGCCGTCGAGCCGGTCGGCAGTGTAGAAGCCGACGAGCGTGTCATCGCCGCTGGTCTTCGCCTCGCTCAGTAATCGCGGACGGATGTCATCCAGCGTCCAGGTTGTTCCATCGGCAAAATGAAATTCTTCTACGAGGTCGAAGTTGACGAACGCGGCCGGCTTTCCGAGTTCCTGCTGGATCGTGAGGGTGTCGCCAGTGGCGGCGATCGTGAAGACCAGATCGTCAGTTCCGAGCGGACGCGAGATCTGAATGTCGGATGGGGCTACATCGACATTGAACTGGACCTTGTCGATGTTGGCGCCTTCGGCAAGGCCGGTGTCCTCGTCGAAGACGGTGTCGTGGCCGTAGCCGTGCCCGAACACGTAGGTGTCGCCCTCGCCGCCGCCGGCGAGATAGTCGTTGCCGGCGCCGCCATCGAGCACATCTTCACGGAAGTAGCCGTAGATCTGATCGTCGCCGGATGTCTTTGCCTCGGTCAGGATACGCTGGATCACGTCCTCGTAGGTCAACATGTCGTCGGTCGACAAGAATTCAAATTTTTCGATACGGTCGAACCAGAGCGTGCCGAACGGCCCCGACGAGAAACCTTCGAATTGCTCCTGCACCGTGAGCGTGTCGCCCGAAGCGAGCGTGATCAGGAGGTCGTTGGTCGAGCCGACCCGCTGGAAAGTAACATCTTCCGGCAGCACATCGGCGTTGAAGCGGAACGTGTCGGTCATGCCTCCGATGATGTTGAAGGCGCCGTCGTGGATGACGTCCGCACCGTAACCGGTACCGAAAATGTAGGTGTCGTTCTCGTTGCCGCCGGAGAGAAAGTCGTTGCCCGCGCCGCCGTCGAGGACATCCTCGATCGAGAAGCCGTAGATCGTGTCGTCGCCATCGGTCTTCGCGTTGGCGACCAGGTCCTCCATGATCTGGTCGGCGGTGACCATGCCGCCGTCGTCGAAAATGAAGAACTCGATCTGGTCGAACCAGTTCGGCGCGAAAACCAGCGTGTAGCTCTTGTCGAACTGCCCGGCGACGGTGACCATATCGTCGGTGCCGTTGATGGAAATCTGCAGGTCGCGCGAATCGCCGACGCGCGAGAACGTGACGTCGTCCTGCGTGATACCGGCGCCGAAGCGCAGAATATCCCAGGTGTCGATCAGGATGTTGCCCTGGTTTTCGTCGATGACGTCGTGGCCGTAGCCGAGGCCGAACACATAGACGTCGGCATCGTCGCCGCCGCTCAGGTAATCGTTGCCGGCGCCGCCGTCGAGCCAGTCGAGCGACGGCGTGCCGGTGATCGTGTCGTCGGTCGCGTGCGGGTGGCTGACCGCCTTCGCAATGTCCTGCTGATCCCACACAACGCCATCGGCGAAGACGATCTCGCCAACGCCGGTGTCGTCCGACAGATCGGCGCCGAACAGGCTCGGCGTCCAGCCCTCGAACTGGCGCAGCACCGTCACGGTCTCGCCGGTTGCGTTCACCGTGAGGATGAGATCAAGGCCGTTGCGCGTGGCGGTAACGTCGCTGTGGCCCAGCGCCGCAAAGCGGATCGTGTCCGGCACGTGATCCGCGGTCAGCGGCGGCTCGACGTCGTCGATGGTGTCGTGGCCGATCCCATGGCCGAAGATGTAGGTGTCCGGGCCTTCGCCGCCGCGCAGCGTGTCGTTGCTCGCGGTCGCCGCATAGAAAATGTCGGCATCGTCCGTGCCGGTCAGCGTTCCGCTTCCGCTCACGACCAGGTCGGGCGGCAGCCCAAAGGCGCTGGTCACGCTGTTGAAGGAGAGCCCGATGCCGGTCGCCTCGTAGGCCGCCACGATGTTCTGCGCCAGGAAGGCATAGCTCATGCTGAGGAATGTATCGCCGCGCACGTAGTCGCCGACGATGACGTCGAGAATCGGCTTCCATTCGGAGAGCCACGCGGTGTCGTGGTTCTGCGCGATCGCCTCGGCGAAGATCGCCTCGAACACCGGAATGAGCTGCTGGTCGTTGTCGGGCGCGGCATGGAACGAGTTGCCGGCCGCGTCGTAGACCATGCCGGTGAAGAACGGCGCGAGCGGCCCGTCCTGCACGGCGATGCGCACCACCGCGAGGTTCGCGGTGGTGAGGATCGTGCCGAAGATGCCGACCGAGGCGGGATCGATCACCGTGCCCTCGGGCACGACGTGGTTCACCGGCAGCTCTTCGCCGATGTAGCGCTCCACGAACGAGACCAGATCGCCGTCGAGCAGCGTCCAGGTGCCGAGATTTTGCGGCGCGTCGAGGAGTTGCTGCAGCGTCGGGTGCGCGAGCGTCACGCCGCCGCTGTCGACCACGGCGCGCCCGGAGCCGAGCGCCCAGTATGAAACCACCTGCCCTTCGATCGTGACGCTGGTCTGATAGGCGTAGTCGACCACCTCTTCGCCGCCGAACTGGTCGTGCTTGATCAGGATGTGCACGTCGTCATGCGGGATCAGCTTGGGCGGGTTGGTGCTCGGGTTGCCGTCAGCGTCGGTGAGCGGCGAGGCGACCGCCCAGCCGGTCAGGATCGGCAGCGCCTGCGCGCGCAGCGTTCCAAGATCGAGCGAGCCCAACGACGGCAGCGTGTTCTCGACGCTGGTCGCGAAATCATCGTCGAGGCTCATCGCCTCGCGCAGCGAGACCAGCGTGCCGTGGCCCTTGTGGTCCGGCAGGTCGGCCGCGTGCGCCATGATGGTGATCGGATCGCCGGCGTAATACGTGTAGGCATTGTCGACGCGATAGAGCACATCGGCGATCGTGCCGGTCGAGCCGTCGGTGCGGGTGAAGCTGCCGGTCGCGGTGATCTGGTTGCCTTCGTTGAACACGTCCCCAAGCGGCGTGTCGGTGACCGAGATCGACGCGATGCCGGAATCCGCAAGCGAGGTGAGCTCGCCCGCCTGCGTGACGCCGTCCTCGTTGAAGTCGCGCCACACCTTGAGCGAGGCGATCGTGTCGGCTGCATCCACCGTGCCGTCGCCGTTGAAATCGGCGAGGCCGTTGTCGGCCGCGTCGACCTTGCCGTCGTGGTTGCCGTCGAGCAGCGCGAGCTGCGCGAAGCCGGAGGTCGTGCCACCGAACATCTCGGTGATGTTGTCGATGCGGGAGTTGCCGTTGAGATCGCGCACCAGGATGCCGTCGTCGGAGCGCACCCAGCCGGTGCGCTCCGCATAGCCGTCGGCGTTGAAGTCGAAGCTCGCCGAGAGCGCCGAGGGGCCGGAGAGCTCGAGCCCGTCGCCGTCAAGGTCGAGCGTGAGCGGATCGACGCCCTTCCACACCTCGAGGCCGAAATGCGTCTTGACCAGCGCGCCGAAGAAATCCCACCAGCCCATGATGCTGCCATTCGCAGGCCAGTCGCCGCCGGCGAGCCGAAAGACGCCCTCGTAGGTCACGGTGAACAGGCTGATGTGGCCGGGACGATTCTCGAACGGCGTGCTCATCCCGCCCGACGAGCCCCAGTTGAGGATGTAGGTGGTCGGCCCGCCGAATAGGCTCACCTGCAGCGCGCCATCGACGTCCTCGGCCCAGCGAACCGCGCCGCCATAGCTGTAGCCATAGGGGGTATCTTTGTTGCCGTTGCGGATACCGCCGAACAGCGGAAGCACGCCCGCGATGGTAAGGCGGTCGTCCTTGGAGAGATCGTCGATCGCGACCCCGTCGCTGCCGATCCAGATCTTGTCCGCGCCCGCGCCGGTGTGGATCACGTTGCCGAAATCGGCGCTGACCACCGTGTCATCGAACGGCGTCAGGATGATCTTGTCGGCATTCTTGACTTCGAGATTCTCCGCAAGGCCGATGAAGGTGCTGAGCGGGCCGCTCCATCCGAGCGCAACCTTGCCGCTGCGATATGTCAGCCCCTCGCCGACGTTTGACAGGTCGTAGACATCAAGGTTGAACGGCGACTCCTGCCGGTTCGACTCACCCATGTCGATCTCAACTTTGACTTTCAGCGCATCTCTATCGATTCTTGCCGTGTCGGGTTTATCAGTCAAAACGACTTTCTCGATATCGATCAACAAATCTCGGCCGTCGTTGCCCCCGGCTCCCTTGGTTATATCTATATAGACGTGCGTGTCTTCGCCAATATTTTGCTCGAATATTTTTTCGATTGTGACCCCCTGATTATCCGGGGGTGAATAGACTTTATACGTGACAGTATCTTTCCCTGACCCGCCGTCGATCACGTCCTTTCCGCTGTCGCCGTAAATCGTGTCGTTTCCACCCAGCCCATAAACGGCGTCATCCCCTTGAACAGCGAATAAATCGTCGCCACCGCCATATCCAATGAGAATATCGGCCCCAGGAGTGCCATGGAGCACGTCTGCGCCGACAGTGCCACCAACGATCTCGCCACCGTTCGCTTGAATCAGAACGTACGGTTCGATCGGCGCACCATTTCCGTTAATCTCGTATCGCACTCCCGCGGAGAGGGCACCCTGCCAGAAAGCTCCATTGATGTCCCCGGACAGAACACTATTGTAGTCCGCCAGCATCGCCCTCAGCCAAAGCACGGGCAACTCCCTGCCGGGCGCGGGGTCATACAAGTCGGAGCCGATGTCGACCACCAAAATGGCAGCGAGAAGCCCGAGTTGTCCGGTGGCCACCAGGTACGACGCCTGCGGCACGCTGATGTCAACGACCGTGGATAGCTGGCTCATCGCCGCGAAAGCCTGTGCGACAAAACCTTGGTAGCCGCTGGCAAGAAAACCGTTCCAGAGAGCGTCTGGGTTGGCGCTCGTCTCCAGGGGGATGGTTGCGGTCCATGCCTCGCGCGGCAAACCGAAATCGTCGAAGACCGCTACATGATAGTTGCGAATATTCTGCCAGGAGAGCTCTGACCATTCGCCCACCAGCGAGCCTGATCCCTCCGCTTGGGCTTTTCGCGCAGCCAAATCGCTGCGCATCAACTCGATCGATATGTTCGCCCAGGCCTCGCCGGAAAGATTTACCGGCGCACCGCTCTTCCAGGCGGCGGCATTTTGCGCGAACTGCCGCGCGATATTGCCGGCGAAGGTATCAGCGGCGGCGACACCGGTGGCGAGATTGGCGTACCTGTCGCCGAGCGCGGAGAGCTTGCTGTAGTACCCGAGAAAATTGTTCGCCGCGCTCAAGGCCTCGAGTTGATCGAGGTCCGCCTGCGTCACCTGATACGTCGCCACTGAACGCCCCCAATGGTTCGATTTTGCCGACTTACGTCCCTAGTTCTTCGCGACACTGCTCTCCATCCATTCGGTGACCCGCCGCCTGATGGCGTCCCACTGCGGAAGTAGTCTGCGAACAAAGCTTGCCTGAACGCTGAGATCCCGAAACGAAAAGTGGAGAGCGCAGCCTGGATTGGAGAGCCGGCCTTGAGGGAGAGGCCTCTGTCGATTACACTGGATAACAAAGCTGCGCTCGCGCTCCGTTTCCTTGGGATCGACGAGGATGTCGTAGTTTTCCGTCATCGAGCTTGCCAGGACATGAAAATCATCCAAGCCGGTATCGGTGTCGACTGATTGCGATATTTCCGCCTTGCCCCTTCGCCCTGTCACACCCACGGAGAAAACGTTGTTGACGTATTGCCGGCCGGATAGCGGCCGAGGCAGCCAGGAATGATCCTGGATCAACAGCCGCACAAGGCGGCTGTCCTGGAAGATCTTGTCCATTTCCGCCCGGTTCGCCGCCGTGCGGCCTTCCATTTCCGGATAAACCAGCTGCAGCAAGATGGCTTTCTGGCGTGGCTGTTTGTCCGGCTGCGCGAAAAGCGTATTTTTTGGGAAGTCGAAAATGACCTCGCCGATCGTCAACCGAATTGGAGAGGAATCGAACGTTGATGGAGTCCTAAAGACATTTCGGAAATCTTCAGCTGCGCTTTGGGCGACTGCGCTAGCGCTGAAAGAAAGGCTCGCCCACAACGCGACGAACGTACTCAAGGCCCGAATTGGTCTGTACCGTCCCCGCTTGTGCACCGACCGCCCCACTCACTTCCAGTCGTGATTGTATGGGTTGCGAATGCGGCGCGCAAACGACAATTGTGAGACGGAAAAGTTCCCGTATAGATAATCCACAGGCTTTGCGGGAAAATTTTGGAAAGTTCTATGCGGCGCGCAGCAGTTCCGCATCATCATTGGCGGCGCGCAGCGAGACGATCGTGCCGGTGGTGCCGTCGGTGCGGGTGAAGCTGCTGGTCGCGGTGATCTGGTTGCCTTCCTCGAACACCTCCTGCTGCGGCGTGCCGGTGACCGAGATCGACGCGATGCCGGAATCGGCGAGCGAGGTGAGCTCGCCCGCCTGCGTGACGCCGTCCTCGTTGAAGTCGCGCCACACCTTGAGCGAGGCGATCGTGTCGGCTGCATCCACCGTGCCGTCGCCGTTGAAAATCGGCGAGGCTGTCGTCGGCCGCGTCGACCTTGACGTCGAGCAGCGCAAGCTGCGCGAAGCCGGAGGTCGCGCCGCCGAACATCTCGGTGATGTTATCGATCCGCCCGTTGCCGTTGAGATCGCGCACCAGGATGCCGTCGTCAGAGCGCACCCAGCCGGCGCGCTAGCACCCTGCGTCGTTCATAATCTGCCATTATGCGCATGTGCACCAACCTATGTTGAATGCACTTCCTTAAGTACTGGGCTCAGCGCGGTCGTCGAACAGCCGGTTCAGCGAATCATCGACTGCGATTCGCTCGATTCATTCCATGCCGCGCAGTCGCCTCCGACAAGACAGGTAGCAAATCGCGATGAGTCCTGTGGGATTTTTGCAGCGCCAATTTTTCATTTGGATTTTTTATCACTTCATGCGCACTCTGCGCATCGAAGCCGGGTCTATGACCAGCTTCCGAGCACTGCGGGCAATGCCCGACGCTCCAAAGTCGGCTATGCCGAATGGCGCGCCACCCGCCTATGACGGGATATTGGCGCGGCGTGAAGGGTTCGACGAACCTGACGCGTTGTCGATGCTCCGCTCTCAACTCCGTCGCAATCAAACGTCCTCGTGGGCGCGCGGCTGCGCGCGCCTGGAATGCGGAGAACAGCATGCGAAGCATGACCAATGTTCCGACAGGAAGCATTAAGCGAAACGCACGCAACGCGCGAACGCACTCAAAGCGGCAGGTTAGGCAGATCGCGAATTCCATCCGTGAATTTGGGTTCGGCAGCCCGTTGCTGGTCGATGAAGACAGCGTGCTTCTTGCAGGTCATGGAAGGTTGGCCGCCGCCCAGCAGCTTGGGCTCGCGACGGTGCCAGTAGTGATTATGACCGGCTTGACCGACGCAAAGAAGCGGGCGTTTGCACTAGCGGATAACCGTCTACCGGAAAGCGCCGGCTGGAATCGCCAATTGTTGTCAGTCGAGATTCCCGAACTTGTCGAGGCGTTGCGCAGCGAAGACATCGATCCTGCGGTGCTTGGCTTCGAGCCAACCGAAATCGATCAGCTGGCGGCCGACTTTGCAATCGAAGACCTCACGGAAGAAGAGCCGCCAATCCGTTTGCGCAACCACGCAGTGTCGCGGCGCGGGGATCATTGGCGCCTCGGCGACCATCGCTTATTATGCGGCGACGCGCGTGATGCCGCAGTACTTCGCTCTCTGATGGGCGGCGAGCACGCCTCGATGGTCTTCACCGATCCGCCATACAACGTTCGGATTCGCGGCGTCGTCGGACGCGGCAAGGTAAGCCACGACGAATTCGCAATGGCGAGCGGCGAACTGACCTCGGCTGAGTTCAGGGCTTTTCTGTCAACCACCCTTGCACTCGCCGCAAACCATTCGCTGCAGGGTGCGGTTCATTTCGTGGCGATGGACTGGCGACACATCGCGGATCTCCTCGAGGTCGGGAAGGGCGTCTACCCGGAGCTGCTCAACATCTGTTGCTGGGTCAAGACCAATGCGGGTCAAGGATCGTTCTATCGCAGCCAACACGAGTTGATCGCGGTGTTTCGGGTCGGAGAGGCCAAGCATCAAAACAACATCGAACTCGGCAAACACGGCCGAAACCGCAGCAACGTGTGGAGATACGCGGGCGTCAACACATTCCGCACCGGCCGCATGAAGGACTTGCGCAGCCATCCAACCGTCAAGCCGGTCGCGATGGTGAAGGATGCAATCCAAGACGTCACGCGTCGCCACGAGATCGTGCTGGACCCCTTCTGCGGGTCCGGGACAACGATCTTGGCTGCCGAGCAGGTGGGCCGCCGCGCGTGCGCGCTCGAGATCGAACCACGTTACGTCGACGTCGCCATAGACCGATGGCAGGTCGCTACTAAGAAAGATGCGGTCTGTGTCGTAACCGGGCTGACCTTCGGGGAGATCGAGGAGCGTCGGAAGGACGCTAAGGCGGCCAACCCGAGGCAATTAACTGGCTGAACATGAGTCGCAAGCCGAAACGTGGAGGCGCAGGTGATGACGGCTCGTACCGGGTCGGCTACGGCCGCCCGCCGCGGCACACACGCTTTCAGAAAGGGAAAAGCGGAAACCCGCGCGGACGCAAGAAGGGTCGCAAGAATCTTCGCGACGTGGTGGTCAGCACACTGGAAGAGCGCATTTGGATCCGGGAGGGTGAGAGCCGGCGCAAGATCTCAAAGACCGAAGCCCTCGTCCGAACCACCGTGAACCGTGCGATTGCCGGAGACCAAAAGGCCGGTGCTCTCCTGATGGCCTTGATGCGAGCCACCAATCTCACCTCGGAGCCACCGGACGGACCATCGACCACTGCGCTGAGCCAAGAAGACGACGCGATCCTCGCTGACTTCCTGAATCGTCATGACAAGCAGCAGGGACCAAAGGCGCCGTGACCTCCACCGTAAACCAGCGCGATCTTCTCGACGCGATCATGCGTCGGGATTTCTATTCCTTCACGCGCGGAATTTTCCCGATCGTCTCGACGAGTGGCGCGTTTGCGGCGAACTGGCATCTTGAAGCCATCGCCTATGCACTCGAGCGCGTGCGTCTCGGAGAGACCAAGCGGCTGATCATCACGCTGCCGCCGCGCAGCCTCAAATCGATCATGGCGTCGATCGCATTCCCGGCGTTCCTGCTCGGTCACGATCCGACCATGCGGATCATCTGCGTAAGCTATTCAGACGGGCTCTCGAAAGCCCACGCGAATGACTTTCGCGCGGTGTTTAGGTCTGAGCTGTTTCAGAGGCTGTTTCCAAGCACACGGATCAGTCCCGCCAAAGATACCGAGCTTGAGGTCAAGACGACCGCCCGCGGTTTTCGGCTGGCCACCTCGGTCGGCGGAACGCTGACCGGGCGCGGCGGGAATCTTTTGATCATTGACGATCCGCAGAAGCCGCAGGATGCGCATTCACAGACGGCACGCGAGCATGTCGAACAGTGGTTTCACAACACGCTCTATCCCAGGCTCGATAGCAAAGCCGATGATGCCATCGTCGTGGTCATGCAACGCCTCCATGAGGACGACCTTGTCGGGACGCTCTTGAGAGAGGGCGGTTGGGAGCACCTCAACCTTCCGGCCATCGCTTTCATGGACGAGATCATTCCGCTCGGCCGTGGCCGCACTCATGTGCGGCGCGCAGACGACGTTCTGCATCCGGAGCGGGAGCCACTCTCGTCGCTCAAGCAAACCCGCGCCGGGATGGGCTCCACGGATTTTGCCGCACAATACCAACAGGCCCCGGTACCACCCGGTGGCAACATGATTCGCTGGAAGTGGTTCTCAATATACGACCTGCTCCCGGGCGCAAACGCCGGCGACCGGCTTGTACTCAGCTGGGACACGGCGCTCAGCTCCAGGGAACTTTCCAGCTACTCGGCGTGCCTCGTCACGCTTAAGCAAGGAGAGGCCATCTACCTACTTGATGTGTGGCGTGGACAAGTCGAGTTTCCGGAGCTGCGGCGCAAGGTCATCGCCATGCACCACCAGTGGCGCCATACCGTCGCCCGTTATTCGCTGATCATCGAGGACAAGGGCTCGGGCATGAGCCTGATCCAGGATCTTAAGAGTACCCAGCAGATCTATCCGATCGCCATCAAGCCTGAGGGCGACAAGCAGATGCGCATGTATGCCAACACCGCAAAGATCGAATCCGGCTCGGTACACGTACCGCGACGGGCTCCGTGGCTGGACGCTTTCCGCCACGAGATCCTCGCGTTTCCGGCCGGCCGTGCAGACGATCAGGTGGACGCGCTCTCCCAGGCGTTGACCTATCTGGCCACTGATCCCGGCGGTACGGTTCGGACCGTTCACGTCAAGCTTTAGCCCTTAAGACCCGCAATGGCCCGGCGCCGCCGGAAGGGCACTACTTCTTGTTCTTGCCGGCCCCCTGATTTTCAATCTGTTCGGCGCACGTTTTAGCGTTGAGTTGACGGCACAGCATGCATTCGATCACCAGAAACATCCTCTGGTCCCCTGGCTCTTTCTTCTCTGAAAGAATGCCGGGGCTGCCGGAGCCCTCCGCATAAAAGAAACGTGAGTACCCTGTGTATCCGCCGGTTCTGTTCTTGGAATTATGTAGCCGCAGTAAGTTCGCATCTGCTGGGGCACTTTTGAATCTGTCTGTCGATCAAACTCGTACACGCAGACGTCCCGGAAGCGCGCCGCTGGTGCGTCGACAAGAGCGAGCTCCAATTCACCGCGAAGCTTGTTGAGGTCACCTTCGTCGGCCTGCTTGCACAACGCCGCCGCCGCCATACCTTCTCTCGAAGGCCCCAACGACGTGAGAAGGAGCATCGCAAGGAAGCAAATCGGCCTTACCCAACACACAGTCCCCGCTGCCTTCATTCCACCCTCCCATAGGGGCGAGTGGTATACCTTGCGTGTCACACAATATCCATTTTTGGGATAATGCGATTTCAGGATGGCGCAGATTACCCCTTGACGAGGGGGTCTCATGCAGCCGGAAGGTGGTCCATTATCGAGGCGGCATCGCTGCCAGTCCCTGTCCATCCTGATTTGGGATAATCCCGAAGCAGGATCAATTGTTTGCGCCGATGGCTTCGTCGGCGCGCGGCATCCGCAAATCGGTTCATACCGCAGAACAACTCGCACTGCGCGAGCTGTTGATCGAGGCACGCGACAAGGCGGGCCTCACCCAGCAGAAGCTTGCCAAAAAGCTCGGCACGCACCAGTCGTTCGTCGCCAAGTACGAGGGCGGCGAGCGGCGGCTCGATGTGGTCGAGTTCATCGCGATTGCGCGGGCGATGGGCGCCGATCCGGTGCGAATCCTGCGAGTGTTGCTCAAGAAGATCAACTGATCATCGGACCCAGACCGATTTGAGCCGGCTTTGTGCGACGTTCGATCACTGCATTGCCAGCCTTGCGCCAACTCAGCCATAAGATTGCTCACCTTCTGCTCGACTTCGCGGCGCAAAGAAGCCTGGATAGTGATCCGAACGGCAAGTAGGGCACGAAGCCTACTCGCCAAGCCGCCATCGTGGTCCCTCAACGAAAATGAAACTGGTGCCTGAAAAATTTCTGGACAAGCTTGGCGATATCATCTCGGACCAAGCGTTCGAGAACGAGCCCAGCACCGCGCGCGACCCGGCAAAATCGATGTCGACGCAAGCTTTGGGGCAATTCGACGCTCGTACCTTGCGCATTCGAGCCGAAGCCGAGATGTCCAGTAGAAGCCGACCTGGATATCGTTGATCATCTGGGCGACGACAAAAAGGTGTCGTCCTGAAGCACCGATCATCGCATTACCGGCATCGGGCCAACTGAGCCACAAGATTGCTTAGCTTCCGCTCGACTTCGCGGCCGAACGGAGCGTGTGTACTGGCGTTCAAAGGGAGGACGTCATGGACGCCGCGACTGTTGATCCTGCCATCAAGATCTATCTGAAAGAAATCCACTCGCGTCTCGACGAGGCCACGGGGATCGCAAAGGCAGCCGAGGCTTGCGCCGAGGCAGGGGAGCTCGATCGAGGCGTTCAGGTCGCACTCGATACCGAGCAACTTTGCTATGAGGCGACACGTTTGCTCGATGCCGCGAGCCTGCTCAATCGGCTCGTCAAGGAGAAGGGATAGCCGCTCCCACCATTCCGAGATTTTAGACTCTTCAGACCCGCCAGCGCCGTCGGCCTCCGCGGGCTTGCGGTCGTGGCAGCGCTCCCCGCTGCCGCAACCAAGAGGCAAGCCCATGAAGCTCAATGACACGCAACTGATCCTGCTCTCGTCGGCGTCGAAGCACGACGACGGCCTGATCGTGATCCCGCCCAGGCTCAAAGATACCGCGTCGAAGGCGATCAAACCCCTCCTCACCCGCAAGCTACTCCTTGAGATCCCGGCCAAGCCCGACATGCCGGTCTGGCGGCGTGACGACAACAAGGGACCGCAAGCGCTCCAGATCACGAAGGCCGGCCTTGCGGCAATTGGCATCGAAGGTGGGGACGCGACCGCCAGCGGCGGAAGCGCCAAGCCAGAGACCTCGAAGCGCGGGAAGGTCCGGGTCTCACAGCCTAACGCCTCCAAAGGCCGCAACGCTTCTCGCGTCCGGGAAAACTCGAAACAAGCCGACGTGATCGCCATGCTACAGTCTCCGAAGGGGACAACGATCAAAGCGATCGAGAAGGCAACCGGGTGGCAGCAGCACTCGGTGCGCGGGTTCTTCTCAGGGATCGTGCGCAAGAAGCTGAAGCTCGAATTGACCTCCGAGAAGGTCGGCGATGATCGGGTGTACCGGATCGTCGGGAGCGGCGGCGCGGGCGCAGGTGCGGCGCGCGCAGGGGCCAAGCGAAAGACTCGCGTCGCCAAGTCGATGGCTAAGGCCAAGCGCAAGGCCTGAGCGTCGTGGCGCGCACGTTGAAGCGTCTATCAGTCGAGGCCGAGATCGCGCGCCTGCCCGATCTCGGCCTCGCCGAACTGCGGGAGCGCTGGGCCGCGCTTTATGGCACGCCAGTCCCGAAATACTTCCGGCGCGGACTGCTGGTCCGCGCCGTCGCGTACCAGATCCAGGTGAAAGCATTCGGGGGATTGTCCGAGGCGACCAAGCAGCGGCTGCGCGGGATCGCCGCCGCAGTGCGCAATGGCACCTTCGAGGCAGCCGATCTTGAGCCGCGCATCAAACCTGGCACCAAGCTGATCCGCACTTGGAAGAAGGAGACGCATGAGGTCACGGCGCTGGAGGACGGGTTTGCCTGGAAGGGCCAGCACTACACGTCGCTCTCCACCATTGCGAAGACCATCACCGGGACGAGCTGGAACGGCTGGAAGTTCTTCGGCCTAAAGGGGCCTGTCCGCAAGGACGGCTTCGACGCCCGTGGCAGGTTCAAGAGGCCGAAGCCGGACCGACGCGGGAAGGTGATCTGGCCGCGCGCCCGGCAATCAAAGGCGCGCAAGAAAGCCCGAGGGGCTGCCGGTGCGTGAGCCCGCCAAACCGCAGGAACTGCGCTGCGCGATCTACACCCGGAAATCCTCCGAGGAGGGTCTGGAGCAGGATTTCAATTCGCTGCATGCCCAGCGGGAGGCCTGTCAGGCCTATATAAAGAGTCAGAAGCACGAGGGCTGGAGACCTCTCCCGGCCCATTATGACGACGGGGGCTATTCGGGTGGCACCATGGACCGCCCTGCCCTGCGGCGGCTCCTGGCCGATATCCAGGCAAAGCGCATCGATGTCGTGGTGGTCTACAAAGTCGACCGGCTGACCCGGTCGCTCGCGGACTTTGCCAAGATCGTCGAGGTGTTCGACGCCAGTGGCGTCAGCTTTGTCTCTGTCACTCAAGCGTTCAACACCACCACCTCCATGGGGCGGCTGACGCTCAATGTCCTTCTCTCCTTCGCCCAGTTCGAGCGGGAGGTCACGGGCGAACGCATCCGCGACAAGATTGCGGCCTCCAAACGGAAGGGCCTCTGGATGGGCGGTTTTGTGCCGTTCGGCTACCGGCCCAAGGACCGGACACTCCTTATAGATAAGGACGAAGCCGAGACGGTTCGGCTGATCTTTTCTCGGTACCTCGAACTCGGTACGGTTTCGGCGCTCGAAGTAGAACTCGCCGAGCGCAACGTCCGCACCCGGGCATTCACCTCGGCATCCAACAAGGCGTGGGGAGACCGGCCGTTCAGCCGCGGGCATCTCTACAAGATCCTTTCCAACCCGATCTACGCCGGCAAGATCGTGCACAACGACAAGCAACATGACGGGCAGCACGAGGCGATCATCGACCGAAAGACATTCGCAGCCGTGCAGGCCCGCCTCGCAACCAACAACCGCCAGTACCGAACGCGCGTACGTGCCAAAGAGCCAAATTTGCTGGCCGGCCTCCTCTTCGGCTCCAACGGCAAGCCACTCACCTCGTCGCATACCGTAAAGGACGGCAAGCGTTACCGGTACTACGTCGGCACCCGCGCCGAACACGGAAAGCCATGGCGCTTGCCGGCCCATGAGATCGAGTCGGCCGTCCTAAAGGCCGCGCAAGATTTTCTTGGCGATCGGCAGCGCGTCGCCACCGCACTGAAACGATCCCGCCTCCAAGCGCGGAAACTCGGGGATGCGTTAGAGATTGCGAGCGACCTCAGGGCCCAGCTCAACGTAATCCGATGCCGGCGAGAAACCGCACTCAAGCTGATCAAGCAAGTCGTTGTCTCCGATTCCCAGCTCGCCATCGAGGTAAAGCTCGACGCGCTGATGTCCAACAGTGCGAGAGTCCCCCTGACGGTAACTCACCGCGTCACCATACCAATAGACCTGGGTCAGCTGAACGGCGGCGCAATCGTGATCGCAAGCGCATCCGATCGCAACGTCAAGGCAGATCCTGCGCTCGTCAAAGCGCTGGCGCGCGGCTTTACCTGGTTCGAAGAGATGGCTACCGGCGGCGCTGACACAGTCACGGCGATCGCTAAGCGTGAACGCGTTACCGACCGCTATGTCAGCCGGCTCGTCGAGCTCGCCTTCATCGATCCGCGCATCATTCAGCGCGTGCTCGCAGGCACCGCACGGTCGACGATTTCGACCACGAGGTTGGTTTTCGGAGGGGACTTGCCGTTGATGTGGTCAACCCAGGAAGAGATGATCGTTACCTCATCATCTCAACCGGGGCGAACGCGCAACAGTTCTTGCTGAAGAAATCCTGCACCGCGTACGCCGTTATCAACCAACATGTCGGCGACTGAAGTGAGAAGTCTACGATGTTCAAGCGTCAATGGCTTCTCCTCTTGAGAGAGCAGTTGCTTCAGCAGCTCGACCGTATCCTCGCCGTTCGATTTCCAAAACTTCTGATCCGCTTTCTTTGAGACGACGACGTCGTGAAGCCACGAGAGCGCCGGCTGAGGAAGGAGGTCGAAGCCTCCCCGTTTCAAGAATGTCGTAACTGCAAGATATAGCGTCACATTGGTCCCGAATTCGCGAATAGCACGTTCGAAGAGGGGGAGGAATCTCTGTAGGTGAGGCCACCCAGGATCAATTCCGCAGATCAACGGCGAGAAATCCGGAGCGACACAGAATAACGTTGTAAACGCGCAGCTGGTGAACTCGCGGTCGAGATGATCGCTCCGACCACGATGAGTCCATTCGGGGCTTGCGAACAGCCAATCGACCATATCCGTCCAAAGCCCAACATGGTCTTCACCGATTTCCGACGGCTTGAGGAGCGCATCGATCATGAAGTTGCGCATCACGCCTTGAAGGATCAGCAAAGCGGTCTCAGTGTCTCTGGCCCAGATGAGCGAAAGGATATGTTCCTTTACTTCGTTTCGCGAAAGATGCGCGCACAGCTTTCCCAGCCATGCGGCGAATCCAAATACCCATTCGAATGGCGTATGTCCGTCGTGATCGCGCTTAGACTTTGCGAATGGCGGTACGATCTCCTGAAACGTGAACGCCAGCAGCCCATCGACGAGGGTGAAGAATCGCGCCCGCCGTCCGCGGTTCGCAAGAATTGGTTTCAGGTCAATCGCAGGCAACAGTTTGTCCGCAATGTGGTAGAGAAAGACGGTATCGTTGTGGACGTATCCCTTTGTGTCGCGACGGCCACGGGGAGCGAGCGTCTCGCCTTTGACCCAAGGCATCGGAATCGTCGGCAGGGTAGGTTCGCCTTCGCCAGCAAGAGAAGATTCAGCGCGGTCAAGGAGGGCAAGCTTCCGCTCCGATTCCTTCTGGTCCCACACAATGGAATTGTGGTCGGGAATCTCATCCCTTGGAACGACGCATTGTTGAAATGCGAGATCAAGCAGAATCCAATAGAAGTCGGGTTGCTGGGCCGCGTAATATCTCGCGGCGGTCATGACGGCTACTTGGACGCCCTGGAGCGCGTCAACCATAAGGCTGAGAAGCGCTTGCTGGCATCGCTTCGTCTCGAACCCGCGCGCCAGCAGGGCTGAATAGCCGTGCGCCGCAAAGACGGCCGGTTCCCATAAGAGCACGGCCTCTCGAATATGTAAGTCGCCGGGAGGGTTGGGCGCCGACCCGGCGCGTTCGATCACGCTCAGGCACCACGACGCGAGATCGGCCGTCCATTCTTCGGTCGACGCGTAGCGCGCTGCGACGTAGGCCGCGCCGGCAACAGCGGACACGCGGTGCCTCTCCTGAAAATCGTCACTGCGATTGTCAAAGAGGTCTGGTTCGTCCCACTCCCGCACTTTGGCAACTGCGTCAGCTAGTGTGTGCTGATCATTGATTTTGCCTTCTTCGAGAGATTTGTGCGCCCACATGGCAACGCCCATGTAGGCGTTCAATTGAACCCGTCGTTCTGCCTGCTCCTTGTATTCCTGTTTCTGGAGAGAGGGCGGCTCATTCCACACCTGAATGTGCTCGCCATCTGGCATTTGCGCAGCTTTGAAGTATCGCGGATCGGCCTGCTCCGAGAACAGCACCATTTTTTCGCGCAAATCCGCGACATGCGCCGCATCATTCTCTTCTTCGCGATAACTGATCGGCAGTCGATCGGGAAAGCGCCGAATACTCCTGGCGAATTTCCTCGTCAGCGCTTTGTCGGCCGACAAGACGAATTGGTACACGAGGCTTCGCACATCTTTCTTGCGGTGCGGTTTCTGATTCAGCGTGCGGACGGCTGTCAGCTCGGTCCGGTACTGGAACCAGTTCCCTATTTGGTTCGTGGGACTGGCATCTTGGACTACTCGCGCAATATCCCATTGCCAGATGTAGGGGCAGGTCACGAGCGGAAACGCGCAGTCGAGGGCCTTACCCTCATGCGCAAGGCAAAGGCTGGTCCCAATGCCAAGAGTGGAGACTGCATCGAACCCTTGGACAACCTTGCGGAAGATTTCGTCGAATGCGGCCCCGCCGTCGATACGCTCGAGTGCCCATTGCTCAAGCGCCATCAAGGCCGACTCGACGGCGTCATTACCCCATACGCCACGGAACCAGAGATAAACCTGCCCGTCGCCCCAGAACTTCTGCTTCCCCCACGGGAACGTCAGTCTGACCGGCACTGGGGTGACAGGTCCGGAGTAACGCACGCCATGTTTATGGGCCTTTCGCCAGATGGCGATTGAGTGATTGCAGAGTCTCCGTATCAGGCGCAGGCCTTGCTCTTCGTGCAAGCGCAGAAGTGCGAGAAATGGCATCTGCACCGGGGATGCCGGATAGAATTCGCTATGCCCGGCGACGCCAAGATGGTCGAACACAAATCGGGAAAAGCTGCCGAAAGGATCGCGGCGCTTGTCGGGGGTTTCGAGATACACGGCAAGGATGAAATCAACGAGCTCCGTCGGCATATGCCGGGCAAGTGCAGCGCTGTTCTTGAGAATCTGATCCCGGAACATGTGCGCATGCTTTCGGTCCGCAGACCGATTGGAGAGGTATTCGGCGACAAGCTCAGGCACCTCGCCCGCCGATGATAAGAAAAGCGCGCGCGTCGCCTTCTCAATGTCGCGTCCGGACAGAGCGCCTTTGAAAGGCTCGCGGTGGTCCTTCCATCGCTTGGGGTGTGAGCTTGCCTCGATCTCCTTGAGCCACTCATAGCTGATCGCGCCGATCTCGCGGCAATGCCGGATCTGTTGCCCGGCATAGGCGTCCTGCCATGTCTTGAAAACCGCCAGCAGCTCGGGGATGAGCGTGTGCGGCAGCTCTGCGGTGTGCGGGACAAGCCAGTCAAGGAAGCGGACCCAGGTGAGAGGTTTTGGCAACGCCGCAAGATGCGCGTATTTCGCACGTTCATCGGCGGTCAGATCAGGTATGAGCTGTTCGTTCAAGAACAGCGGGTTCGGCAGAACTTCAAGAGTGCTCAAGGCCAGCAGCAGCCGGCGAATGCGCTCGCCGCCATCCTCCAGCATGTAGTCTGTCAGCCTTTGCAGCAGTTGGGTCGTGCGAGTAGATTGCAGGCATGATGTTAGTACGGCGCGCTGCCAGACCGGCCGCAGCGCGCCGTTACCAGTTTGGTCAAGCAGCGCTTTCCACGTATCAGACGACGAATTCATTTCCAGCGCGTGCGCGCCAAGGAGCTGGATGGGCCGGATAAGAACATCGGACTCCCCCGCCTGCTGAAGAACTTGGGCGATTGCCGATTGCTGCCCGAGAAGAAATTCGCACAGCGCCCATTCCGCATAGATGTCGTGCGCGAACACGATCGAGTGCCCAAGCTCCTTGTCGCGAAAGACACCTGCCGATTTCAGATCTTCAAGTGGCTCGGGCGGAAGATTTCGAATCGGAATGGGCGCGTTCGGCGCACGAGCAATGGCCTCTGCAGCGTTGATGAGAAAATTGCGGCGATGCTGCGCAGGAGAGAAATCCCTCCGGTCCGCACCTCCCATGTCCCACCACAAATTCATCAGCTCAACTTCGGTCGCAGGAAGCTGCCCAGAAGCTCGATCGCCGGCCAAGCCGAGAAGCGCATTCAAGAAAAACGGCCGCTTGAGAATAATATCGGCGCTGCCAGGCTGGCTCAGGAGTGGTCGCAGGCGCGAAAATTGCTTTGCGATAACACCCAGTTCTTCGCGACCGAGCGGCTTTACCGCGATGGTCCTGAGCGGCAGCTTTTTCAGAGCGTCCGGGTCTAACCAAGTTTCGAGATGCGTCAGGTTCTGATCGCGAATTGTGGCCAGCGCCGTCCATGCGGCGAGTTCATCATTGTTGGCAATCGCCTTGAGAATGTCATTGACGGTCAGTTGAACGGCTGGATCGGTGATCTTGTCGATGCCATCGATAAAGAGGATCGGGGTGCCAGCGCAGGCGAACTCACGTAGAAGAGCCACAACGTCGCTTGAGACGCCTATAGCATGCGCATGTGCCGTCCATCCCTTCGGGTGGATGCGCGCGTCTTTGAGCACCAAAATTGGGCCATTACGTTCGCACTCTTCGGCGACCTCTTTGAGCAATGCTGACTTGCCGGTACCAGGCTCGCCGCCGATCTGAATAAGGCGCCCGTCGGTCAGTGCGTCGCGTACGCCTTCATAGGCGTCCCGCCTATGAAGCCTGAAGCCGTGAATATCCGATCTGATGTCGTCAAGAGCGCGCCGGGACTCTCGATGCAGCAATTGGATGTCCTTCCAAAGGGAGGGCGCAGCCCCAATGGTGAAGCCTTCCCGCGTGAGCGCGTCCTTGAGGGTCGCAATAGTCGCACCGCCGCCCGCGGGTATCATCTCGCCTGCCTTGGCAACGAGGTGGTCCCAAATCCGACGCGCTTGATCGCGGTGCTCCGGCGTGAGAACGCCTTTCAGCCTCTCGATGACATAGATCTCGTCACGCGAACTCTCCGCCGATTGGAAATCGTAGTAGACAATCACGAAAGATTTGAGGAAGCGCCAAAGTTCGTCCGCGCTCAGCGAACGCTTGGCATGAGCTTCCAGAATCGATCTTGCGTCTGCGACGAAAGACCGCTTGTCTTGATGCGAGTAGTCGCCCTGTTCAATGCGCTCGAAGAAGTGCTGAGCATCGGTGCTGTGCTCCGCCCATTTCAACACGGATTGATAGTGCTGATCGGCGCGAGCGTTGTAGACCCCAATAGCCACGCCCAGGCGGTGGAGCGTCGGATCGAAGCTGTTCTTCGAGAACGTATCCCACGCGCGTTCAAGAACATCAGTCCAATCGCTATCGTTGGCGGTGAAGGTTATCTTGTTCTTCACCTGCAAATGCAATTGCGTCGTGCGCCCTTCTGTACGCAGGCCATCAACGATCAAATCGTCGAGGGGATCGTCAAACTTTGCCCGTTGACTGCGGACGCTGGTTGCGAACTCGCCCGGCAAGCCGCGAACGGAAGCTTCGCAAAGAATCGCAGCAAGAGACGCGGCCGCAATGCGCGCTTCAAGATGCGTTCCGCCGCCCCCTGTAGCATACGGACTGGTCATTGGCCGCTCTCGCCGGCCGTTTGATGAACGGCATGAAGCCGTGCCCCGGCTTCGTCCATTCGGCGTGACTGCGCGTGAATCCGACGAATCGAGTCCTCAAGACCGGCATACGAGTGCTTCTTTCCAAAGAGCACGAAAATCTCAGCCCAAGGATCGGCCAGCCTGAGGACGTGTGTGACCTGCTCGTCTGCCAACGAGTTGTCAGTCACGATGAGATCGAAAATAGTGCCGACAGGATCACGAGAGCAGAAGCGGTCGAGCCGTTCGTCAAAATGCTCGACGGCATTTCTGACGGCACGCACAGTGAAAAGCGGGTCGGCTTCGTCCAGGTCAAAGGTGGTACGAAGATTCTTGGCACGCGACACGGCGAGCTTGTCGTCGCTTATCGGCCAAAAATAGCGGGAGACAGCGGCGCAATGGCCGAGCGCTTCCTGCAAGGTGAAAATGGCTTCCTCGGTATCGGCTTCGGTGCGCTCATTGGGGAGGCATTCACGCAGCCTTGCGAAAGCGGCGGTTGCCCGGCCGGCCGAGAAGCGGATCGAGCGGATATAGAAAATTCGGTGGTACGGCAGGATGCCACCGTACTCCTTAGCGATCCGATGGGCGTAGTTTGGGCGCGGCTTCATCTGTAACTCAGCGGATTGCAAGGTCGATTCTCTGTCATCAAAGAACCGAACTGGCTGTGAGCCAAGTAGAGAAAAACCGGAAGTTTGGGCCACGATGGGACTATCGGTTCCAGTCTTCTGGTTCGGTTCTCGCTCAAGAAGTGCCGAATCGGCGCGGAAACGCGCACTTTCAGCGCGTATTCTCCAAATACACTAGGACTATATGACTAGCTGGCGGGCAGGTAGTCATTCGAACTACCGATACTGTTCTCGAGAATCTACTAGGGCCGCCATGTTCCCTACTTGCGAATTCATACCTCCTCGTGCGCCAGGAAGCCGTCGAACGCTGCCAGGAATGCCTCTGGCTCCTCCTCAAAGGGCGCGTGTCCGGCCCGGGGAATCACAACGAACCGAGCATCGGGGATGCGATCGCGATAGGCCTCCCCGAACCGAGGCGGCACAAGTCCGTCATGCTCACCCCAGATCAACAATGTCGGCACATCGATCCGGCATAGCCATTTCGCAAGCGCGGGATTAACGAAATCCGGATAGGCGAGACGTACGACTGTGCTGCGGTTGCGGATCATAACGCGCGGATCAGCTGATGCGAAAGCTTCCAACCGCCGTCGGACGCGATCTGGATCGAAATAGAAGCGACGTGCGTTCTCCTCCGGGCTCATGCGAAACATATCGTCGATCGGCGTCCCGCTGGCTGTGATGCCGACGGCGCAGATCAACGTCAGGCTCGCGAGCCGGACGGTATTGCGGACAGCAAGCTCCGCGCAGATCCAGCCGCCAAGCGACGTCCCCATCAGATGGACGCCGTCGAGGTTCAACGCCTCCATCAGATCGAGATAGAAGTAGGCAAGATCGCTCGGACGATCGAGCCAGGCCGGGTCGTCCGAGCGTCCGAAGCCTGGATGCTCCGGCGCGATTACATCAAACCGTTGCGAAAGCCGTTCGAGAAACGGCAGCCACCCGACATGCCCGCTGGCACCATGCAAAAAGATGAGCGGCGGACCGCTGCCGCCGCGCAGCACGCGAATCCGCGTGCCGCGCACATCCATCATGGCTTCCAAATGCGGCATCTCTTCAATTGCTGATGAGTGTCCACTTGCCGTTCGTGAACTTAACGAAACGAAGCGGCAGCAGCACCACGTTGCCGTGGTCGAAGCCCATCTTGCCGACGACGCCCTGGAAGTCCTTGATCTCCTTCAGTCCCTTCACAATGCCTTCCTTCGAGTAGCCACCGCGCTTGATTGCTTCGGCATAGAGCTTGACGGCATCATAGAAGTACGGACCGTAGAGGTCGGACTCGCGATTATATTTCTTCCGGTAGCGCTCGAGATACGTCTTCACCTGCGGGGCATTGTCGTCCCAGCTCGGAGAGCCCGAGATGAACCCTTCCGCCGCCGGACCGGCGATCTCGGCGAACGAATTGTTCTGGATCGAGCCGTGGCTGATGAACTGCGTCTTGAGTCCCAGCTCGGCGGCCTGGCGCACGATCAGCCCGCCTTCGGCGTAATACGCGTAGACCACCGTCACGGCGGGGTTGGTCGCGCCGATACGGGTGATCTGCGAGCGGAAATCCCGACCGCCCTTCTCGATGACTTCCTCGGCGAGGATCGTTCCGCCCATCTTCTTGAACTCGTCAATGAAGATCGAGCTCAGTGTTTTGCCGTACGACGAGTTCTCGTAGATGATGGCCGCGGTCTTGTGGCCGAGCTGCTTGATGATGTATTCGGCGATTTCCTTTTCCTCGTCGTCTGCCAGCGGATAGTTGGAGAACACCGTCGGGCCGCCCTTGCGGATTTCCGGCGTGATTGCGCCGACGCAGATCATTGGCGTATTGGTCTCACGGGAAAGCGGAAACTGCGGAACGATCACGCCGGTCATGGTGGAAATGATCGCCGGCACCTTCTCGACATCGACTAGCCGGCGGAATTCGGCGACGCCATCGCGCGGCGAATTCTTGCTGTCGCCATGCACCAGTCTGATTGGGCGCCCGTTGATGCCGCCGGCGGCGTTAATCTCCTCCTCGGCGAGCTGCGCTCCGCGATTGAAATCGGCGCCGTAGTCCGCCGTTGAGCCGGTCATCGGTAGTATGATGCCGATGCGATAAGGCTCGCCCTGCGCGGGCTGCGCCGTTGCTGTCGATGTGCTGAGCACGCTGGCAAGCGCCAGCGCCCCCCAAATGGCCGCAAGCCGGGTCATGACACACTCCCTTCCCGTTGATCTGATTGATTGCTACTGAGATATACCTGTCGCAGTGCGTCCTCGCCGCGATAGTTTTCGACCGGGCCCTGACTGATCAGACGCCCAGCACGAATGACAAATACTTCGTCGGCAATGCGCAGAATTTGCTGCGCCTGCTGCTCGACGATCAGCACGGCGGTGCCGAACTCGTCACGGATTCGAACGATGGCATCGAAGATCTGCGCCACGAGCATTGGCGCGAGGCCGATCGAGGGCTCATCGATCATCAACAATCGCGGTCGCAGCATCAGCGCCATGCCGAACGCGAGCATTTGACGTTCGCCACCGGAAAGAGCACCTGCGGTTTGCGTTCGACGCTCGCGCAGGATCGGAAAGGCCGCGAGCACTTCCTCGATTCGCCCGGCAAGCATCGTAGACGCCAGAGTGTAACCTCCCATGCGAAGGTTTTCGAACACCTTGAGATCGCGGAAAACGCGCGCACCCTGAGGAACGAAGGCAATTCCGGTGGCTATATTCTCGCGCGGCGTTGACCTGCTGACATCCCTCTCGTTGAACCGGATCATGCCGTCGCGCTGCGGACCAAGTCCGAACACCGATCGCAGCACCGTTGATTTCCCTGCCCCGTTCGGACCGATGACCGCCGCGATGCGGCGCTCGGCCAGCGTCATGTCGATGCCGAACAGCACCTGCTTCTTGCCGTAAAACGCATCCAGCTTAGCGACGTTCAGCATGCGCGCCTCACGACGTGATGCCGAGGTACGTGTGCATGACAGTGACGTTGTTGCGAACGTCGTCCGGCTTGCCTTCCGCGATCTTGGTCCCCTGGTGCATGACGACGATCCAGTCCGAAAGCCGCATCACGATCTCGACGTTATGTTCGATCAGCAGAATCGTCTTACCCGTGCCGGCCAGCCTCCTGACGCGGGCGCAGAAGTCCTCAACCATTTGCGGACTGAGGCCCGATGTCGGTTCATCAAGCAGGAGCAATTCGCCCTCAGCTGCGAGCAACCGTCCTAGGCTCAGAAGCTTCTGCTGGCCATACGACAGCCGCTCGGCGAGCACATCGGCCTGCGAGTCGATCGTCAGCTCGCGCAGCAATTCATTGGATCGCGCATCTGTTGCCAGTCGCTCGTCCCTCAAGCCCCTCCCCCCGATCAGCGCGCGGACAATGCTCTCGCCGCGCAGATTTGGAATTGCCGCCTCGATATTGTCCCGCGCGCTCAGCCGGTTGAACAGGCGAAGCTCCTGGAACCCGCGCGCGACGCCCGCACGAGCAACTTTGTGTGGCGGCAATCCGTCGACACGTTCATCACGGAAATAGATGTGTCCCGCATCGGGAGCGAGGTTGCCGGTGATTAGGTTGAAGGCCGTGGTTTTGCCGGCTCCGTTGCCGCCGATCAGGCTGGTGATCGTACCTGCTTTCACCTCGAAGGACAGATTGCTGACGGCCTGCAGCCCGCCAAACGATTTCGAGAGGGCATCCAATCGAAGAAGGGCGCCGTTCGTCATCTGGCCCCTACTTCAGCACGTCGCGGTATTCGCCGATCAGGCCTTGGCGGCGATACCGGGTGAAGAATACGAGAAGTACTCCGTAGAGCACTTGGCGAAGCTGCGGTGCGATCGACTCGGGAATCGCGAGAAACTTGAACGCTTCGGGAAGCAGGATCAGCAGCGCGGCAGCCAGCACGGAGCCGTTCAGGCTGCCGGTTCCCCCGACGATCACCAGCGTGATGATGAAGATCGACTCATCGAGGCCGAATGCGACGGGATCGAGCGCGGTCAGCGAGTACACGTAGATCGTCCCGGCGGCGCCCGCGAAGACAGCGGAAAAGACAAACACCGAAAGCTTGGCGTGGAAAACGCTCTTGCCAAGCGCCGCGACCGCAATCTGGTCCTCGCGTACGGCGCGCAACAGGCGGCCGAACGGCGCGTTAGTGATGCGCAGCGCCAGCACATAACAGATCACGGCGAGCGTGAGCGCGATCAGGAATTTCTCGTGGCTGGCTCTGATCGTGTACCCGAACAACGTCGGATGCGGCACATCGTAGAGGCCCGAGGCCCCGCCCGTGATTTCGAGGTTCATGAACATGCTGAAGATGATCGCCTGAAAACCCATAGTGGCGATCAGAAAATACTCGTTCTTCAATCGTAGCGACGGCAGCGCGACGATAAGCGACACTAGCACTCCGGCACTTGAAGCAATGACGAACGAGACCAGCAGGTTGTTGGTGACGTTCTGGGCGAGCAGCGCGGTCGTGTAGGCGCCGACGCCGTAGATTCCGGCCTGCGCGATGGAGATCAGTCCCGTGTAGCCGACAAGCAGATTGAGCGAGATCGTCAGTGTCGCGTAGATCGCGATCAGCGTGCCAATGTAGATGAAGTATTCCATGCTACAGGCCCGTGGCCGGGCGCTTTTCTCCAAACAGCCCGCTCGGCTTGAACAGCAGGACGACGATTAGGATCGCGAATGAAAGCGCCATCTGCCATTTCGATTCGATCTTCCAGATCGCGATGTTCTGGATCATGCCGAGCACAAAGCCGCCACCGGCCGCCGCGCCGACATTGCCAAGACCGCCGATAATCATCGCGACAGTCGCCATGAGGATGATCTCATTGCCCATGTTGAAATCGATGATCCCCACGTTGAGCCCAATCAGCATCGCACTGACGCCGACCAGCGCCGAGCCAACGACAAAGCTGATGTTGCGCAAGCGCTTCGCCGGCATGCCAACGACCTCGGCGAGCTCGGAGTCGTTACCCATGGCACGGATCGCGATGCCGAGGCGCATATGGCGAAAGAAGATCCAGAGCGCGACCGCAAGCGCAGCTGCGCAACCGACGATGAGCAATTGCGCGTCGGTCGTATAAACCAGGCCGAACCGGTAGACGGTGGTTTGTCCGCCACGCGATAACACCACCGGGTTCGAGCCCCAGATCATGGCAGTGGTGTGCGTGATGATGATCAGCACGCCAAACGATGAGATCATCGCCACAAAAGGTGAGACACCACCCGCCTTCATTGGCTCATAGAGCAGCGCGTTGATCAGCACGCCCAGGACCGCCGCCACCACGATTGCGGCTATGAAGCCAGCCACGAGGCCGAGCTTGAGCGTCACGAGCACGGTGTATCCGGCGAACGCCGAGAGGGTGTAGACGCCGCCATGCGCGAAATGGAACACCCGACTTGCGGTAAAGATCAGTGCGAACCCCAGAGCGATCAGCGCATAGACGCTGCCGGCGACGACGCCGTTGACGGCGAACTGGGCGAGGACGTTCACGACTTCGGGCCTGCGACCACCGTGTGCCGCAGCGTGCCGATACCCTGGATCACGACCTCGACGGTGTCGCCGACCTTCATTCCGCCGATGCCCGGAGGCGCGCCAGTGAGGATGAGATCACCCGGCAACAGCGTCATCACCTTGGAAAAGTAGCTGACCATCTCTTCCACGGGGAAGATCATGTCGCTGGTGTTGGTCTTCGGCTGGCGCACCTCGCCGTTAATGCGTAGCTCTATATCGAGCGAATGCGCGTCTAGCTCGGTCTCTACCCACGGGCCAACGGGGCAGAACGTTTCGAACGATTTTGAATGACAGAGATGAAGGAGGTTGCCGCCGATCACCTGGATGTCTCGCGCCGTCACGTCGTTGACGCAGGTGAAGCCAAGGAGGTTCTTCAGCACCTCGCCAGGAGGCGTGTTGCGCATCGGGCTTTTCACCACGACCGCAAGCTCACCTTCGTATTCGAGCTTCTGCGTCTGCGGTGGATAGATCACGGGCTGGTCTGGGCCGATCAGCGCGGTCGGAGGTTTCAGGAAGAAAACCGGAATGGTCGGGACTGGCAGGTTCACCTCTTTGAGGTGACCGTGATAGTTCGCGCCGCCCGCGATGATCTTGGTCGGCTCGCACGGCGCCAACAGCTGCGTCGCAGCCAGCGGGCGCACGTTGTTGGTCTTGACGATCTCGCGATAAGGGTGGCTGGCAAGCTCGCGGACGGTATCGCCCTCCACGACGCCGTATTTGGCGGCGTTCGCCGCCGCGTCCCAATAGCGCGCGATACGCATAAATTTCCCCCCAACTCTTGTTCGCCGCGATTATGAGCCTAGCGCGCCCGGGTTCACAATGTTGACCGGCATTCCGGCGAGGAATTGTGCGACGTTTTCAATGCTCTGGTTGATCATGCGCGCCGATGCATCCGCAGTGCTCCAAGCGGAAACTGGCGTCATGGCAACATTTTCGAGGGTGAAGAACGGGTGGCCGGCCGGAAGCGGCTCCTGCTCGAACACATCAAGGCCGGCGCCGCCGATGTGGCCGCTCGCCAATGCATGCAGCAGTGCGTGAGTGTCCACCACGCCACCACGGGCCGTATTGATCAGGATGGCACCGCGCTTCATGCGGGAAAGCTGATCCGCGCCTATCATATGACGTGTCGTGTCATTCAGTCGCACGTGCAGCGACACGACGTCAGCGCTTGCGAGCAGCTCGTCGAACGACACTGCCTGCGAGCCGATGGCCGAGGCGCGCGCGGGATCGTTGTTCCGCGACCACGAGATCACCTTCATGCCGAGGCCGCGCGCGAGCGGCACAAGCTCCGACGAGATGCCGCTGACGCCGACGACGCCGAGCGTCTTGCCGCCAAGCTCGATGCCCTGCGTCGCCTTCCATTGGCCGCGGCGGATGGCGCGGTCCTGCGCACCGATGTGGCGCGCAATCGAAAACAACAGCGCGAGGCAATGCTCTGCGACGGCGCGGTTGGAAGGGCCCGGCACGTTCGCGACCGCAATCTTGCGCGCGGTTGCTTCCGCCACGTCCACGTCTTCGACGCCCGTCCCGGAAATGCAGATCATCCGAAGGTCCGGGGCCGCGGCGAGAACATGCTTGGGAAATTTCGTGAAGGCCGGTCGAAATGTGAGGACGATGTTTGCTGTGCGAATACGCTCGATGAGGTCCTCTTCATTTGAAGGTCGCTCCTCAAAAAACGAAAGGACCGCACGTTCGTTGAGGCGCGCGATATTTGGTGATGATTTGAATGATGCCCCGATGTCATCGGGTACAACGATCTTTAGCTCGCGTTCGTCTTGCATCGTTCCCCTGCACCCATCTTGAAGTCGGCCTCGCTGTATGTGGCCTCGTCCCGGTGTGGCGGCCACAGAGGCGAGATGCAAGCAGTCCACCGGCATCAAAGAACCGAACTGGCGAAGGGCCACTTTGAGAATACAGGCCGATTGGCGGGGCGCCGGCGAGCGTAGCCCATTCTCTTGGTTCGGTTCTGTTACGAAAAGCACCGATTTGGCGCGGAAAACACGCGTTTCCGCGCGCATTCTCCAAATATATTAGGAATATATGACTAGCTGGCGGAGAGGGTGGGATTCGAACCCACGGTACGCTTTCACGTACACACGCTTTCCAAGCGTGCGCCTTAAGCCACTCGGCCACCTCTCCGGCAGGCCGTGTTTTGACGAGGCACGCGGGATTTTTCAAGGCTGAAGTGGGTGCGCGGGTGGCTGCCCTGGCCCGCTGTGCAGGCACGATCCGTCGAGCCCGGGGTAACCGGGCGCGCCTTGCGCGGTGATGCCTTCATGCAACGTCGCATGACGTAGAGCCTCGCCGCACGACCTGCAGTGGCGCGGCATTCGAATGGCGCACCGCTCTTCGCGCGCGCCATTCGTTACTTGGCGATCGTGCGGCGCCAGGCTCCTGCCCACGCTGCGCCGGCCCCATAGCCAAATCTCGCGGTGGGCAACCCAGCTTTGCCATAGGTCAGCCCAAGGCTATAGTCCGTCATCAAGGTCCACAGAGGCCACCGCAATTTTTTTGGGAGGGAATGAAATGGCACTGACTCGTCGACAAGCCTTGAAGACCGCCGGCGCTGCTGTCGCGGCGGCCGGAATCGCCAAGCCCGCCATCGCGCAAAAGAGCCCGATCCAGATCGGCTATCTTCCGGCGCTCACCGGGCCTTCGTCATCCACCGGCGTCGGCATCAACCGCGGCGTGCAGATGGCGGTGGATGAGATCAACAAGGCCGGCGGCGTCGATGGCCGTCAGCTGGAACTGATCAGCCGCGACACGCAAAGCGATCCAACCAAGGCGGTGAACGGCGCCGCCGAGCTCACGCGCGGCCACAAGGTCAGTGTGATCTTCGGCCCGGTCAATTCCGGCGAGGCGCTCGCGGTGGTTCCACTGCTCGCGCGCGCCAACGTCCCGCAGCTGCATCCGTGCTGGGTCGACTCGCTTGCCGATGCGAAGAAGTATCCGATGTGCTTCCGCAACGGCCCGACCAACCAGCAGATCGGCGGCGCGGCTAACCGTTATGTCGTGGAAGTCCTGAAAAAGAAGAAGGTCGCCTTGATCAGCGACACCACCGGCTACGGCACCGCCTCGGTCGTCGCCTATGCGCCAATGCTCAAGCAGATCGGCGCCGACGTCGTCTATCAGGCGCACGTCGATGCCGCCAATCCGGACCTCAAGCCCGAGATCCTGCGCATGCAGGCGGCCGGCGCCGAAGCGATCATGCCCTGGAGCGTGAACGCCGGCTTCCTCTCACGCATCATCAACACGCGCGGCCAGCTGGCCTGGGACGTGCCGATCTGCGGCCAGACGACGCTCGGGTCGGGCCAGACCAAGGCGCTGCTCGAGAAGCCCGAATACTGGGCGAAGGTCTATCCGAACAACTTCCGCCCGGTCTGCTACGGCCCGAACGGCAAGCTCCCGGATCGCACAGCCGGTTTCATGGACCGCCTGCGCGCCGCCAAGGTGGACATGAGCGATACGCTGCTGTGGTGGATCGCGCTTGGCTATGACACGCCGTACCTGATCTCGCAGGCGATCAAGGCGGAGGGCCCCGAGTCGGAGAAGATCGTCGCCTACTGGAACAAGGTGAAGGATTTCCCGGGTGTCTACGGCGAACTCACCTTCACGCCGGACGAGCACAACGGCTATCCCGACCGGCAGGTCGTGATGGTCGAGGCCAACTCGCTCAAGGAAGGCGCATTCAACCTGGCCCCGGGCTACGGCGCCGCCTGAGCCGATGGTCCAATCGATTGTTCTGTCGGGCCTGGCGATCGGCTGCATCTACGCACTGATCGCCATCGCCTATAATGTGATGTTCAGTGCCTCGAGGGTGTTCAGCTTCACGGCTGGCACCCTCGGAATGGTCGGCGGCATCCTCGGCTCGCTCTTCATCCTGCGCATGGGGATGCCGATCTGGCTTGGGTTTCTATTGGCGCTCGCGGGCGGCGCCCTGCTTGGCGTGATCACCGAGCTCGTCGCGGTGCGGCCGGTGCTGAAAAGCCTCGACCAGCACCTCTATGTGCTCTCGACGCTCGCGCTTGCGCTCATGGTGCAGCAATTCGCCGCTATCGAGTGGAGCACCGAGCCGCAGCCATTCCCGCGCATCTTCGATCTCCCACGCACCGACTTCGATCAGCAGTTCTGGATTCCGATGATCGCCTGCGTTGTGGTCATCGTCGGGCTTGAGCTGCTCTATCGCTACACGCTTGTCGGCCACGCCTTCCTGGCGATCGCCGAGGACAACTACGCGGCGCGCGCGCTCGGCCTGCCGGACAGCAACCTGCGCATCGCGAGCTTCGCGCTGGCCGGTGCGATCGGCGCGCTCGCGGGTTTCGCCGGCGGCCAGATGCTGCTTGCCTTCTTTGCCAATGCGCCGATGCTGACCTTCTACGGCTTCGTCCCGGTCGCGCTCGGCGGCATGGGCAACCTCCGCGGCTCCGTTATCGCGGGTCTCATCCTTGGCCTGTTCCAGCAGGCAGCGAACTTCCTCGTCGGCGGCATTTTCGCATCCGTTGCGGTGTTCGCCGTTTTCATCATCGTACTGCTGCTCCGGCCTGAGGGGCTTGCCGGCACAGCCCTTGGGCGGCGGGTATGACGGAGATATCCGCCGGACAGTCGCGGAAGGGCCGCGAGTCCCTGTTCAACTCGCGCGCATTTGCCACCGCCCTCCCCTTTCTGGTGCTGCTCGTCATTGGCCTCGCGCTGCCGCTGTTTGCGAGCGGCTATTGGGGCGTGATCGCGATCCGTGCCTGCATCTATTGGGTACTTGCAGCGGGCCTGAACCTGATGGTCGGGTTTGCCGGCCAGCTTGCCATCGGCTGGGTCGCGATCCTGACGCTTGGGGCCTACGTCGCCTCCGTACTTGCGGCCGGCAACGTGATGCCCGCCTGGCATCCCTATCTGGCGCTCCTGGTCGCGGGAGTGGTCTGCGCCGTGTTCGGACTGATCGTCGGATTGCCGGCGCTGCGGCTGCGCACCTTCTATTTCGCGATCACCACGCTCGGCTTTGCCACGATTGTCACGCAGATCGCGCTCGCCTGGCAGAGCGTGACCGGAGGCGGCATCGGCGTGCCGGGGCCGCTGTTTCCGCCGCCGTTCGACACCCAATGGGGCTTCTACTATTTCTGCTTTGCGATCGCGGCGGTCTGCACCTGGATGACCATCAACATCGGGGGCAGCCGGTTCGGCCGCGCGTTCACCGCGATCCGCGATGCCGAAGTCGCCGCCGAAGCTTGCGGCATTTCCAAGCCGGCGCTGTTGATCATGGTCTTCCTGTTCGCCGGCGCGCTCGCCGGCATCGCGGGCGGGCTGTTCGCGTCGCTGCAGTCCTACATCACGCCCGATGCGTTCACGGTCGAGCTCTCCGTCCTGTTCTTCATCGGGGTGCTGATCGGCGGGCGCGGCTCGGTCCTCGGGCCGCTGCTCGGCACCATCCTGCTCACCGTGCTGCCGGAGTTCTCGGCCCCGCTGGTCGCGTGGTCGACCTTCCTCTATGCGGTGCTGCTGCTCGCCATCGTGCTGCTGATCCCGGGCGGCATTGCCGAGCTTCTCGACTTCAAGAACCGCCGTCCGCTGGAGAGCAATCGCGCCATCATCCCGCGACCGGATCTGCTCAAGCGCCTGCTCGGGCAAAGCAACGATCCGGGTACGATGGAGCTTAAAGGAATTGCGCTCAGCTTCGGCGGCGTACGCGCCATCGACGGTCTCGATCTCACCATCCGCCCCGCCGAGATCCACGGCCTGATCGGCCCGAACGGCAGCGGCAAGACCACGACGCTCAATGTGATCTCCGGCTATTACATGCCGCAGCACGGCACCGCGACGCTCAAAGGCGTGGAGCTGACCGCGCTCGCCCATCACGCTCGCGCGCACATGCGTATTGCGCGCACGTTCCAGACGCCGCGGATCGTCGGCGAAGCCTCGGTGACCGAGAACGTCATGATCGGCGGCACGATCGACACGAACGGCACGTTCCTCGAGTCCATGCTCGCCCTCCCGCGCCACTGGCAGGACGAGAAGAAGCTGCGCGAAACCGCGATGCTCGCTCTTTCGGCGGTCGGGCTGGAGCAGCTCGTGGATGTCCGCGCGGACCGCCTGCAGCACAGCGAGCTGCGTTTCGTCGAGATCGCGCGCGCCCTGATGCTGCGTCCGGCCTTCGTGCTGCTCGACGAGCCGGCGGCCGGCCTCTCAGCCGAGGAGATCAGGCGTCTCGGCGCGCTGGTCGTCGAGATGGCGAAGAACGGCACGGGCGTGCTGCTGGTCGAGCACCACGCCGATCTGATCTTCGACATCTGCCACCACGTCACGGTCCTCAATCTCGGCAAGAAGCTCGCTGCCGGAACGCCCGCTGAAATCCGCTCGCACCGGGAGGTGGTCAGTGCCTACCTCGGCGGGTGAGCCGCTCCTGAAAATCGCCGGCCTTTCGTCCGGCTACGGCAAGATCGGCGTCCTGCATGGCATCGATCTTTCCATCGGGGGGGGCGAAGTCGTTGCCCTGCTCGGGCCGAACGGCGCCGGCAAGACCACGCTGCTGCGCGCGGTCTCAGGCTTGCTCCCCTGGTCCGGCGCGGTTCATTTCAACGGCCGCGATCTATCCGGCGCCGGCCCGCGCGAAGCCGCGAAGGCTGGACTGGTACACGTGATCGAGGGACATCGCATCTTCACGCAGCAGACCGTGTACGACAATCTGCTGCTGGGGGCCTACGACCTGCCGCGCGGCGAGCGCTCGGCACGCGTCGAAGAGGCACTCGGCTACTTCCCGGAGATCGCCGAGAAGCGCCAGGAGCGCGCCAATCAGCTGTCGGGCGGGCAGCAGCAGATGCTGGCTGTGGCGCAAGGGCTGGTGCGACGGCCGAAGCTCTTGATGCTGGACGAGCCGTCCGCCGGCCTTTCGCCCGTGCTGGTCGATCGCGTGTTCGTCGTGGTGCGGCGGCTGCGCGAAACCGGCACCGCCGTACTGCTGGTCGAGCAGCTGATCGAGAAGGCGCTGGCGCTTGCCGACCGGGTCTATGCGCTGGCGCGCGGCTCAATCGTGCTCGAAGCAAACACCGGCGAGGCCGATTTACCGGCCCGACTGGAGCGCGCCTATTTCGCCACCACGGCGCATTAACCGGCCGGCTAGTGCCCTGAACCTGAAGTTCGCACTCACCAAGCCGCAGACACGGTTGCGAACTTCAGGTTCAAAAGGGCACTAGATTCATAAAGTTGCTAGTGTCCTTCGATTCCGAAGTTCACATCAGAGCGTGCTGCAAGGTAGGGCGAACTTCGGAATCGGGACACTAACCGCCCGCACGGCGCTGCAATTGGCAGTCTCCCGCGCAATCGTCTAAATGTCAGGAAGCCGACGTTGTACTGCTTCGACACGAATCGCTTTTCGAAGGGCCATCTGTGCACGTAACCATCATCGGCACCGGCTATGTCGGTCTCGTCTCGGGCGCCTGCTTTTCCGATTTCGGCCACGTGGTTACGTGCGTCGACAAGGACGCCGCCAAGATCGCCCGGCTCGAGCGCGGCGAAATCCCGATCTTCGAAAACGGGCTCGAGGATCTTGTCGAACGCAACGTGAAGGCGGGCCGGCTGTCCTTCACGACCGACCTCGATTCGGCCGTCGCGTCCGCCGATGTCGTGATGATCGCGGTGGGGACGCCATCGCGGCGCGGCGACGGCTTTGCCGACGTGTCGTTCGTGCTCGATGCGGCGCGAAAGATTGCCCGCGATCTGAAAGCCCAAACCATCGTCGTCACCAAGTCGACGGTGCCGGTCGGCACCGGAGATCAGGTCGAGGAAGCAATCAGTAAACTGCGCGGCGGCCACGACATCCTTGTCGTCTCTAACCCCGAATTCCTGCGCGAAGGCGCCGCGATCGAGGACTTCAAGCGGCCGGACCGCATTGTCGTCGGCACGACGGACGAGCGCGCCCGGCGCACCATGCGCGAACTGTACCGGCCGCTGTATCTCAATGAAACACCGATCCTGTTCACCGACCGGCGCACCGCGGAGCTGATCAAGTACGCATCGAACGCGTTTCTCGCCACCAAGATCACCTTCATCAACGAGATGGCCGACCTTTGCGAGAAAGTCGGCGGTAACGTGCAGGATGTTGCGCGCGGCATGGGGCTCGACCGGCGCATTGGATCGAAATTCCTGCATGCCGGGCCTGGCTTCGGCGGCTCCTGCTTTCCCAAGGATATCACCGCGCTGGTGGCGACCGGCGCGCAGCAGGAAAGCCCGATGACGATCGTCGAGGCCGTGATGCAGAAGAATGCATCGCGCCGTCTCGCGATGGTCGAGCGGATCGTGACGGCTTGCGACGGGTCGGTCGCCGGAAAAACGCTTGCGGTGCTCGGACTGACCTTCAAGCCAAACACCGACGACATGCGCGAGGCCCCGAGCCTCGTCATCCTGCCGGCGCTCGCCAGTCAGGGCGCCAAGGTGCGCGCGTACGATCCGGCGGGGATGGATGAGGCAAAGAAACTGATCCCGGACATGACAACGGCGGCCGACCCTTATGCCTGCATGGCCGGCGCGGACGCGCTCATCATTCTCACCGAATGGGACCAGTTCCGCGCGCTCGATCTTGCGCGTGTGAAGCAGACGTTGCGCAGCCCCGTCATCATCGACCTGCGTAACATCTACAAGCCGGCGGATATGGCCGAGCGCGGCTTTCGGTACACCAGCGTCGGGCGCGCTTAGCCTTATTTGAGCATGATCTTTTCCGAAAACCGGTCCCCACTTTCGGGATCATGCTCTACCGCCCCGCCGCATAAGCCTGCATCAACCTTGGCGTGGCGGCTGCACGCAAGAACCCGCCCCAGCGGCCGACCGCGCAGATGCGTCCAAGCGCCCACGGGCCTTCGACCGTGATCTTGTGGCCGCGCTTCTCCAGCTCAGCCCTCGTCGCGTCGGGGAAGCGCTCTTCCATGATGACCTTGCCGCGCTGGAACGCGCGCGGATGGAACGACTCCACCATGTGCTTGGTCTGGAACATCGGCGCGTCGATCGCCTGCTGCAGCGTCATGCGGTGATGCACGAGGCGCAGGAACACCGAGAGGATCCACTGCTCCTGCTGGTCGCCGCCGGGCGTGCCGATCGCGAGATACGGCTCGCCCTCGCGCGTGACCAGCGTGGGTGACAGTGTGATGCGCGGACGCATCCGCGGCCGCACGGTCGAAGGGTGGCCGTCCTCCAGCCAGCAGATCTGGCCACGGGTCGAGATCGGAAAGCCTAAGCCCGGCACCACCGGCGAGCCCTGCAGCCAGCCGCCCGACGGCGTCGCCGAGATCATGTTGCCAGCCGCATCCACGACATCGAGATGCACCGTGTCGCCCCATTCGGGCGGCAGCGGCGCGAAGGTAGGCTCGCCCGCACCGGGGCCGACCGGCGTCTCCTTGCCGGCCATCGCTAGCACGCGCCGCATGCGCTCCGGCGCACCGCACATGTCGCCCGGGCGCAATTCCATCGAGGCGCGCTCGCCGATCAGCTTGCGGCGTCCGTTTGCGTATTCTTTCGAGAGCAGTGCCGTAAGCGGCACATCGACAGCGTCGGGATCGCCATACATCGTATCGCGGTCCGCGAAGCCGAGCTTCAGCGCCTCCACGACCGTGTGCACAAACTCGGGCCCGAGCGGGTCCATCGCGGCGATGTCGAGCGGCTCGAGCAGGCGCAGGGTCTGCAGCAGCATCGGCCCCTGCGACCACGGCCCGAGCTTGTGCACGGTGAGGCCGTGGTAATCGACCGAGACTGGCTTCTCGACATGCGCCGCATAGCTGGCGAGGTCGTCGCCGTTGAGCAGCCCGCGGTGGCGTTCGCCGGTCGAGTCGATCAGCTCGGACTTGTAGAAGCGGTCGACCGCCTCGGCGACGAAGCCTTTGTAGAACGCATGCCGCGCGGCTTCGATCTGCTTGATGCGGTCGCTGCCCGCGGCCTCGGCTTCGGCGAGTATGCGCTTGTAGGTCTCGGCGATGACCGGCGTGCGGAATGGCCTGTCGGGATGCGGCGGCCTGCCGTTGACCAGCCACACCTCGCCGGAGCTCGGCCATTCGGTCTGGAAGTAGTTGACTGCCGGGATGATGGTCGCGACGATCCGCGGCACCAGCGGGAAGCCGTGCTCCGCATAGCCGATCGCGTAGGAGAGGACGTCGCGCAGCTTCAGCGTGCCGTAATCGCGCAACAGCAGCATCCAGCCGTCGAACGCACCGGGTACCACCGCCGGTAGCAGCCCCGTCCCGGGCATCTGTGCGAGCCCCATTCCGCGCAGCCGCTCGGCGCTCGCCGCCGCCGGGAACGGTCCCTGCCCGCAGATCACCTCGGGCGCGTCCGCGCCCGCGCGCATCACGATTGCCGGCAGTTCGCCGCCGGGGCCGTTGAGATGCGGCTCGACGATCTGCAGCACGAAACCAGCAGCCGCAGCAGCATCAAATGCATTGCCGCCGCGCTCCAGCACCGCCATGCCAGTTTGCGTGGCAAGCCAGTGCGTGGTCGCGACCGCACCGAAGGTGCCGCGGATGTCGGGGCGTGTGGTGAAAGTGGGTTGCATCGGGGCTCTGTCTCGGCGTGTATAATGACCAACCATGACCTGGTCCATTATCGCACGCGATCCGTCCGGCGCCTTCGGAGTTGCGGTCGCCAGCAAGTTCTTCGCGGTCGGCGCCATCTGCCCGCATGGCGAAGGCGGCGTCGGCGCGCTCTCGACCCAGGCGCTGCCGAACCCGCTCTGGGGCTATCGCGGCATGCGGCTGTTGCGCGAGGGGCTACCGGCGCAGGCCGTGCTCGATCACGTGGTCAAGCCCGATGTGGGCGGCGAGCTGCGCCAGTTTCATGTGCATGACGCGAACGGCGGGATTGCGGTACACACCGGCGCGCGCTGCATCGAGTGGTGCGGCCACGTGGTGCGCCCCGGTATCTCGGTTGCCGGCAACATGCTGGCGGGGCCGGACGTGGTCGCCGCCACTGCCCACACCTTCGAGACATCGGCCGAAAAATCATTCGTGCGCCGGCTGATCGCCGCCATGAAGGCGGGCGAGACACAAGGCGGCGACAAGCGCGGCAAGCAGTCCGCCGCGCTGGTGATCTGGACCACCGAGGAATATCCGGCGGTCAGCCTGCGCGTCGACGATCACCCCGATCCCCTGGCCGAGCTCGAGCGGCTGGAGAGCGTCGGCCGGCAGCGGCTCTTCCATTACGTGAAATTCATGCCGTCCCGCGCCAACCCGAGCGGCACGCTCGAGCGCGAGGTGATCGAGGCCGGCATCGCGAAGGCGGTCGCCGAGCAGGACAACTGACAGGCGCTATTCCCCCTCCCCGGCCCACGATAAGCTGACGCCCATCCAGGCATCTTGGGGGAGGTCACCCGTGAAGGCACGCATTCTGCTGGGCGCCCTGTTTGCCGCCGCCGTCGTTGCATCTCCTGCGGTCGCGCAAACCCACCTGCGCATCGGTCTTGCTGAGGATCCCGACGTCTTCGACCCGACCCTCGCCGGCTCGTATGTCGGGCGCATCGTGCTCGCGTCGCTATGCGACAAGCTGTTCGACATTGACGGCAATCTCAACATCGTGCCGCAGCTCGCGCTCAGCCAGGAGACGTCGGCCGACGGCAAGACCGTCACCCTCAAGCTGCGCCCGAACGTCAAGTTCCACGACGGCGAGCCGTTCGACGCCGACGCGGTAAAGTTCACGCTCGACCGGCACATGACGATGGACACCTCCAAACGCAAGGCGGAGCTGTCGCAGATCGAGAAGATCGAGGTGGTCGACCCGCTGACGATCCGGCTCCTGCTCAAGGCCCCATTCTCGCCGCTGATCGCGCAATTGACCGACCGCGCCGGCATGATGGTCTCGCCGAAGGCCGTGAAGGAGGCGGGCGACAAGTTCGTCAACAAGCCGATCTGTGCCGGGCCGTTCCGCTACACCGAGCGCGTCGTGCAAGAGCGCATCGTGCTCGACCGCTTTCCGGATTACTGGGACAAGGACCGCATCCACATCGACCGCATCACCTACCGGCCGATCCCGGACTCAACCGTGCGGCTCGCCAACCTGCGCGCCGGCGCGCTCGACGTGATCGAGCGCATCCTGGCGACCGACATCCCGGCGGTGCGCAGCGATCCCAAGCTGAAGTTGCTTCTGCCGACTCCGGCGATCGGATACACCGGCCTCACCATCAACCTCGCCAACACGGATCGCGCCAAAAACCCGCTCGGGCAGAATGCCAAGGTGCGCGACGCGTTCGAGCTCTCGATCGACCGCGAGGCGATCAACAACGTCGTGTTCAACGGGGCCTACACGCCGGGCAATCAATGGTCGGCGCCGTCGAACCAGTATTACGTTCAGAAATTCCCAATCCCGAAGCGCGACGTCGCGAAGGCGAAGGCGCTCCTGAAAGAGGCGGGCGTCACGCCGCCGGTCACGATCGAGTTGATGGTGCCGAACCAGCCGGACGTGAAACAGGTCGCCGAAGTGCTGCAGGCGATGGCGGGCGAAGCGGGATTCGACCTCAAGATCCGTCTCACCGAGTTCACGACCTCGCTGGACGAAGCCGTCAAGGGCAACTTTCAGGTCTATCTGATCGGCTGGAGCGGGCGCATCGATCCGGATCAGAACGTCATCAACCATCTTGGCTGCGGCGCAGCGCCATTCAACTGGGGAAAATACTGCAACGCGACGACGCAGGCCGGCCTGGACGAGGCGCGGACGGTCAGCGAGCCGGCCAAGCGCAAGGCGGCCTACGAAAAGGCCATGGCGCAGATCGATGCCGACAAGCCGCTGATCTATCTCTATCACCAGGCCTACATCTTCGCGTATTCGGCGAAGCTGCAGGGCTACAAGCAGCCGCCGGACGGCATCATCCGGCCGCAGGACATCAAGATCGAGAAGTAGGAGCGAATGCCAGTTACCGGTGAGGGATGCCCGGCTCTTCCAAAAAATGCAGCAGCGCCGCGCTGAACTGATCGGGAGCCTGAAGAAACGAAAAATGGCTCACTTGCGGCTGAATGAGCAGGCCAGCGTCAGGAATGAAGCCAGCCAGTTCCTCGGTATGAGATCGCTTGACCGCCTCATCGCGATCGCCATCGACGATCCAGACCGGCACTCGAATACTTTGAAGTTCAGCGGGCTGAATGTTCGGTTGAGTTCCCCACATCGTCATTACTGCTGTCAGAAACGCTTGGTACTGTTCTGGCGTACGCCCAGGCGACAGCTCACGATATTCGCGCGGCGTTCGCTCAAGATAGGCTTTGAAGACTGGGCTGGCGCTCCCATCGCTGAGGCCGCTCGAGTTATAGTTCCCGGCGAACGCAAAAAGCCGGCGGACACGTTGAGGCTGATTGATAGCAAGATAGAGACCAATTATCGCACCATCGCTCCAACCGACCACCGCTGTCTGGCGGATTTTCAGATGATCGAGAACCGCAACAGCATCATTTGCCATTTGGATATAGGAATAGGCTCGTCCATCATTTGTGCTGCGGCCGTGACCGCGAGAGTCGATTGCAATGACCCGGAACTTCCTGGACAAATATCGGATCTGCAGACCCCAGTAATTCGAGTTCGCGAGACCTCCATGCAGTAACGTCACAGCGGGGCCGCGACCGAACGTTGCGTACCAAATGCGGGCGCCATCAGATTGAACAGAACCGCTCTCGACCGCGCGAGGCAGGTCGGGCGTTGGCGGAAGCGTTAGCCAACGTTGCTGGGCGGAAGCGTTGGGAACGCTCACAAGAAAACAAGCGAAAACACAGGCTGACAAGGCGCGCACGGCCATCTCCCATTTATGGGCGAACGACTACAACCACCAGATTAAACTATCAAACATCGCCGGAGCGACTACAAGCAGCCGCCCGACCGATCATCAGGACTGAAGCTCGCGCCGTAGCTCTTGGTTCCCCTGTTTCGGGATCATGCTCGGGCTCCCCTTGAAGCGGGCCCGCGCCCGCCGCACTATGCGCGAAACATCCGAGGGAGAAATGCCGATGCACATCCTGCATTTGCCGCGCGCGTTCGCGCTCGCACTCGCCGCCGCGCTCCTGGCGCTGCCGGCGCGCGCCGAAACCATCACCGTCACGCATTGGGGCTCGGCGTTCTATGGTGCGCCCTACGCGGTCGCGATGGAGAAGGGCTTCTTCAAGAAGCGCGGGCTGGACATCACCGGCATCCTCACCTCGGCGGGTGGCGGCACCTCCGTGCGCAACACGCTGGCGGGCGACCTGCCGTTCGGCGAGGTGGCGCTCCCGGCCGCGATCCTGGCGATCAATTCCGGCCAGCCGCTGAAGATCATCGGCGGCGGCGTCGAGAGCATCGCGGACATTCTCTGGATCACGCAGCCGGATTCCCCGATCTCCTCGATCAAGGACATCGTCGGCAAGAAGGTGAGCTTCACCTCGCCGGGCTCGGTCACCAACATGCTGATCCTGATGTGCCTGAAGGCGGCGGGCATCGACCGCAAGGACGTCAACCTGCTGCCCGCCGGCGGCATCGGCGCGAACCTGTCGGCGGTGCTCAACAAGGCGGTCGACGCCGGCATGACCGGCGAGCCGGTCTGGTCGGAGAACAAGCACAAGGTGAAGCCCGCGTTCTGGAGCAAGGACTGTTTCCCGCCCGAGATGACCCAGACAGTCGCAATCACGACAACGGAATACGCGCAGACCGGCGGCGACAAGTTGCGCGCGATCATCGCGGCGCGCCGCGAGGGCGTCGAATACATCATCAAGAACCCGGACGAGTCCGCCGACATCGTCGCCAAGGCCTACAACGGCGATCCCAAGCTCTATCGCGAGGTGTTCAAGAATTTCGTCGCGATCAGCTATTTCGGCGACGGCCGGCTCAACTACAAGGGCATGGACCGGATGGCCGAAGGCATGGAGATCGTCGGCTCGCTGAAGGGCAAGCCGGACTGGAAGGCGATGGTGGACACCTCGTTCCTGCCCAAGGATCTCGTGCCCACCCAATGAGCGTGGTGGTCGCGCAGACGCAAACCGAATCCGCGCAAGCCTCGGTTCACGCGCGCCTGCGCGGCGTGACGCGCGTGTTCGAGGGCAAGCTCTCGGTGCACGCGCTCGGGCCGCTCGACCTTGATCTTGCCCGCGGCGAGTTCTTTGCCGTGGTCGGCCCGTCCGGCTGCGGCAAGACCACGCTGATGGACCTGGTCGCGGGCCTGAGCCCACCGACCGAAGGCACCATCACGTTCGAGGACAAGCCGGTCGCGGGCGAAGTGCCCGACGGGATCGGCGCCGTGTTCCAGGAGGACGCGTCGTTTCCCTGGCTTAACGTGCGCGACAATATCGCGTTCGGCCTGCGCCGCGCCGGCGTGGACGCAGCCGAGATCCAGCGCCGCGTCGACTATGTCATCGGCTTCATGGGATTGCGCGACTTTGCCGCCGCCTATCCGGCGCAGCTCTCCGGCGGCATGCGCCAGCGCGTCTGCATCGCGCGCACGCTGGTGCTGCAGCCGCGGCTGATCCTGCTCGACGAGCCGTTCGGCGCGCTCGACCAGCAGACGCGGCTGCTGATGGGCGACGAGGTGTTGCGGCTGTGGCGCGAGACCGGCGCCACCATCATGCTGATCACGCATGCGCTCGACGAGGCCGCAATGCTCTCCGATCGCGTCGGCGTCATGTCGGCGCGGCCCGGCCGCTTCATCGACATCATCACCACCGGCTGGCCGTGCGAGCGCGACAGCGAGATCGTGGCCGATCCGGCGTTCGGCGCCGTGACGGCGCGGCTCTGGTCGCTGCTGCGCGCCGAGTCGCTCAAGGCGATCGGCGCCGGGGCATGAGCACGTCCGATCTCTCCCGCTCATTCCCGCGCAAGCGGGAATCCAGTTCTTCCTTTTGGCTCTGGGTCCCCGCTTTCGCGGGGACGAGCGGAAAACGGGGATGACCCGCGACACCGCGATCGGGCTCACCCGTGTCGCCGTCATCGTCGGCGCGATCGGCCTCATCGAGATTCTCTGTCAGCGCAAGATCATCAATCCGCTGGTGATGATCCCACCGAGCGAAATGGCGGCCTCGCTGTGGCACATGTTCGGGTCACAGAAAATCTGGGACGACATCGCGCAGACATTCTCCACCGTCGCGCTCGCGTTTGTCCTGTCGGTGACGGTGGGCTTCGCGCTCGGCGCGCTCATCCACGCGCTGCCGCGCGTGCGCCGCGCCGTCGATCCGCTGCTCGCCTCGTATTACTCGATCCCGTTCTTCGTGTTCTATCCGTTGCTCATCGCGCTGTTCGGGCTGAACACCATACCGCTGATCGTGATCGGCTTCGTGTTCGCGACCGCCGCGATGGTGATTTCGACCTTGAACGGGCTCGACCGCGTGCCGCGTGTGATGACCAAAACCGCCCGCGTTCTGCGCTTGAGCCCCGTGCGCGCCGTCTGGTCGGTGACGCTCCCCTCGGCCGCGCCTTATCTGTTCACCGGGCTGAAGCTGGCGCTCGCCTACTCGTTCATCGGCGTGATCGCGGGCGAGTTCATCCTGTCGGGCGGGGGGCTCGGGTTCTCGATCGCCTACGCCTACAACGACTTCGACAGTCAGACGATGTACGCGTTGATGATGTTTGTGTTGTTCATCGCGGTCGTGATGAACGGCGCGCTGCATATCTGGGAGCAGCGCATGCTGAAGAAGCGGGCGCGCGCATGACCACGCAAGCCTGGTCCGGTCTCAACACCCGCTTACTCGATGGGCTCCTGCTTGTCGCGCTGTTTCTCGCCGTCTGGCAGGGGCTTTACGAATATGCTGGCGACGCGGCGATCACTTCGCCGCTCGCAACGCTCGGCTATGCGTCGTCACTGGTGAAGACATCCAACTTCTGGACCCACGCACAGGCGACGCTCGTCGCCTTCGCCTACGCGCTCATGATCTCGATCGTGCTGGGTGTTCTACTCGGCCTCGTGCTCGGATTTCAGCGCTTCTCAGGCGACGTCGCCGAGCCGATTCTGGTCGCGCTCTATATGATCCCGAAGATCACGCTCTACCCGCTGATCCTGCTGATCTTCGGACTCGGGGTCTCGGCCAAGGTGGCGTTCGGCGTGATCCACGGCGTGATCCCGATCATCCTGTTCACGCTCAATGCCGTGAAGAACATCAACCCGGTGCTGATCCGCACCAGCCGGGTAATGCGGCTCTCGCCCTGGCAGGCCGCCTCGACTGTGCTGACGCCCGCCGTGATGCCCGAGCTGATCACCGGCGTGCGCGTCGGGTTTTCGCTCACCATGCTCGGCGTTCTGATCGGCGAAATGTTCGCCTCTCAGCACGGCCTCGGCTTCCTGATCATCAACGGCATCAACCTGCACAATGTGCGGATAACGACGGCCGTGATCCTGATCGTGGTGGTGTTCGCGATTGCGGCGAACGGGCTACTGCTCGCCTTCGACAAGCGGATTCATCGGGGCTAGCTATTCTGCCGCCTGCGCGGGCTTTGCGGGCAGCTCCGGTGTGCGAAAGCGCTCGCTCACCGCGTCCCATTCGTCTGCGCCGACCCGGCGGAAGGCATCGCGCACCGTCATGCCAGTATCGAGGATCGGGTGCCGGCCCTTCTCTTTCATTTCCTTCAACACCGCGTCGCAGGTGCCGATCACCGCCTTGAACAGCATGCCGGGGACGATCACGAGGCGATAACCCATCTTGCGTGCGTCATCGAACGCCACATCCGGGCTCTTGCCCTTCCAGACATTGTTGAACAGGCACGGGCCTTTTACCAGCTTCGGCACGGCGGCGACTTCTTCCATGGTCTGCGGCGCCTCGACGAAGGCCATATCGGCGCCGGCTTCGAGCGCCGCATTGGCGCGGCGGATCGCCTCTTCGAGCCCCAGTGCGGCGCGCGAGTCGGTGCGCGCGATGATGACGAAATCAGGATTGGTCCTCGCCGCGGCCGCGGCGCGTATCTTGGCGAGATATTCGTCGAGCGGCACGATCACCTTGTTGTCGAGGTGGCCGCACTTCTTCGGGAAGCCCTGGTCCTCGATGTGCAGCCCGGCGACCCCGCGCCGCTCGTATTCGCGGATGGTGCGCGTGGTGTTGAGCTCGTTGCCGTAGCCGGTGTCGGCATCCGCGATCACCGGCACGTCGACCGACGCGGCGATGCGGCCCGCGTTGTCGGCCATCTCCGACATCGTGACGAGGCCGTAGTCCGGAAACCCAAGCGTCGCGGCCGTTCCGGCGCCGGTCATGTAGACCGCCGAAAAGCCCGCCTGCGCGATGGTACGCGCCGTGATGCAGTCGTAGGCGCCCGGCGCCACGATCATGTCCTGCTTCAGGAGTGCACGCAGTTTCGCAGCCCGGCTCATAGCAATCCTCCAATTATTTTCCGCACCTTAGCGCAAATGACAGGATCGCATCTATGCCCGCCGCAGCACCTTCTCCTCCGGCCGGAACGTGGCCGCGACCTTGCGCACGATATCGAGCGCCGCGTCGACCGCCGCATCGTCGATGTGGCGGTGCGTCACCATGCGCAGCGACTTGCGGCTCCAGGCAAGGCAAGGCAGACCGGCGGCGCTGAGTGCAACCGTCCAGGCTTTCGCATCACCCGTGGTGTGGCCAACCTCGATCATCACGATGTTGGTCTCGACCTGGTGCGGGTCGGAAAGCTGCGGATCGATCGCGTGGAGCCCTTCGGCGAGCCGCTTGGCGCGCCGGTGATCCTCCGCCAGACGATCCACCATGGTTTCCAGCGCCACGATGCCCGCAGCCGCCATCACGCCGGCCTGCCGCATGCCGCCACCAACCATGCGGCGATAGGCGCGCGCCTTCTCGATGAACGCGGTCGAGCCGCACAGCACCGAGCCGAACGGCGCGCTCAGCCCCTTGCTGACGCAGAAGCCGACGCTGTCACCGTGCTTGGCGATCTCGGCCGCCGGCACACCCTGCACCACCGCCGCGTTGAACACACGCGCGCCGTCGATGTGCACCGGCACGCCCTTCTCGGCGGTAAGCGCGCGCAGCTTCGCCATATAGTCGAGCGGGATCGCCGCGCCGCCCGCGCCGTTATGCGTCGTCTCGACCGTGACCAGCGCGGTACCGAGCTTGTTGGCGGTGAGCTTCGCGTTCAGATGCTCGGCGATTTCCTCGAGGTCCGGTGCGCCGCGCTTCGAGGGGATCGGGCGGTAGAACAGGCCGGCAAGCGAGGCGATGCCGCCCATCTCGCTGCGCAGGACGTGGCAATCGCCGTCGAGCAGCACCTCGCCGCCGCGGCCGGTGTGCGCAAGCAGCGCCACCAGGTTCGACATCGTGCCGCTCGCGACGAACAGGCCGGCATCCTTGCCGGTTTTCGCGGCCGCTAGTTCCTCGAGCCGCCGCACCGTCGGATCGCCCTCGCGCGAGTCATCGCCGAGCTCGGCGCGGCGCATCGCCTCGCGCATTTCCTCGGTCGGGAGGGTCACGGTGTCGCTTCTCAGGTCGATCATGGGGGTTTCCTAGAGCATCGAGAGTTCATGGCGCCGCAGCAGGCGATAGACCAGCGCGACGGGCAGGATCGTGCAGATGATGAGCACAGTGGCGGCTGCCGCCGCAACCCCGGCGCTGGTGCCTTCGAGCGCCTGGAACATCGCCACCGTCATGGTGGTCCAGGGGCCGCTGTAGAGCACGACCGTGGAGGACAGCTCCGAGGCGACCGTCACGAAGGTCAGCACGAAGCCGCCGACGATGCCGCCGAGCATCAGCGGCACGGTGATGCGCACGAAAGTGAGTGCCGGCGGCACGCCGAGATTGATCGAGGCTTCCTCGAGACTCGGGTCGATCTGCTGCAGGATCGCGCCGGCGGAGCGCACCGAGAACGGCAGCTTCCGCACCATGTAGGCGAGCACCATGATGAGCCAGGTGCCGGTCAGGATCAGGAAGCCGCTGGAAAACGCCATCACCAAACCGATGCCGAGCACCGTGCCGGCGACCGCGAAGGGCGAGGTCGCCACGATGTCGATCAGGCCGGAGAGGCGCGAACGGTAGCGCGTAACGACATAGCCGATTGGGACTCCGATCAGCGTCGCGCCGCAGGCCGCAAGGGTCGCTAGCATGAGCGTATTGGTGAGTGGCCGATAGGAGCGCTCGAACAGCTGGGTGAAGTTGCCGAAGGAGAAGCCGGCGTGCAGCACCGGCCCGCTGTACGGCATGAACGAGATCACCACCACGGCGACGAACGGGACCAGCGCGGCGCCGACCACCAGCCAGCAATAGATCGAGCCAAGCCGGCGCAACGCAGGGCTGACCTGCAAGACCGGCGCAGAGCGCCGGGCGCCGGTCGCGAAATTGCGCCGCGCCAGCACACCGCGCTGGATCAGCAGCGCAACAACAGTGCAGACGATCAACAGCATGCCGAGCACCCCGGCGGACGCCGGATTATCGGTCGTTTCGCCGACGAACAGCTTGTAGGCCTCGACCGAGAGGATCGGCCGATCCTCGGCGAGCACGAAGGGCACGCCGAAGTTCTCCAGCGCCTCGATGAACACGAGCAGCGCGCCGGCAAGGATCGACGGCAGCACCAGCGGCAGCGTGACGGTGCGCAGCATGCGGGCGCGCGAGGCGCCGAGATTCTGCGCTGCTTCCTCGACCGACACGTCGATCGATTTGAACGCCGCCGTGACCGGCAGCACGATGTAGGGATAGAGCGTCAGCGTGTAGACGACGATGATGCCCTTCGGGCCGTAGATCGACTCGAAGGGAATGCCGATTGATTGCAGCGCGCCGGTGACGATGCCGGAGCGGCCGAACAACAGCACCAGCGCGTAGGCGCTGACGAACGACGGCAGCACCAGCGGCAGCGCGGCAAGCGCGAGCAGCGCCGCCTTGCCGCCGATCGGCAGCCGCGCGAGGCAGAAGGCGAATGGCACGCCGATCAGCACGGTGCAGATCGCGGCCGCCGCCGCGATACCGAGGCTGTTGGTCAGGCCGTTGAGGAAGAACCGGTTCGACAGCACGCTGACGTAGTTCGCGAGCGTGAAGTTTTTGCCGGACGCATCGAGAATACTGGCGCCGAACACCTTCAGCAGCGGCCACAAGAAGAACAGCCCGAGAAAAACGATCGCGATCGCAAAGACCACAAGCGGAAAGGCGTTGCGGCCGAAAAACCCCCTCATGCGGGCGCTCCGAGCACAACAACGCGGTGCGGGTCGAAGGCAACCGTGACTTGTCCGGATGCCGCAGGCGGCATCAAAGCCATCAGCTGAAGCGCGGCACCATCAGCGAGCGTCACAGTGAAGCGGGTGACAGGTCCGAGATACTCGACCTCACGGAGCGCACCCGCCAACGTGACACAACGAGCTGGCGCGGCCTCGCCAGGTGACAGCAGACGGAGCGCCTCCGGCCGCAGCGAAAGGACAACGTTGTCTCCAACATTTCCCTGGACGCCGGCGACTCGCAGCGCGATGCCCGCGACTGCGATATCAGCCGCATCGCCGTCGCGAGAACGGATCACGCCGTTCAGCAGGTTCGTCGTACCGACGAAGCTCGCGACGAACGGCGTCACGGGCCGCTCATAGATCTCGCGAGGGCCCGCGATCTGCTCGATACGCCCCGCACGCATCACCGCGACGCGGTCGGAGATCGCGAGCGCCTCCTCCTGATCGTGGGTCACGTAGAGCACCGTGATGCCAAGCAGCTTCTGCAGGCGGCGGATTTCACCGCGCATCTCGACGCGCAGCTTGGCATCCAGATTGGAGAGCGGCTCATCGAGGAGGAGCACATGCGGCTCGATCACGATGGCGCGCGCGATCGCGACGCGTTGGAGCTGACCACCGGAGAGCTGATGCGGCCAGCGCTCGGCGAAGCCGTCAAGCTGGACCAGTCTGAGCGCGCGCGCCACGCGCTCGCGGGTCTCGTCAGACCGCACGTTTCGCGCGCGCAGGCCATATGCGACGTTGCCCCCGACGGTGAGATTGGGAAACACCGCATAGTTCTGAAACACCATGCCGGTGTTGCGCTTGTGCGGCGGCAGGATGTCGATGCGCTGCTCACCGAAGAGGATGCGGCCGGTATCGAGCTCACAGAACCCCGCCACCATGCGCAACAGCGTGGTCTTGCCGCATCCGGAGGGCCCGAGCAGCGTAAAGAACTCGCCGTCGCGCACTGTAATGGAAATGTCGTCGACCGCACGCACGGCACCGAAGGTACGGGCTACACCCTCGATGGTGATCGCGGTCACGCCTGCTCCCGGTCAGCGCGTGCGGCGGATGATATCCTGAATCTTCTGCGCGGTCTCGGCGCGCTTCTCGACCCAGCGGTCCTCGTCGTAATCGAGAATCTTGATGGCAGAGAGCTGCGGCATCGCGCCGGGCAGCTTCGACAGATCGAGGTCCTGCCGCGCCGGACGGCGGAAGGCGAACTTCAGGATTGCCTCGCGCACATCCTTGCGGGTGACGTAATCGACGAACTGCTTTGCATTCTCGGTGTTCGGCCCGCCTTTGATGATCGCGACGCCTTCCATCTGCGCGATGGTGCCGTCGGCGGGATAGATCACCTTCACGGGCGCGCCGTTCGATGACCACTGGTAGCCCGCATACTCGAGCGACATGCCGAGCGGAAACTCGCCGTTGCCGACGCCCTGGAACACGAGACTGGAGCGGTTGAGCACGCGCGTATTGGCGAGCAGCTGCGCGACCTTCTCCCATCCGGCTTCGCCGGGCCCCCACAGCTCCGCCAGCATGGTGAGGTTGGAGTAGGCGGAGCCGGAATTGGCTGGGTCGGTAAACGCGACCTTGCCCTTCCACTTCGCATCCATCAGATCGGCCCAGCCCTTCGGCCCGTCGTCCTCCGGGAGCAGCTTGGTGTTCTGCAGGATCACCAGGATGTGGACGTTCGAGCCGATCCAGTGATCGTCCGGGTCACGGAACTGCGCCGGCACCGCATCCTTGTTCTTCGACGCATAGGGCGCGAGTAGCGCCTTGTTAGCGCGCAACAGCGTGCGGCTCACGCCCCACACGATGTCGCCGAGCGGGCGCTCGCGCTCCGACTGGATGCGGCGGAATACGACCCCCGAGCCCGCCTCAACGCCCTCCACCTCGATGCCGGTTTCCTTCTTGAACGCATCGTAGACGAAGCGATTCAAGTTCGAGTCGTTCGACGTGTAGACGACCACCTTCTGCGCCGCGGCTGGCCCCGCGAAAAGAAACGCCGCGCAGGCGAGAAGCGTCATTCGTCGAAGCATGGTGGTCTCCCCCTCCGGCCGTATCGCGGCGAACGGTATACAAACAATGGAATAAGACAACGGACCATTGGATGAGGACCGTAGCAGCGGCTTCTCGGGCCTTGCACGGCGCTCCCCTTTGATGAGACGCTTGCCGCGCAGGCATCATCCAGAGGGTTGCGGGACCAGCGATGTTGCGCCTCATCATGCGGCGTCTGGCGATCGGCGTGCTGGTCGCACTCACCGTGATGGTGCTGGCCTTCATGCTGACACGGCTCTCCGGCGACCTCGCGATCTCGATTGCGGGCCCGCAGGCAACGCAAACCGACATCGACATCATCCGCAAAGCCTACGGCCTCGATCGCCCGCTCTATGTGCAGTTTTTCAGCTGGATGGGGCGCGCCGCCGTGGGCGATTTCGGGCAGAGCTTTTTCTTCAAAGACAACGTCTCGAACCTGATCGCGAAGCGCATGCCGATCACCCTCACGCTTGGCCTCGTGGGATTGAGCCTCGCGCTGATCATTTCCATCCCGCTCGGCATTCTGGCGGCGGTCCGCGAGAACACCTGGATTGACCGGACGGTCACCATGTTCACCATGGTCGGGCAGGCGATCCCGAGCTTCTGGCTCGCGCTGATCCTGATGATCGTGCTCGGGCTGCATTTCGGCATTTTACCGATCTCCGGCACCGGCACCTGGCAACACTTCGTGATGCCCGGCATCGTGCTCGCGTTCACCGCAGTCCCGGCGCTGACGCGGCAGACGCGCTCCGGCATGATCGAGGCGATGGCGTCGGACTATATTCGCACGGCGCGCGCCAAGGGGCTGTCGCGCGCCCGCATCATCTTCAAGCACGCGCTGCGCAACGCCGCGATCCCGGTGGTGTCGATCGCCGCGGTGCAACTCGGCTTCATGCTTGGCGGCTCGATCGTGATCGAGACTGTGTTCGCGCTGCACGGCGTCGGCTATCTCGGCTGGGAGAGCATCGCGAAGAACGATTTCCCGGTGGTGCAGGCGGTGGTGCTGGTGCTCGCCGCGATCTATATCGGCCTGACCCTGCTCGCCGACATCCTCAACGCGCTGCTCGATCCGAGGCTCAGGGCCGGATGAGCACGGAGGCCGTCACGCCCGCCGCCGTTGTGGCCCCGCAGACCGCGCGGGTCGGCACGGCAGGCTTCGCGATCGGGCTTGCGATTGTTGGCGTTGTCGCCGCCGCCGCGCTGTTCGGCAATGCCCTCGTGCCTGCGGATCCCTTCACGCAGGATCTCGGCAATCGGCTCGTCCCGCCATTCTGGATGGAGGGCACGCAGGCCGCGCACCCGTTCGGCACCGACCAGCTGGGCCGCGACTATCTTGCGCGCCTCGTCTACGGCGCCCGCATCTCGCTGCTGATCGGCATCATGACGGTGATCACCTCCGGCCTCATCGGCATCACGCTCGGCGTGCTCGGCGGCTTTTTCGGCGGGCGCGTCGATGACGTTGTACTGTTCGCGATCACGACGCGGCTCTCGATCCCGGTGGTGCTGGTCGCGTTGGCGGTAGTGGGATTGCTCGGTTCCGGGCTGATGCTGGTGGTCGCCACGCTAGGCCTTCTGTTGTGGGACCGTTTCGCCGTGGTGGCGCGCGCCACCACCATGCAGGTGCGCACACTCGACTACGTTAGTGCCGCCTGGTGCGCGGGCGCGTCGACATCGCACATCCTGATCCGCGAAATCCTGCCCAATATCGCGAGCCATCTTGCCGTGGTGGCGACGCTCGAGATGGCGCTGGCGATCCTGCTGGAAGCCGCGCTGTCGTTCCTCGGTCTCGGCGTGCCGCCGCCGCTGCCCTCATGGGGTCTGATGATCGCCGAGGGCAAGGACTACATGTTTTTCACGTCTTGGGTGATCATGATCCCTGGCGCGGCGCTGTTTGTTCTGGTGCTCGGCATCAACCTGGTGGGCGATGGCTTGCGCAATCTGCTTGGCATGGAGCGATTGCGGTGAGCGCGCTGCTCGACGTCGAAGATCTTTCCGTCACCTTCGGCCGCACCGCCGCGGTGCGCGGCGCTTCGCTGCGGCTGGAGAAGGGCGAGACGCATTGCCTGGTCGGCGAATCCGGATGCGGCAAGTCGGTGACCGCGCTCGCCATCATGGGCCTGCTCGCGCGCGGCGGGGAGCGCCGCGCGACGCGCATGGACTTTGCCGGCACCGATCTCTTGTCGCTGCCCGATCGTGCGATGGCGCGCATCCGCGGCAACCGCATGTCGATGATCTTCCAGGAGCCGATGACGAGCCTCAATCCGGCCTTCACGGTCGGCTCGCAGATGGCCGAGGTGCTGACCCGCCACAAAGGCGCTTCGCGCGCGGCGGCGCTGGAGCGCGCCATCGAACTGATGGGCCGCGTCGGCATCACGGCGCCCGATATGCGGCTCGGCCAGTTCCCGCATCAGCTTTCGGGCGGGCTGCGCCAGCGGGTGATGATCGCGATGGCATTGATGTGCGATCCCGAATTGCTCGTCGCCGACGAACCGACCACCGCACTCGACGTCACCGTACAAGCGCAGATCTTGCGGTTGCTCGCGCGATTACAGCGCGAGTTCGGTCTTTCTATTCTCCTGATCACCCACGATCTCGGCATCGTGGCGCGCGTCGCCGACTATGTTTCGGTGATGTATGCCGGCGAAGTGGTTGAATCCGCGCCCACGGATGACCTCTTCCGCGCGCCGCAGCATCCCTACACCCGCGGGCTCCTCTCCTGCGTCCCGGTGCCCGGAAAAGTGCAGCGCGACAAGCCACTTGGCTCAATCCCCGGCGTCGTCCCGGCGATCGCGCCCGGCTTTGCGGGTTGCGCCTTCCGCTCGCGTTGCGCTCACGCGGATGCGACCTGCCAGCGCGACATTCCGCGCAAGTCGGCGGCGCTCGCGCATGACTACCTCTGCCGTCTCGCGCCGCGCGGCGTTGCCGAGCCGCAGCCCGCATGAGCGCGATCGAGGTGACCAATCTCAGGCGCGAGTTCAAGGCGCGCTCCAGCTGGCTCGCGCCGCAGAAACGCGTGATCGCCGTTGACAACGTGACGTTGAGCATGCCGGCCGGTAGCGTGCTCGGCATCGTGGGCGAGTCCGGCTGCGGGAAATCCACGTTGGCGCGCCTGATTCTTGGCCTGCTCGCGCCGACAGCCGGCGCCGTGCTGGTCGATGGCCAGCGCCTGTCCGATCTGGACCGCAAGGCGCGGGCGCGCCTCATCCAGCCGGTGTTCCAGGATCCGTTCGCCTCGCTCAATCCGCGCCACCGCATCAACGACATCGTGGCGCTGCCGCTCGCCGCACAGGGCACTTTCTCGCGCGGCGAGATCGAACGGCGCGTTGCGGCCATCCTGGAGCGCGTCGGCTTGTCAACCGAGATGGGCCGCCGCATGCCCGCGCAGCTCTCCGGCGGGCAGCGCCAGCGTGCCGCGATCGCG
>JBAVXH010000214.1:0-6212 GCA_049698215.1 Xanthobacteraceae bacterium | reverse complement strand
CCCCTCGCCCGCCGCATCGATCGCGCGCGCCAGCACATCGGCCTTCATCACCATCCCGGGCCCACCGCCGGCCGGCGTATCATCGACGGTGCGGTGTCTGTCGGTCGCGTGGTCGCGGATGTCGATGGTGTCGAGCGCCCAGACGCCTTTCTCCAGCGCCTTGCCGGCGAGGCTTAACGCCAGAGGCCCGGGAAACATCTCGGGAAAGATCGTCAGCACCGTCGCGCGCCACATCACGAGTCCACCGGCGGCTCGACCACGATTTTGCCACCCGCCACATCGACGAGAGGCACGGTGGTTTCGTTGAACGGCAGCATGATCGTCGCGCCCTCGGCCCGCTCGATCTCCAGCAGATCGCCCGCGCCGAAATTGTGAACTGCCTTCACGGTGCCAACGGTCTCGCCGTTCTGCTTCTGCGCGGTCAGGCCGACGAGATCGGCGTGATAGAACTCGTCAGTCTCCGGCTGCGGCAACTTTTCGCGCGCGACGTAGAGCCGGATGTTCGTCAACGCTTCCGCGCTGTTGCGATCGGTGACGCCCTTGAGCCGCACGACCAGCATGTCCTTGGCTGGCCGCACCGACTCAATCTCGAAGCGCCGCTTTCCGTCCTCGCTCTCGAGCGCGCCATAACGCGTGACGTTGAGCGGATCCCCGGTGAAGGCCTTGAGCCGCACCTCGCCGCGCACGCCGTGCGCGGCGCCGATCTGCGCAATGCAGACGCGGCTCATCCCACCCGCTTAGCTCGTGGCCGCCGGAGCCGCGCCTTCCGCCGGAGCAGCAGCGGCAGCAGCAGCAGCAGCGCGCTCCTGCGCCTTCTTCTTCGGCTTCGCCTTCTCGGGATTGTTGCGCGTCTCGCGCTTCATCACGCCGGCCTCGTCGAGGAAGCGCGCCACGCGATCGGTCGGCAGCGCGCCCTTCTTCATCCACGCCTGCACTTTCTCCAGGTCGATCTTGAGGCGATCCTTGTTGTCCTTCGCCATCAGCGGATTGAAGTGGCCGAGCCGCTCGATGTAGCGGCCGTCGCGCGGCATGCGGCTGTCCGCCGCCACGATGTGATAGACGGGACGCTTCTTGGTGCCCGCACGCGCGAGCCGGATCTTCAGGGACATTTTGTCACTCCATCATGGGTTGAAGACGTTATGGACATATCGAGCACTTGAATTTTCGATACTTTGAAGTTGCTCGTGCAGTTTCGCCACGCGCGCTCTGCGAGTCGCCCGATTGGACGGTTTGATTTCATCCTTCACGCGATTCCATTCAGATTTCAGGACCACCCTGCTTAGGGCTTCAATTTCAAGAAGGTGGCTGTGTATTCGGGCGGTCATGTCCGGTGTCGGCTGATGCGACATATGCGCAGCAGCCCCACGACATTGCGCAACAACGTACACAAGTCTCTTTGATGCTTCCTCGTCATGGTTCAAGTGCATTGAAATGAGGCTTTCTGCGCGCATCAACGCTGCGTTCAATTCTTCCAAGATCCGAGTTTTGGATTCACGCGCGCGATCTGAACCACTCTCATTCAAGATGCGATGAGTTGTGCCAATGAACTCAGCAATATGATTCCGCAATTCATTGATCCAAAGTTGACGCATCTCGGCAAGCTTTTGCGACGCGCTTTGGCGAGCGATCCTAACCGAGGTGACCGCCGACACGATTCCAACCGTCATGGCGGCAAGCGCCGATATGATCGCGGCCAGTACGGCGATATTCGTCTGCGAGATTTCCACAGCGACTATTTCTTCTTTCCAAGTCCGGGAAATCCGCCAAGACCGGGCATCTTCGGGCCCAGGCCAGGAAAGTTTCCGGGGAAATTCGGCGGCAGGCCGGGCATGGTCGGCGGCAATCCGGGAGCGCCCGGCATGCCGGGCGGCAGCCCGCCGGGCATCTTCTCGGCGAGCTTCTGCATCTCTTCGGGGCTCGGCATGCCGCCGCCGAAGCCCATCGCTTGTGCGAGCCCTGCCATGGGCCCGCGCTTCGCGCCGGCCATCGCCTTCATCATGTCGGCCATGCCGCGATGCATCTTCAAAAGCCGGTTGATGTCTTCCGGCCTGGTGCCCGAGCCTTCGGCGATGCGGCGCTTGCGGCTCGCCTTGAGAACGTCCGGATTGCGCCGCTCGCGCGGAGTCATCGAGTCGATGATCGCCATTTGCCGCTTGAGCACGCGCTCGTCGAGATTGGCGGCCTGCAACTGGTTCTTCATCTTGGCGACGCCCGGCAGCATGCCCATCAGCCCGCCGATGCCGCCCATGTTCTGCATCTGGGTCAACTGCTCACGCAGGTCGGAGAGATCGAACGCGCCCTTGCGCATCTTCTCGGCAACGCGCGCCGCCTTCTCGGCGTCGATCGTGGCGGCGGCCTTCTCGACCAGCGAGATGATATCGCCCATGCCGAGGATGCGGCCGGCGATGCGCGCGGGATCGAAATCTTCCAGCGCGTCGAGCTTTTCGCCGGTGCCGATCAGCTTGATCGGCTTGCCGGTGACGGAGCGCATCGAGAGCGCGGCGCCGCCACGCCCGTCGCCATCGACGCGGGTCAGCACAATGCCGGTTAAGCCCACGCGCTCGTCGAACGAGCGTGCAAGATTGACGGCGTCCTGACCGGTCAGCGCGTCCGCCACCAGCAGCACCTCATGCGGATTGACGGCCTGCTTTACGCTTGCCGCCTCCGCCATCATCTCTTCGTCGAGCGTAGTGCGGCCCGCGGTATCGAACATCACCACGTCGAAGCCGCCGAGCCGGCCCGCCTCGAGCGCGCGGCGCGCGATCTGCGGCGGAGTCTGGCCGGCGACGATCGGCAGTGTCTGGACGTTCACCTGTTGACCCAGCACCGCGAGCTGCTCCATCGCGGCCGGGCGGCGCGTATCGAGCGAGGCCATCAGCACCTTGCGCTTGCCCTGCTCGGTGAGTCGCCGCGCGATCTTCGCGGTCGTGGTGGTTTTGCCCGAGCCCTGCAGGCCGACCATCATGATGCCGACCGGCGCGGGCGCATTCAGGTCGATCGGCTCGGCGTTCGCACCCAGCGTTTCGACAAGCTGGTCGTGGACCAGCTTCACGACCATCTGTCCCGGCTTGACCGATTTGATCAGCGCCACGCCGACGGCATTCTTCTTCACCTGCTCGGTGAAGGTGCGCGTAACATCGAGCGCGACGTCGGCTTCGAGCAGCGCGCGGCGCACCTCGCGCAGCGCCACATCGACGTCGGCCTCCGAGAGCGCGCCGCGCCCGGTCAACCGGTCGAGAATTCCGCCAAGCCTTTCGGACAGGCTGTCGAACATTCGGTCTCCGACCTCGTCCTAAGGAGCGTGCGAAGCACGCGTCTCGAAGGACCGCCACACTCATCATCCTTCGAGACGCGCCCTCCGGGCGCTCCTCAGGATGAGGCATTCCAAAAACACGTTTGCGCCCGAGGGCGCATCGCGCTGTCGGGCGGTGGCCGCCGGCTTCGGGACCCGGGCGGCGGGTTAACGGTATGGTCTCTTGCGAGAGCGGGCGGAGAACTAAGGCCCGGGCATCAGATAGTCAACGTTTCCCGCTCCTTGCAGCGTGCGGCGGGTCAGGCTATATTCTGACCGGTCAAATTGACCGGTCAATGGAAAATGAAACAAATTCAAGCCTCTCAGGCAAAAGCACAGTTTGCGGAGCTGCTCGATCAGGTCGAACGCGGCGAAACCGTCGTCATCACCCGCCATGGCAAGCCGATCGCGCGTCTCGTTCGGGAGGAGGACGAACGCCGCGCCGATGCGCTGCGGGCAATGGCCGAGATCAAGGAATTGCGCAAGACGGCCGGACGCGCGACCGTCGAGGAAATTCTCGCTTGGCGTGACGAAGGCCGCAAATAGTCGTGCCGTTCGTCCTTGATGCATCGGTCGTCGGCTGCTGGTGCTTTCAGGACGAACATGACGCCCGCGCCGACGCTGCGTGGGATCTATTGGAGCGTGACCGCGAAAGCGCGCTCGTCCCACTGCACTGGTGGTTTGAGGTTCGCAACGTCGCGCTGCAGGGAGAGCGCCGCAGGCGTTTGACCGAAGACTACACGTCTCGTTTTTTTCGGATCCTCGAACGTTTCGCGATCGATCATGCGGCCTTGCCCGAGCACGCTGCTGTGCTGGCGCTCGCGCGGCTGCACCGGCTGAGTCTCTATGACGCTGTTTATCTTGAACTCGCTCAACGCGAGGGACTGGCGCTCGCCACCCTGGATAACGAACTGATAAAGGCGGCGCCGCTGGAAGGCGTGCGCCTCATCGGCCCTCGCTAGAGATCACCATGCCCCTCTTCTCCCGCCGCCGCCTGCTTGCCGGAGTAGCCGCCGTCGGCGCGGTCGCCGGCGTGTTCGGCATCCGCACGGCCTCGGCGCGCTACTACGATGGGCCTGTCTCGGATCACTTCGACGGCACGCGGTTCTTCGACCCCTACTCCTCGCCGCCGAAGAGCGTGACCACCCTGTTCCGCTGGTACACGAGCCGCGAGAAGGCGCCCTGGCCCGAATGGGCGCCGAGCCCCTACCGCGATGCGCCGCCCGCGCGCGTGGATGACTCTGAATGGCGGCTCTCCTACGTGGGCCATGCAAGCTGGCTCCTGCAGACCTCAGGCCTCAACATCCTGATCGACCCGGTCTGGGCGGAGCGCGTCTCGCCGGTGAGCTTCGCAGGCCCGAAGCGGGTCAACGACCCGGGCATCGCCTTCGAGGCGCTGCCGCCGATCGACATCGTGCTGGTGTCGCACTGTCATTACGATCATCTCGACGCCGAGACGCTATCGCGGCTGGAGGCCGCGCACCATCCGCGCGTCATCACGCCGCTCGGCAACGACACCATCATGAAAACGCACGATGCGGCGATCCGCGCCGAGGCCTTCGACTGGCACCAGCGCATCGAGCTCGGCAACAGCGTCGCGGTGACGCTCGTGCCGACGCGCCACTGGTCGGCCCGCGGCCTCACCGACCGCAACAAGGCGCTGTGGGCTTCGTTCGTGATCGAGACGCCGGCGGGGCGGATCTATCACGTGGCCGATACAGGCTACGGCAACGGCCATCATTTCCGCAGCGTCCGCGACCGCTATGGCCCGTTTCGGCTCGCCGTGCTGCCCATCGGCGCCTACGAGCCGCGCTGGTTCATGGGCGATCAGCACATGAATCCCGCGGAGTCGGTGAAGGCGTTTCTCGACAGCGGCGCCGAGTTGGCGCTCGGCCATCACTACGGCACGTTCCAGCTCACCGACGAACCGTTCGACGCGCCGGAACAGGCACTGATCAAGGCGCGGATCGAGGCGGAGATTGAGCCGGAGCGGTTTCGGCTGCTGAAGCCCGGTCAGGTGTGGGAGATCGAGGCGCGCGCGGTGGCCTGAGTGTTTTCGATCCCGGATCGCGGCTGCGCCGCGTCCGGGATGACGGCTTCGCCGTCACTTCACCGGCACGTAGACCTCGATGAGGAGATTGTCCTCGGGTGTGGTCAGCGGGTCGGTCAGGTAGAACTCGACGAACAGGTCGCGCGCCTCGAGCCGCTTCTCATCGAGGAAGTTGGTGATTGCCTCATAGGTCGAATCCATCGCGTCGTACGAGCCGCGATGAATGAACTTCAGCGCCCTGCCTTCCGGCGATTTCCCGACCGCCAGCCCCTCGCCGAGCGGGCCCTTCGGCTCCTCGGCGACCGGCACGCCGGCCTGATACTCGAAGCCGGTGTCGTCGGTCGCGGTGTAGATCGTCATCGGCGGGCCGGCCGCTTTCAGCCCCTGCTTCTGCAGCGCGCCGTAGACGTTCTTGAAGGCCTCGACCAAGGTCTCGAAGGCCGAATCCCAGTTGGCGGAGCCCTTGGCGAAGACAATGGTCTTCGCGGCGAGCGTTACTTCTTCGCCGAAAGCGTCGCCCGGGCGGGGCTGCGGCGCGGCCTGTGATGGCGGTGGTGGCGGTGGCGTTTGGGCCAACGCGCCGGTGGCCATCAGGCCAGCGAACAGCGCGATCAGCAGCCACGTCATCAGGCGCGGGAACCGCATTGGTCTCTCCTACACCGTCTGCTCCGCCCCGGACGGCAGCGACTCATACCACGGCGCAGCCCCATTTGCCGCCCCATGCGGGACGGCGCGCCATGCGCCGGACGCTGGCGTTGCGCCGATCTTTCGCCATATAACGTGAGTTCCACGGACCATCCAATGAGCGCGCTTTCCGGCCACGCATTTGTGAAGATGAACGGCCTCGGCAACGAGATCGTGGTGGTCGAC
>JBAVXH010000213.1:0-8429 GCA_049698215.1 Xanthobacteraceae bacterium | reverse complement strand
GCTCTGCTCCGGCCCGGGGCGGCTGACCGAGGCGCTCGGCATCACGCGTGCGCAGAACGGCTGCGCGCTCGATGAGCCGCCATTCGAGCTGCGCGCACGCGCGGGCGATGTCGAGGTGGTGGCCGGCCCGCGCATCGGCATCACCAAGGCGGTCGATCACCCGTGGCGCTACGGACTGAAAGCCTCGCGATTTCTCAGCAAGCCGTTCAAGTCGTAGATTGCCAAGTCGCCGATTGCGCAGATCGGCGAAGTGAAACTGTGAGGGGTGCGCCGCCCTGCCGCAGGAAAAACCCGTGCGTTCCTGCCCCCTTGGCGTTGAATGCGGCTCACTGATGCAACCGTGCAACAGGCTAACGCAAGGTCGTCTGCTAGGACTCGCAACTACGGGGCGTGTCGCGTTTTCACCCGTTGGCGGCAGAAAAATACGGGGTGGGGTCAATGCGGACGGGTGCGATTGGCGCTTTGGCGCTGTTGATGAGTTCGACGGCGCTTTATGCAGCCGACATGCCGGTCAAGGCGGTGCCGTTGCCGGTGCAATTCAGCTGGGCCGGCGCGTACGTCGGCGTCAACGCGGGCGCCGTGCTGGATCGCAAGGATCCCGGCCAGCTCAACTTGACCTCGCCGGGCTTCGTCTTCGTCGATCCGAACGGCGCATTCGCGGGATTCCCGAGCCCCTTCTTCGGATTCCCTGGCGGCTTCTCGTCCGTCCCGTTCAATCAATCCAAGTCCGGCGCGTCGTTCATCGGTGGCGGCCAGATCGGCTACAACTTCCAGTCCGGCAACATCGTCTACGGCGTCGAAGCCGACTTTCAGGTTCTGCGCAGCCGCGACACGCTCAGCGCATCGTTCCTTGAATTCAACCCCGGCCTGTCGCCGACCGGCAACATCACCCGCAACACGTTCGCCAACTACTTCATCGACCGCCAATGGCAGGCGACGTTCCGCGGCCGCTTTGGCTACGCTTGGGACCGGCTGCTGGTCTACGCGACCGGCGGTCTCGCCGTGACCAGCCTCAAGACCGGCGGCAACTACACCTTCCAGACCCTCCTCGGTCCGGCGCTGGCGCCCTTCCCGGCCGCGCCGCCGCAGAATTTCAGCGCCCCCGGCGTCGGCTCGAGCCAGGACTACCTCGGCGTGACCTTCGGCGGCGGCTTCGAGTACGCCTTCTGGAACAACTGGAGCCTCGGCGTCGAATATCGCTTTGCGGATTTCGGCAAGCAGAACGTCACGCTCGTCACCGCGCCGGCCGCAGGCGTGCTGCTGCCCGCAACGCCGGTCACGATGCCCGTGTCGCTCTTCTCGCAGCAGGTCACCGCGCGGCTGAACTATCGCTTCGGCGGAGGCGAGATGGCGACCAGGTCGGTCGCGCTGCCCGGCTCGCCGGGAAGCAACTGGACCGGCTGCTACGCGGGCGGCTACGCAGGCGCCGCCTGGAGCCGCGGTCCGGTGGATACGTTCGATCCCTCGACCAACGGCCAGCAGGTGTTCGGCCCGCCGCCGCTGCTCCAGACCACGTTCTACGACTCGAGCGCCGGCGAATCCGCAAATCCCGCTCCCTACAGCTATAACTTCCCCGCCAGCGGCATCGGCGGCGGCACGCTCGGCTGCAACTGGCAGCCCGCCTCGTCCCGGTTCGTGTGGGGCATCGAGGCCGAGGCCGGCGTCATGCGCCTGAGCGCCACCGTCAACAACCCCTACAATCTCGCGTTCGGCTTCAACGACACCTTCGACACCACCACGGTCGGCAACTGGTATGCGGCATTTGCCGGCCGTCTCGGCTACGCGGTCAACGACGTGCTGTTCTATCTCAAGGGCGGCGTCGGCTTCACTCAAGTGTCGGCGGAGTCGATCGATCTGTGCACCACCACCGGCGCGAACTGCAGCAGCCAGGCGCTGATCGCGCGCGGCAGCACCAACACGGCGTTCTTCGTGGTCGGCGGCGGCGCCGAGTGGGCGTTCGTGCACAATTGGACGGTGAAGGCCGAATATCTCTACCTCGGTCTCGACACCAGCGTCACGGCGTGCGGCCCCGGCGGCGGCCGGCTGTTCCTGCCGAACCTGACGTTCTGCTCGAGGCACGAGATCGGCGGCATCCACACCGCCAAGATCGGCGTGAATTACAAGTTCTTCTGAGCGGAGTTGACCGGGCGCAGCCCGGCGCGCCAGCGCAGATAGAAAAGCAAGCCCTGCGGCACGGTCGCGAGCACCGGATTGGCCGGCAAGCCGGCCGCGCCGAGCAGATCGCCGATCCAGTGATTGCACACGCGCGTGATGCCGAACCTCCCCGTGGCCGGATAGAACAGGCTCGGCCCGTACAACCCGCCGCCGAGATCGGGCAACGCGCCGTTCTGCGGCGGCACGAAGGTCGCGTCGAGCTTTGCCAGTATCCGGTCGAAGCCGTTCCACGAGAGCGGCACCTTCATCATCTCGGCCCTGAAGGCCTGCGTGGGATCGCCGCTGATGCCCACAACGTGCACCACGCTTCTGTTTTCCGGATGGAAAAGCGCGCGTAGCGCAAGCCGCAGGTTCATGTCACCGACGACCGGAACCGACTGATAGAACTCGCGCTCGCCCCAGCCGAACTCGATCCAGTCGAATGCCGCGAAGCGCTGCGCGACGGCGATCAGCGCCGGATAGCCGCGCGCGCTCGCGAACTCGGCAAGCCACGCGCGCGGCAGCGCCAGCCCGGCGTGATAGCCGTTGCTGATCACGTACACGTCGACGATGCGCTCATCGCGCGCGGGCCAGAGCATCGGATCGGCGGGCCGCGCGGTGATCCAGGCCGCGCCGCCGACCATCCAGATTGCGAACAGCGCAATGACGCCGAGGGCGATCCCCAGGCGCGCCGCGAAGCGCCGCATCTCACGCGGCGCCCTTCAGGCGCTCCAGCGCTTCGAGGATCTTCGCGCGGCGGCCTTCGGCCTCCTCGCGCTTCTCCTTCTCGCCCTCGATGATCTCCTCGGGCGCCTTGCGCACGAACTCCGGATTGCCGAGCTTGGCGTCGACGCGCTTGATGTCGGCATCGACCTTGGCGATTTCCTTCTGCAGCCGCGCCTGCTCGGCCGCCACGTTGATAATGCCCTTGAGCGGAAGCGCCGCGACCTCGCCGCGCACCAGCAGCTGCACCGAGCCCGACGCGGGCTGGTCCATGTAGAAAATCTCCGACACGCGCGCGAGCCGCATGATGTGCTCGGTCCAGCGCGCCGCGCGCTCCTTCGTCGCCTTGGAGGCGTTGATGAGTTCGAGCGGCGTCGTGGCCGAGATGTTCATCTCGGCGCGCACCGAGCGGATGGCGCTGACGAGGTCCACCACCCAGCCGATCTCGGCCTCGGCCTCCGCGTTGTCGAGCCCCTCGTGCGCGGGCCATTCGGTGAGCGCGAGCAGCGCGGCACGCTGCGCCGTGATGCCCCACAGCTCCTCGGTGATGAACGGCATGAACGGGTGCAGCAGCTTCAGCGCCTCGTCGCGCACCCAGGCGACCATGGCGCGCGTCTTGGTCTTTGCGGCGCTGTCCGGGCCGGTCAGCACCGGCTTGGCGAGCTCCAGATACCAGTCGCAGTAGATGTTCCAGACGAAGCGATACGCGGTGCCGGCCGCCTCGTTGAAGCGATAGCCCTCGATCGCGGCGGTGATCTCGCGCGCCGCTTTGGCAAGCTCGTGCCCGATCCATTTGTTGAGCGTCTCTGTCGCAAGCCGCGGATCGAAGCCCGGCGCGAGCGCCGCACCATTCATCTCGCCGAAGCGCGCTGCGTTCCACAGCTTGGTCGCGAAGTTGCGGTAGCCCTCGACGCGCTGGGTCGAAAGCTTGATGTCGCGCCCCTGCGCCGCCATCGCGGCAAGCGTGAAGCGCAGCGCGTCGGCGCCGTAGTCGTCGATCAGGTGCAGCGGATCGATGACGTTGCCCTTCGACTTCGACATCTTGGCGCCGCGCTCGTCGCGCACCAGCGCGTGGATATAAACGTCGTGGAACGGCACCTCTTTCATGAAGTGCATGCCCATCATCATCATGCGGGCGACCCAGAAGAAGATGATGTCGAAGCCGGTGACCAGCGTGTTGGTCGGGTAATAGCGCTTCACCTCCGGCGTATCCTCGGGCCAGCCGAGCGTCGAGAACGGCCACAGCGCGGAGGAAAACCAGGTGTCGAGCACGTCCTCGTCGCGCTTGAGGAAGGTCGCGCGGCGATCGTCCACCTGCGCGATCTTCTCGGCCTCTTCGTCCGTCAGCACGCCGTTGGTGACGTAGTAGGCGAGCGCTTGCGCCAGCGCCTCGTCCTCGCTCTCGGCCACGAACACCTTGTCATCCGGCCCGTACCACGCCGGGATCTGGTGCCCCCACCAGAGCTGGCGCGAGATGTTCCACGGCTGGATGTTCTCCATCCAGTCGAAGTAGGTCTTCTCCCAGTTCTGCGGCACGAAGCGGGTGCGGCCCTCGCGCACCGCCGCGAGTGCCGCAAAGCTCAGCTCCTTGGCGTTGACGTACCACTGGTCGCTCAGGAATGGCTCGATCACGGCGCCCGAGCGGTCGCCATGCGGCACCACATGTGTGTTGGGCTCAATCTTATCGATGAGGCCGATCTCTTCCAGGCGAGCGACGATAACCTTGCGCGCGGCGAAGCGGTCCTGACCGTGCAGTCGCATTGTCGCGTCGAGCTCGGCCGACCTCGGCACGTCATGCACAAAATCGGCGTTGTCTTCCAGGTCAAGCTTGGCCTCAACGCTGAGAATGTTGATCCGGGGCAGGCTGTGCCGCTTGCCGACGTCGAAATCAGCGAAGTCGTGCGCTGGTGTGATCTTGACGGCGCCGGTGCCCTTCTCGGGGTCGGAAATCTCGTCGCCGACGATCGGGATTCTGCGCCCCACCAGCGGCAGGATCGCGTGTCGGCCGATCAGGTGCCGGTAGCGCTCGTCGTCCGGATGCACCGCGACGGCGGTGTCGCCGAGTATCGTCTCGGGCCGGGTCGTGGCAACGATAATGTATTCGCTATCAGAGCTTTCGAGCGGATACTTGATGTACCACAGCGAGCCCTTCATCTCGATCTGCTGCACCTCGAGATCGGAGATGGCGGTGAGCAGCTTCGGGTCCCAGTTAACGAGCCGCTTGTCCTTGTAGATCAGGTCCTGCCGGTAGAGCTCGACGAAGACCTTGGTCACGGCCTTCGAGAGCCCCTCGTCCATGGTGAAACGCTCGCGCGACCAGTCGCACGAGGCGCCGAGGCGCTTGAGCTGGTTGATGATCGTGCCGCCGGACTCCGCCTTCCAGGCCCAGACCTTTTCGAGGAATTTTTCGCGACCGATCTGATGCCGGTTCGGCTCCTGCCGCTCCATCATCTGCCGCTGAACCACCAGCTGCGTCGCGATGCCGGCATGATCGGTGCCGGGCTGCCACAGCACGTCGCGCCCGCGCATCCGTTCGAAGCGGCACAGGATGTCCTGCAACGTGTTGTTGAGCGCGTGGCCCATGTGCAATGAGCCGGTCACGTTCGGCGGCGGAATCACGATGGTGTAGGGCGCGGCATCGCGCCGTTCGGGACGGCCGGCGCGGAATGCCTGCGCGGCTTCCCAGAGCTGATAGATGCGCCCTTCCACCTCGGCGGGCTGATAGGTCTTGTCGATCGGCATGCGGCCGTGAATAGGGACTGGCGCGCAATGACGCAAGCGGGGCACCCTCCCCAATGCGGAGTGCAAATGCCAGACTTGGGGCGGTGCCCCCTGAGGAGGAGAAAAGGACCGCCATGTATCGCTTTCTGGCTGCGGCGCTTGCCCTGGTGGCATCGACTGGCATCGCGCCTGCGCAAGAGCTTCCGCCGGGACCGCCAGTCGCGATCACGATCGTGACGCAGTTTGCCCGGACCAGCTCGCAGTACACCCGCGTCGACGGCCCGTTGCTGGGCGAGGACCTGCCCAGGCGCAGCGGCGGACGCATCTCCGTCACGCTCTTCGCGGGCTTCGAGCTATACTCGCGGCTCAGCGATCACTTGGAAGGATTGGGCCGCGGCCAGCATCAGCTCGGAAGCTTCATCCTGTCGGCGATGGGATACTCTGCCCCGCTGTTCGATCTTGCCGGCATCCCGGGTCTTGTCACCTCGTACGAAATGAGCCGCAAGGTCGGCGCAGCCGTCATCGAGGAATTCAACGGCGAACTCGCACGCTCCAATCTGCGTATCCTCGCGGCCTTTCCGTTGGCACCGCAAGTGCTCTTCTGCCGCGAGCCGGTTGGAAGCCTGGCCAGCCTGAAGGGCCGGCGCGTGCGGGCGATCGGCCCCATGCAGGAGTTGATCCAGGCCATCGGCGCGCTGGCGATCGTTGTCCCGATTCCCGAGGCCTATTACGCGCTCGAGCGCGGTATCCTGGATTGCGCCGTAGCCGACCTAACCCTTGGCAATATGGTGCGCTGGCACGAGGTGACCCGGCACCTCTACATGCTGCCGGTGCATTGGGGGGTCGCGGTCTACGCTGTGAATCTCGCATGGTGGAACAAGCTCGATCCCGCGGTGCGCGATTTCCTGCAGACGGTTGTGAACGAAGCGCAAGAGAAGCAGCGGACCCTCGGGCTGGAGGTCATTGCGGACAGCATCGCGTGTAACACCGGCGACAGCGACGCATGCAAGCTCGGCCATCTCGCCGACAAGAACCCGATGACGCTCACGCGTCCGACCGAGGCCGATCGAGAGGCATTGCGCAGCGTACTTACCGGCACGGTGCTGCCCGCGTGGGTCAAGCGTTGCGGCGACAAATGCGGCGAGACGTACAATCGTGTCGTCGCGCCGATCACCGGCGTGAGATACGAGCCGCGCTGAGGGGGGCCGTCGGCGTCACCTTCCCAACGCGAAGCCGGAAATGCCACTATCAGCCATGGTTCAGGGCGGCGACGGCTCCACCGATCTCGCGGATTTCCAGCTCGCGCTCGACGCGATGCGCGACGGCGTCGCGCTGTGGAGCGCCGACGGCCGGCTGATGGTCGCCAATGCGGCAGCTTCCACGTTGATGAATATCCCGCCCGGTATTGTGCGGCCCGGCGTTGAGCGGCTCGAGGTGATGACCTTTTTCGCACGCCGCGGCGACTACGGGCCGACCGACGATCCGGACGCATTGGCGCGCAAGCTCTCTGCGGGCTTCGGGCAAGGAGAGGTCACGTCGCTGACGCGCCGCCTGCCCGACGGCCGCTACGTCCGCGCCGACGGACGCCGCCTGGCCGACGGCCGCTCGCTCGTCACCTATCGCGAAGTCTCCGGCCCCGCCGGGATGAACGCCGCGCCCACGTGATCGAAGAAAGGAAAACAATGAACCGCATTCTCGCAACCACGCTTGCACTCGCTGCATCGACGGGCGCCGCCCTCGCGCAGGAGCTTCCCGCCGGCCCGCCGGTCGCGATCCAGATGGTGACGCAGCTCTCTCCGACCATCCCGCAATACACCCGGATCGACATCCCGATGCTGCGCGAGGAACTGCCCAAGCGCAGCGGCGGGCGCATTTCCGTGACCCTCGCAAGCTGGCCGGAGCGTAACCTGACCGGACCCGAGCTTCTGCGCGTGCTGCGCGCCGGACAGATCGACCTCGGCGGCATCGCGCTGCCGACCGTCGCGGGCGATGCGCCGTTGCTCGACATCATCGATCTCGCTGGCCTGCTTTCATCGCATGAGATGGGCCGCAAGGTCGCCGAAGCCGTGATGCCGGAGCTGAACAAGGAGCTGGAGCGCTTCAACGTGCGCATCATCGCGACCTACCCGTTCCCGGCGCAGGTGTTCTTCTGCCGCGAGCCGATCGCGAGCCTCGCCGACGTGAAGGGGCGCCGTGTGCGCACGCCGGGCGGATCGCAGAACGACTTCATCCAGTCGATCGGCGGGCAGCCGGTCGCGATCGGATTCCCGGAGGTTTACTCTGCGCTCGAACGCGGCGTGGTCGATTGCGCCGTCACCGGCACCGCCACCGGCAATGGCGCGCGCTGGTACGAGGTGACGAAACACATGTATGCGCTCCCGGTGCAGTGGGGTGTCGCCGCCTACGGCGTGAACCTCGCGTGGTGGAGCAAACTCGACCCCGCGGTGCGTGACTTCCTGCAAAAGGTGATGACCGAGGTGCAGGAGAAGCAATGGGCGCTCGGCCTCGAGCTCACGGAAGACGGCATCGCCTGCAACTCGGGAAAGAAGGACGGCTGCAAGATCGGCCGCGTGGTTGAGGACAAGCCGATGACGATCACCCGCGCGACGGATGCGGACCGCGCGACCTTGCGCAACGCGCTGACCGCGGTGGTGCTGCCCGCGTGGGTCAAGCGCTGCGGCGACAAGTGCGGCGAGACTTACAATCGCCTCGTCGCGCCGATCACGGGCGTGAAGTACGAGCCGAAATGATGGGGCCCGCCTGGTGTTGAATGCGGCGCAGCGCGCACCGTTCTCTCCTTTACCCTCCCCCTTGCGGGGAGGGTCGACGCG
>JBAVXH010000212.1:0-2392 GCA_049698215.1 Xanthobacteraceae bacterium | reverse complement strand
CTCGGGCGATCCCGAGATGGGTCCTACCGCGAGGCGGACCACGGGTGCGGCGCTTCCGCACCAGCGCCTGTCGGCGCTCTGCTCCCCTCACGTTTTTCGGGGAGCGGAAACGGACGAAGGGGCACCCGCCCCCCTCCTCAACGGGCCGCGCAGCGTTGGCTATGCGGAGGATCGATGGAGAGATGGAGGCGCAGCGCGAGCGGCACACCTCTTTCCCCTCTCCCGCTTGCGGGAGAGGGTCGCCGCGAAGCGGCGGGGAGAGGGCTCTTTACGCAAGCTACCCCTCTCCCGCCCTCTCCCCGCTTCGCGGGGCGAGGGGAAGAGGGAGAGACAACCCCGCCCTCCCCGTGCTTCATTCGCCCCGAAAAACCCGGTGAGCCATGGCTGAGAAAACCCGCGTCATCTGCGTCGGCGAAGTGATGGTCGAGTTGTCGCGCGGCGCGGACAACCGCTACGGCCTCTCGTTCGGCGGCGACACCTTCAACACCGCGGTCTATCTGGCGCGTGCCGGCATTCCGGCAGCCTACGCGAGCGCGATGGGCGACGATCCGTACTCGGCCGGGCTGCTCTCGCTCGCCGCCGCCGAGGGCGTGAATGCGGATCACATCGTGCGCGTGCCCGGCCGCATGCCCGGGCTCTACCTGATCGAGACCGACGAGAAGGGCGAGCGCAAGTTTTACTACTGGCGTGACACTTCGCCGGCGCGCGACCTGTTCGAACTGCCGAACTGGGCGAAGATCGCCGAGGCGCTGCTCTCGGCGCGGCTCGTCTATTTCTCCGGCGTCACGCTCTCACTCTACTCCAACACCGGGCTCGGCCGTTTCCTCGCGGCGTTGGAGCTTGCGCGCAAGCAGGGCGTGACGGTTGCGTTCGACGGCAACTTCCGCCCGCGCGGCTGGAAGGGCGACGTGGCGCGCACGCGCACGGTGTTCGCCGAAGCGCTCAAGCGCGTCGACATCGCGCTCCCCACGTTTGAGGACGAGGCAACGCTGTGGGGCGACACCAACCCGGAAGCGACGGTGGATCGGCTGCAGGCCTTCGGCATCGGCGAGATCGTGGTGAAGAACGGCTCGTCGACCGCGCTGGTCGCCGACAAGTCGGGACGCGAGCATGTGCCGGTGCCCGAAGTGGTCGAGCCGGTCGACACGACGGCCGCGGGGGATTCGTTCAACGCGGCGTATCTCGCGGCGCGGCTGAAAGGCGAGAGTCCGGTGGCGGCCGTGAGCGCGGCGCACGGGCTTGCCGCGCAGGTGATCCGCCATCGCGGCGCGATCATGCCGCGGGCGGCGGGGGTGATGCATTGAGAATCCTCATCCTGAGGAGTGGCGCGCAGCTCCTCAGGATGAGGACCGAGTCACGGCCGCCCCACAACCATCGCCATCCAGGCGGCGAGAAACGGCAGCGGCAGCGAGACGGCGACGCGCAGCCACACCACGCGCGCCGGCATCGCAGGAATCTCGAACACCAGCACGCGCGGGATCGCGAACAGCGCCCAGGCGATCGTATAGGCGATGATGTGCGGCGCCCCTGCCCCGCTTTTCAGCGCCGCGGTCGCGATCGCGAAGCCGACCACCGGCCCGCCCGGCGTGAGCGCGCCCGCAACCGTTGCAAACAACAGTCCCGCGATGCCGCTTTCCGGCCCGAGCAGCGAGGGGATCAGCTGCTTCGGCAGGATCTCGGCGATGAAGCCCGAGCCGATCATGCCGATCGCGATGCGCGGCAGCAGCGCGAAGAACTCGCGCCGCGCAAAGCGCAGCGAGTCGGCAAACATCGGCTGGTCGCGCAGGAACAGCGTCAGCCCGAGCGCCACCACGATCGCCCACAGCGCGATGTCGATGGCGAGATTCATGGGCTCGCCGGCTTCACGAAGCGCCACGCATATCGTGCCGCGAGGCCGGCGAGGATCGGCAGCGGCGCCGAGAAGACGATCCGCCAGGTCACGAAGTCGAGGCCGAAGAACGGCAGCTCCCACACGATCGCGCGGGTGTAGCCGATGAGTGTCCACGAGATCACGAAGGCGCAGGCCGCGCCCGCATCTGCGCCGGCCGCAAGAAAGGCTCCGGCGATCGGATAGATGGTGAACGGCCCGCCGGGAAGGATCGCGCCGGCGAGCGTGGCAACGAGGATGCCGCCGATGCCGGACTCTGCCCCCACCCACCTGGCAATCGTCTCACGCGGCAGCAGCAGCGTGACGAATGCCCCGATCAGGCAGCCGGCCAGCACCTTCGGCAGCATGGTGCCGAACAGCGCGACGTCTTCGGTGAGTATGGCGAGGAAGCGCGCCTGTCCGTCGCGGAGGAACACGAACAGCGCAGAGCCGATCGCGAGCGCCGCGATGACGGCCGCGGACCAATCGAAGGCACGCCGCTTGCGCGCCGGTCGGTTCATGCGG
>JBAVXH010000211.1:0-9929 GCA_049698215.1 Xanthobacteraceae bacterium | reverse complement strand
GGGCAGTGCTGCGGCGGGCGCGTGCTGCTGACGATCGAGCGGTTTGGCCTGGCCGATCGCGAGGTGGTCGCGCGGCTTGCCGAGGGGGAGCGAAGTGGCGTGCTTACCACCACCGGAACGATTGGTAATGACGGTCGGCTGGTGCGCCAGGCTACAGACGCGGCGGCTTCCAAATCAGCCTACGACATCCAACCGGACGGCGTTGTGATTGAACGCTTCGGCGAGGAGCCGACTGCCTTCTATCTGTTCGGCGCGGGCCATGTCGGGCGCGCGCTGGTGACCACATTGGCGCCGCTTCCCTTTGCAGTGACCTGGATGGACGGACGCCCCGGAGCCATTCCTGAAACATTCCCGCCGAACGTGACGGCAATCCGCGACCGTGACCCGGTCGAATTGCTGACACGCGCCCCCGACGGCGCTTTTGTCGCGGTGATGACACATAGCCACGCGCTTGATCTCGATCTCGTCATCGCGGCGTTGCAGGCAAATCGCTTCGGCTACGTCGGCCTGATCGGCAGCGCGACCAAGCGCGCGCGCTTCACCTCCGCAATGCAGAAGATGGGTATGGGGGCGGACGTCGTGGGCAAGCTCGTCTGTCCGATCGGGCTGACCACGATCAAGGACAAGGCACCGGCCGCGATTGCGGCTTCGATTGCGGCGCAAGTGCTGATGGCGCGCGAGGCTGTTTTGGACGCCAGCAAGGTCAGCGAAATGCAAGCGGGCAGGGCGCGCCATGGCTGAGGCCGCCCTCGCCATCGCTCCCGGGCCGGACCGGCCGGTGCAGCCCGACGAGTTGCCGCTGCTGGAAGCAGCCGGCATCACCAAGCTCTATGGCGACTTTGTCGCCAACGACACCATCAGCCTGGAAATCTGGCCCGCCGAGGTGCACGCGCTGCTCGGCGAGAACGGCGCCGGCAAGTCGACGCTGGTGAAGATGATCTACGGCCTCCTGCAGCCGACCGCCGGTGAATTCCGCTGGCAGGGACAACCGATCGTCCTCTCCGGGCCGGCCACCGCGCGCGCACGCGGCATCGGCATGGTGTTCCAGCACTTCAGCCTGTTCGAGCAACTGACCGTCGCCGAGAATGTGGCGCTCGGTCTCGACAAGGCCGAGCTTATCGGCCTCGACGAGCGCGTACGCGAAGTTTCGCGCAGCTACGGTCTGCCGCTCGAACCGAAGCGCGAAGTGTGGCGGCTCTCGGTCGGCGAGCGGCAGCGCATCGAGATCGTGCGCTGCCTGTTGCAGGACCCGAACCTCCTCATCCTCGATGAGCCGACCTCGGTGCTCACCCCGCAGGAAGCCGAGCAGCTCTTCCGCACCTTGCGCGTCCTGCGCAAGGAGGGCCGCGCGATCCTCTACATCTCGCACAAGCTCGAGGAGGTGCGCGCGTTGTGCGACACCGCCACCATCCTGCGCGGCGGCAAGGTCATCGCCACATGCGATCCGCGCGCCGAAACCGCGCAATCGCTCGCCGGCATGATGGTGGGCGGCGACGTCGGCGCGGTGCGATCCGATTCCTCGAAGAAGCTGGGCAACCCGCGCCTTGTGGTGCGCAATCTGAACTTCACGCCGGACGATCCGCATGGCGTGAAGCTCGACGGCATCACGTTCGAGCTCGCGGCCGGCGAAATCCTCGGTGTTGCGGGCGTTGCCGGCAACGGACAGGACGAACTGTTCGCCGTGTTGTCCGGAGAGGCGCTGGTGAATGACCCGGCGTCGATCCGCATCGACACGCGCGATGCGGGACGGCTGTCTATCACCGAGCGGCGCCGGCTCGGTGCCGCTTTCGTCCCGGAGGAGCGGCTCGGCCACGCGACCGCGCCACGCTTCAAGCTCTCCGACAACGCGCTGATCTCAGGACATGCCGCAAGTCCGATGGTACGCCGCGGCTTCATCGACCGCGCGCAGGCGCGCGCCTTCGTCGACCGCATCACCAAGACCTACGATGTGCGCAAGGGAAAGCCCGATCCGGAAGCCGTTAGCCTCTCGGGCGGTAACCTGCAGAAATACGTGGTCGGACGTGAAATCCTGCGCGAGCCGCGCCTGCTCATTGTGAGCCAGCCGACCTGGGGCGTCGATGCCGGAGCCGCGGCGGCCGTCCGTCAGGCGATCATCGATCTTGCGGCGCGCGGCGCGGCGGTGCTGGTGATGAGTCAGGATCTCGACGAGCTCTATGAGATCTCCGACAGGCTGGTGGTGATCTGCAGTGGCCGGCTCTCGGCGCCGCGCCAGACGCGCCGCGCCGACCGCGGCGAGATCGGCATGCTGATGGCGGGCGTAGGCATGAAGGGGGCGGGGAATGCAACTCGTCCTTGAACGCCGCGCCGAACGCTCCATCGTCATGGCGCTCACCTCGCCGCTGATCGCGGTCGTGCTGACGCTTGCCACTGGTGCGGCACTGTTCGCGCTGCTCGGAAAGCCGCCGGTCGAGGCACTGAAGATCTATTTCCTCGATCCGCTGCGCGACCCGTGGGCGCTGCAGGAAATCGCCGTGAAGGCGACGCCGCTGGTGCTGATCGCCGTCGGACTTTCGCTTTGCTATCTGGCGAACGCCTGGAACATCGGCGCCGAGGGCCAGTTTCTCATCGGCGCGATTTGCGGCGGCTGGCTCGCGGTCAAGACGCATGGCGCCGATGCCGGTTACTGGGTGCTGCCGGCAATGCTGGTGCTGGGTGCGCTTGGTGGGGCGCTCTACGCGATGATCCCGGCACTTTTCAAGGTGCGCTTCGGCGCGAGCGAAATCCTGACCTCGCTGATGCTGGTCTATGTCGCCGAGCTCTTGCTCGACTATCTGGTGCGCGGACCGTGGCGCGATCCGAAGGGCTTCAACTTCCCGACCACCGCCGAATTCGACGCGGTCGCCTCGATGCCGACCCTGATCGAGGGGAGCCGGCTGCACTTCGGCGCCATCATCGCGCTGCTGGTCGTGGTTGGCGCGACCATCGTGCTCGGGCGCACGCTGAAGGGCTTCGAGATCAAGCTGGTCGGCGCCGCCCCGCGCGCCGCCCGCTTCGCGGGCTTCAGCGACAAGACGCTGACCGTCGTGACGTTCCTCATTTCCGGCGCGCTTGCGGGGCTTGCCGGCATCATCGAGGTGTCGGCCACGGTCAATCACCTGCAGCCCAACATCTCGCCGGGCTACGGCTTCACGGCGATCATCGTGGCCTTCCTCGGCCGCCTCAACCCGGTCGGCATCCTTATCGCGGCGCTGTTCCTGGCGCTCACCTTCATCGGCGGCGAGAGCGCGCAGATCGCGCTGAAAATCCCGCTCGATTTCACCAAGGTGTTCCAGGGCATCCTGCTGTTCTACGTTCTCGCCTGCGACACGCTCATCCTCTATCGCTTCCGCCTCGTCTTCGCGCCGAAGGTCGTCCATGGAGTTCGTTGAAGCCGTCCTGCTCACGGTGATCGCCGCCTCGACGCCGCTGCTGCTGGCGGCCTCGGGCGAGCTGGTGGTCGAGCGCGCGGGCGTGCTGAACCTCGGCGTCGAAGGCATGATGATCGTCGGCGCCGCCTGCGGCTTTGCCGGCGCCTACCACACGGGTTCGATCGCGATCGGTGCGCTCTGCGGCATTCTGGCGGGCATGGCGCTGTCCGCCGTTTTCGCGGCTGTGACGCTCGGGCTCGCGGCCAACCAGGTGGCTTCCGGACTGGCGCTCACCATTCTGGGCGTCGGGTTATCCGGACTGATCGGCTCGGGCTACGTGGGGCAGAAAATCGACGGTGCCGCGCACCTCTACATTCCGTACATCACGGACATTCCGCTGATCGGCCGCGTGATCTTCGGCGAGAACGCGTTTGTCTACTTCTCGGTCGCTCTCATCGTCGGCATCTGGTTCTTCCTCTACCGTACCAAGCAGGGGCTGGTACTGCGCGCGATCGGCGACAATCACGCCTCTGCCCACGCGCTCGGCTACCCGGTGCTGAGAATTCGCGCAGCTGCCGTGTTGTTCGGCGGCGCCTGCGCGGGACTGGGCGGCGCCTACCTGCCGCTCGCCTACACCCCCTTCTGGATATCGGGGATGACGTCGGGGCGCGGCTGGATCGCGCTCGCGCTCGTTGTGTTTGCCTCCTGGCTGCCGTTTCGCCTGATGATCGGCGCCTATTTGTTCGGCGGCATCACAATCCTGCAGCTTCACGCGCAGGCCATGGGTATGGGCATTCCGTCGCAGCTGATGTCCGCGCTGCCGTATCTGGCGACCATCGTAGTGCTGGTCGCCATCTCCTGGTGGAGAGGGCGGGCAGGCAGCCCGGCACCCACCTCGCTCGGGCTTGCTTTCGTGCCCGACCGCTGAGCATTCTGGCGCATGATCCCGAAAAGTGGAAACCGGTTTTCGGAAAAGATCATGCGCATGCTAAGAAAGGCCCGAGCGGGGCATGCGGGCGCCGCAGCCGGAACCAGCTTCCCGCACGACATCCGGAGACAGTCATGAAAAAGTTGATGGTAGCAGCGGCCTTCGGGCTTGCACTCGGCGCAGCGGTGAGCGCGAGCGCGCAGGAGAAACTCAAGGTCGGGTTCATCTATGTCGGCCCGGTCGGCGACATGGGCTGGACCTATCAGCATGAGGTCGGCCGCAAGGCGATCCAAGACCAGTTCAAGGACAAGATCGACACGACGTATCTCGAGAACGTCAACGAGGGTCCGGACGCGGAGCGCTCGATCGAGCAGCTCGTGCGCGCCGGCAACAAGCTGATCTACACCACCTCGTTCGGGTTCATGGACGCGACCGCGAAGGTCGCGAAGAAATACCCGAACGTGAACTTCGAACATGCGACCGGCTACAAGCGCGACAAGAATCTCGCGACCTATTCGGGCCGCTTCTACGAGGGCCGCTACATCCAGGGCCAGATCGCGGCGAAAATGTCGAAGACCGGCACGATTGGCTACATCGGCTCGTTCCCGATTCCGGAAGTCGTCTCCGGCATCAACGCCATGATGCTCGGCGCGCAGTCGGTGCGGCCCGACATGAAGGTGAAGATCATCTGGGTGAACACCTGGTATGACCCGGGCAAGGAAGCGGCCGCCGCGCGCGCGCTCGCCGACCAGGGCGCGGACATTCTTACCCAGCATACCGACTCGGCAGCCGCGACCCAGTTTGCGAACGAGCGTGGCATCTACTCGTTCGGCCAGGACTCCGACATGATCAAGTTCGGGCCGAAGTCGCAGCTCACCGCGATCATCAACAACTGGACGCCGTACTACACCGACCGTATCAAGCTTGCGCTCGACAGCAAGTGGGCGACCGGCGACGTCTGGGGCGGGCTGTCATCCAAGATCGTGCAGATGGCGCCCTATACCAACATGCCGGATGACGTGAAGAAGCTTGCGGCCGACACCGAGGCCGCGATCTCGTCAGGCAAGCTGCATCCGTTCAAGTGCCCGGTGCTGGCGCAGGACGGCAAGGCGGTCGAGTGCAAGGGCGGCGCGAACCTCGACGACGGCCAGATCCTCAGCATGAATTATTACATCAAGGGCATCGACGACAAACTGCCGGGGATGTGAGCGCTATCCCTCCCCGCGAAGCGGGGAGGGTGCATCCGAGCAAAGCGAGGAGGCGGGTGGGGCTTATAGTGGGCGCTGATATCACCCCACCCGGCGCGCATACGCGCGCCACCCTCCCCCTGCGGGGGAGGGATTAAGCAAAATGGAGGTCTTCCTCGGCGAATGGGTGAACCTGCTGCTGCGCTGGTTCCACATGATCGTGGGAATCGGCTGGATCGGCACCTCGTTCTACTTCATGGCGCTCGACTATGGGCTCGACACCAAGGAACGCAAAAGCGAGGGCGTCTACGGCGCGGCGTGGCAGGTGCACGGCGGCGGCTTCTATCACGTCGAGAAATTCACGGTCGCGCCGCCGCAGTTGCCCGCGCACCTGCACTGGTTCAAGTGGGATGCGTACCTCACCTGGCTGACCGGCTTCGGCCTGCTGGTCGTGCAGTATTACCTGCACGCGAAGTCCTATCTCATCGATGCGTCGGTGATGCCGCTCGAGCCGTGGCAGGCGATCGCGATCTCGGTCGCATCGCTGCTCGCCGGCTGGGCGATCTATGAGACGCTGTGCCGTTCGCCCATTGGGCAAAACACCGTGCTGCTCGCGGTTTGCGTGTTCGCCCTGATCCTGATCGCCTCGGTGCTGTACACAAAAGTGTATTCCCCGCGCGGCGCGTTCCTGCATGTCGGCGCGTTCGTCGGCACGATCATGGCGTTCAACGTGTTCATGATCATCATTCCGAACCAGCGCAAGATGATCGCGCAGATGATCGCGGGGCAAACGCCCGACCCGCGCTACGGGGAGATCGGCAAGCAGCGCTCGACCCACAACAACTACCTGACGCTGCCGGTGCTGGTGATGATGGTGTCGCCGCACTATCCGTTCCTCTCCACGCACCCGCATGCGTGGCTCGTCGTCGCGCTGATCATCATTGCGGGCGCGCTGGTCCGGCATTTCTTCAACCGCATCGATGCCGGCGACGAACTCGGCAAGTTCGACTGGACGCTGCCGGCTGCCGCCTTCGCGCTGATCTGCGCGATCTGGATCACGGCGCCGCGGGCGCCGGCGCTCACGGGCGGCGCAGTCAGCGACATGGAAGTGCTGACCATCACGGTGAAGCATTGCGCGATGTGCCATGCCGCGAAGCCGACGCATGAAAGCTTCAAGGAAGCGCCGAAGAACGTCGTGCTGGAGACGACCGAGCAATTGCGCAAGCACGCCGCGCTGATCATGGCGCAAGCGGTGCAGAACAAGGCGATGCCGCTCGGCAATCAGACCAACATGACCGAGGAAGAACGGCAGAAGCTCGGCGTGTGGCTCGCAGCGCAGCGCTGAACAACACACAGGCCTCATCCTGAGGTGCGAGCGCAGCGAGCCTCGAAGGATGGCGGCAAACTCCGCGCTCGCGGCCATCCTTCGAGACGCGTCGCTTCCGCGACGCTCCTCAGGATGAGGTCCTTTTTCTGCTGATGAAATCGCGCAACCTGCGACGCGAACGGCAGAGCGCCCAGATTCGAATTGTGCTAATTTCAATCTCAGACTGGGCACACACGCAATGGAGCCCGGAGCAGGGAGGTACTCCATGAGTGGAATGCTGAGCGACGAAGAAATTGCCGAGCTCATCCCGTCCGAGCACTTGCAGCTTCATACGCCGATCCCGACGCAGATCGTGTCGAGCGACGAGTTCTATCCCGACCCGCAGAACGACAAGCAGAAGGAAGTCGAGAGCCGGCTGCTCGCAATGGCCGACGAGCTCGGCGGCAAGCAGGGGCTCGATCGCCGCCGCTTCTTCCAGACCGCGGCCGGCATGGCCGCGTCGTTCGTCGCGATGAACGAGGTCTACGGTCCGATCTTCGAGGTGAGCAAGGCGGAAGCCGCGACGCCCGCGATGGCCCAGGAGCGCGCCGCGTCGCTCAAGGACCAGTGGATCATGGACATGCACACGCACTTCCTGCGCGACGACACGCGCAACATGAACTTCGTCAACATGCGCACCGCCGTCGGCAAGGCCGGTTGGAACAAGACCCTTTCCGACAAAGAGCAGACGATCGCGGATCTCAAGTACGCGAACTACGTCAAAGAGATGTTCATGGACTCCGACACCAAGATCGCACTGATCTCGTCGGCGCCCTCGGACATCGAGCACGACTGGTTCCTGACCAACGAGCAGATGGCCGAAGCGCGCAAGAAGGTGAACGACGAGGCTGGCTCGCGCCGGCTGTTCTCGCACATCATCTTCACGCCGGGACAGCCGGGCTGGCTCGAGAAGATGGAAGCAGGTCTTGAGTTGAAGCCGGAATCCGCCAAGGGCTATACGATCGGCGATAACACGCACAAGAATCTCAGCAAGTATCCCTGGCGCATGGATGACGAGAAGGTCGCCTACAAGGGATACGAGCTTTGCGTGAAGCACGGCATCAAGAACATCTGCGTCCACAAGGGGCTGTTCGCGCCATCGATCGAGAAGCAGTTCCCGCATCTGCGCGGCTTCTGCGATGTCGCTGACGTGGGCAAGGCCGCGAAGGACTGGCCGCAGCTCAACTTCATCGTCTATCACTCGGCCTATCGTCATGTCGGCGGCGATCCGGCGGTGGCGCTCGCCGAGTTCGAGCGGACCGGCCGCATCTCGTGGACCTCGGACCTCGCGGACATTCCGGCGGAATACGGCGTGAGCAATGTCTACGGTGACGTCGGCCAGCTGTTCGCCACCACGCTGATCTCCCAGCCGCGCGTCTGCGCCGCCCTGATGGGCACGCTGATCAAAGGCCTTGGCGCCGATCACGTCTGCTGGGGCTCGGACGCAGTGTGGACCGGCTCGCCGCAGTGGCAGATCGAAGGCCTGCGCCGGCTCGAGATCCCGGAGGACATGCAGAAGAAGCATGGCTTCGCGCCGCTCGGCGCCGACCCGAACAGCCCCGTGAAGCAGCAGATCTTCGGCCTCAACAACGCGAAGCTCTACAACATCCAGCCCAAGCGGGCGATGCTCGACTTCAAGAACGACCGCATCACCGCGTGGAAGACCGAGTACGAGAAGGAAGGACCTGCTCCGAGCAACATGCGCTACGGCTATGTCGCAGGTCCGGTCGACCACTCGATGTTCGCCTAGAGCCTGCAATTTCGAGCAGAAGCCGCCGGCCAGCCCGGCGGCTTTTGTTTTGCGGGCATGCATTTCCGCCGTGTTGCCTCTCTAGGGCGGTATGCCTATCTACGTAAGGACATGGGCGACCACTCGCTGAAAACCGATCTCTGGAACGGCCTGCGCGGCAAGTGTCCGGCCTGCGGCAAAGGCCACATGTTCCGCGCCTTCCTGAAGGTCGCCGACCGCTGCGACGCCTGCGGCGAGGAGTTGCATCACCACCGCGCGGACGATTTCCCCGCCTACCTGGTGATCGTGATCGTGGGCCATCTGGTGGTGCCGCTCGTTCTCAACGTCGAGATGATCTACCAGCCGGCCTACTGGATCCACGCGCTGCTGTGGCTGCCGCTGACGCTCGCCCTTGCGCTGCTGCTGATCCAGCCCGTGAAGGGCGCGGTTGTCGCGTTGCAGTGGCACAACGGCATGCATGGCTTCGAGGAAGCCAAGAAGCTGCGCGATCAAGCGGCATCGGGCTGACTGGCTGGCGGCTGCGCCGCCTGATAAGCAGCCGAATGGCTGGTTTCTCCCACAACGAGATCGGGGCACTCGGCCTGCGCGCCGAAGAGATGATCAATGCGCTCGGTACCATCTCGGCCGAGCCGGACCGGCTGGTGCGGCTGTTTCTCACCGCTGAGCACCGGCGCGCCGCGGATCGTGTCGCTACGTGGATGCGCGAAGCGGGGCTCGAGGTCTCCGAAGATGCGCTCGGCACGGTGCGCGGGCGTCTCGATGGACCGAAGCGGCTGCTGATCGGCTCGCACATCGACACCGTGATCGATGCCGGAAAATATGACGGCCCATTCGGGGTGATCGCCGGAATCCTTGCGGCAGAGCATGTCATCCGGGCCGGCAAGCGGCTCCCATTCGGCATCGACGCGCTGGCCTTCGGCGATGAGGAGGGCTCGCGCTTTCCGGCGACGCTCTCGTCGTCCGCCGCGTGTGCGGGCCTGCCGCGCACCGAGACGCTAAAGCTTGCGGATCGCAATGGCGTGACGCTTGCGGATGCGATCAAGGCCTACGGCAAATCGCCCGACGACATTTCACGCGCCGCATACCAGCCGGGCGAAGCCGCAGCCTACGTCGAAGTCCACATCGAGCAGGGGCCGGTGCTGGAAACCCGCAACCAGCCGCTCGGCGTGGTGACGGCGATCATCGGGCAGACCTATCTCAACATCGAGTTTCTCGGCGAGGCCGGCCACGCCGGCACGGTGCCGATGCTGCTGCGCCGCGACGCGCTCGCGGGCGCCGCCGAGGCCATGCTGCTTGGCGAACGGCTTGCACGCGAGACAAGGGGCGAGGT
>JBAVXH010000210.1:0-5906 GCA_049698215.1 Xanthobacteraceae bacterium | reverse complement strand
GGTGACGCCATGGCGCGCCCACTCGGAGAGCGTGAGCTTTCGCGCCGGATCGGCCAGCAGGTAGTTGAAGCCGGCCGGCAGCACGACCTCATAGCCCCAGGTCTGGCCCGCGACCCAGCCCGCGACTTTGAGATGGTTCGCGGTCGAGGCCACGATGTCGGCGATGTTGCCGACAATGTCGCGCCGGCCGTCATGATCGAAGTCGACCGCGTAGCGCTTGAAGGCGGTCGGCATGAACTGCGTCGCGCCGAAGGCGCCGGCCCACGAGCCCTTGAGCGCCTCCGGCTTGATGTCGCCGCGCTGCAGGATCTCGAGCGTGGCGAGAAACTCGTCCTTGAAATAAGCCTGCCGCCGCCCGACGCAGGCGAGCGTCGCGGTCGAGCGGATCACCGGCCGCTCGCCCGCCACCGTGCCGTACTTCGTCTCCACGCCCCAGATCGCCGCGATGATGTGGCGATCGACGCCGTAGGCTTTCTCGACCGCGTCGAAGACCGCCGCGTTGGCGGCGAGCACCTCGCGGCCTTTCGCGATGCGCTCCTCGGTTACCAAGAGATCGAGATAGTCCCAGAACGCCCTGGTGAACTCCGGCTGCGAGTCGACGTAGTCCATGATCTTGACGTCGGCTTCGAGATCGCCGGTGAACCTGTCGAAGGTCGCGCGCGAGATGCCGCGGCGCGCCGCGTCCGGCCACAGGCGCTCGAGGCAGTTCTTGAAGTCCGCAACCGCCGCCAGAATGGCAGCCGGCGTCATCAGTGGATGGCCCGATGCACCCGGCTCGCCGCTCCATTTGTCGGGCTGCGCGCTCGACACCGAGCCGGTCACGACCGGCAAGGATTGCGGATAGCGATCGTCCTGCGCGAGCGCCGCCGCCGATACCAGCAGCGGCGCGAGCCATGCGACAAGGCGGAGGGTCGGCATCGAACGGGAAATCCAGCTCGTCATTGCTGCGTGATAGGGCGCCAGATAGGGTTTCCCGGTTATTAACGCACCCTGTATAGAGCCGCCACGGGTCCATTTGCCGCCACCGCCACACTGGGTGCCATGAAAGCCATCCGCAAAGCCGTCTTCCCGGTTGCCGGTCTCGGTACCCGCTTCCTCCCCGCCACCAAGGCGATGCCGAAGGAAATGCTGACCGTGGTCGACCGGCCGCTGATCCAGCATGTGGTCGACGAGGCGCGCGAGGCGGGCATCGAGCACTGCATCTTCGTGACCGGCCGCAACAAGAACGTCATCGAGGACCATTTCGACCGGCAGATCGAGCTCGAGACCACGCTGCGCGAGCGCAACAAGGCGGCCGATCTCGCGCTGCTGGAAGAAGAGTTACCCGCCCCCGGCAATACCAGCTTCACGCGGCAGCAATCGCCGCTCGGGCTCGGCCACGCGGTGTGGTGCGCGCGCGAACTCGTCGGCAACGAGCCCTTCGCGCTGCTGCTGCCCGACATGCTGGTGAAGGGCAAGCGCGGCTGCCTCGCGCAGATGATCGACGCCTACCAGGGGCTGGGCGAGGCGGCGAACCTGATCGCCGTCGAGGAGGTGCCCGAGGACCAGACGCATCTCTACGGCATCGTCGGCATGGGCAAAAAGAAGGGCGCGGCCTTCGAGATCACCGGGATGGTCGAGAAGCCGCCGCGCGGCAAAGCGCCCTCGAACCTGATCATCACCGGCCGCTACATCCTCCAGCCCGAGATCTTCGGCATTCTGGAGACCCAGCAGACCGGCGAGGGCGGCGAGATCCAACTCACCGACGCGATGATCACGCTCGCCAAGCGCTCGCCGTTCTACGGCTTCAAGTTCGAGGGCCGCACCTACGACTGCGGCTCCAAGATCGGCTTCCTTGCCGCCAACGTCGCGTACGCGCTCGACCGCGAGGACATCGCGCCGGGCTTCCGGGCGGAGCTGAAGCGGCTGCTGGGCTAGACTAGGGCGCGTACTCGTAGGACAGGCTCCGCACGTCCCCCAAGAGCGGACATTTCGTGCGGCGGTCCGCATGTCGGCTGTGGGCCAACAAGGCGATAAACAAGTGTTGCCGTCGCCTTCGGTGCCTGAATGTTTTTTGTTGGCCCGGCTTGGCGACAGACCGCCTCAAGAGCGACTCCATGATAGAATGCTCTCGCCATGTCCGATGGCGTGACGGAGGCTTCAAGTGCCGGCGAAGTCGAAGAGAACGTCTCGGCTTGTTTGGATCCTGGCAGCGCTTCTCGCCGCCGCCCTGATCGTACCCCCGGTCGTTGCGTGGCTGGTCACCAGCTTCGTCGAACTGACCGGAGGCGAGCGTCAGAACCGCCCCTCCGTTTCCCAACAGGAACTCCTGAAGCTGCGCGGCGCCAGCGACGCACAGTTCGAAACCGAGATGCGCAGCGTCTATAGCCAATTGATGACGCGCACCAAGGCTGAATACGACAAGTATCGCGCGGGCGCGCGAGACAAGCCGCCGGTCATCAATCTGCTGGTTGTTTCAAGCGGTGGCGATTACGGCGCCTTCGGAGCCGGAGTCCTCAAGGGGTGGCAGAAGATCCCGGCTGCGCATCCGCTTGCCAAGCCCGAATTCGATGTCGTCACCGGAGTGAGTGCCGGGACCCTGATTGCGCCGTTTGCCTTCCTGGGCGACGCCGAGTCGATCGATCATCTGGTGAGCCTGTTCCGCAGCCCGCACCCGGACTGGGTGCAGAAACGCGGGCCGCTGTACTTCCTGCCCGACAACGTTTCGTTTACGGCGATACCCGGCCTGGAACGCGAGGTCCGCCGCCAGATCACGCTCGATGTGCTGCGCCAGATCGCAGCAGCAGGCGCCGGCGGCCGCGTCCTCGCCGTCAACACCACCAACCTCGATGAGGGCACGTCGCGCGTGTTCAATCTGGTGACGGAAGCGCAGCGCGCGGTCGACTCAAAGGATCTGGAGCGCTTCACCAACATCATGCTCGCCTCGGCGGGCGTGCCCGGCGTCTTTCCGTTCCGGATCATCGACGGGACGCTCTATGTCGACGGCGGCGTGACCGGAAACATCATCTATGGCGGGCGCGGAGACGAGGACGACAAGCTTCCGGCCATGTGGCAGAAGGCCTATCCGGACGTGCCGATCCCGAAAATCCGCATGTGGATCATTTTCAACAACCAGTTTCGCGCGCCGCCAGAACTGACGGATCCGAACTGGCCCGCGGTCGTCCGGCGCAGCCTGGAGACGGCCACCCGCGCATCGACGGCGATTGCGCTGCGCCATCTCTACGCCATGGCGGAGATCGCAAGGCTCAAGCGCAAGGCGGACGTCGAAGTGTATGTCGTTTCGATTCCGGACGACTGGACGGCGCCGGTCGGCGGCACCTTCGCGAAGGAGACGATGAACAATCTCGTCGACCTGGGCGAGAAGATGGGTGCCAACCCGTCAAGCTGGAGCACAAGGCCGCCGTGGTGAGTTGCCGCCCATCAGGCCTTCGCTGACGCGGCCACCGGCGCAGCGAGCCGGTGCAGGATGTCGACCAGCTCCGTGTGCGCCGGCGAGCCCCGGTCGCTGAAGGCCTCGATCGGGTTCGCCTCGGTTAGCCGGTTGAGCCGCGTGAGCAGGCGAATCCGCTGACGGCGGGTCAGCTTGGCCTCGGACGAACGCCAGCGGAAGAACAGGCGGTAGAGTTCGCCGTCGCCGAAGAGCAGGTTGAGTTCGTGGATCACGACGTACAAAAGAAATAGCACCATCAACCATATCTGAATCGACAAGAAGCGTGCCCAGGAAAAGTGCTCGACGACGTGGGCGGGAAAATCGGCGATCAGGCCGCCGGCGGCGAGGAAATGAACGAGCCCCTCGGCTAGCCGCACCACCAAAACGCACAGCCAGTAGATCGCACTCTTGAACAGGACGGGCTGGATCATCGGCGCACCGTCGAAGCGGTGCATGAAGGGCAGATTGTCGGTGACCAGCACTGCTTTTCCGACCAGCAGCGCCGCCAGCGTCGCAGCCAGGAAGCCACTGAACTCGACGCCGTGCTCCTGCAGGATCAGGCGCTTGGTCACCAAGATCAGGTTGAAGCCGATGAAGAAAAAGATCGTCGGCGGCAACGCATGCTTCACCTGCGCGAGCCACCAGTCAAAGGCGCGGCGCAGGAATGGCGCCGGCACAGAGGAAGCAAGGGCGGGCTGGCTCATACACCACTCCCCAAGGATGACGCACCAGCGTCCAGCATGCCGGCCAATTTGAATGACCGATGCAGTTTAACATGGACGAAGATGGGCTTCGAGACGCTGCCTAAGGATCATGATCCGGACGTGGCCGCGTGTTCGCGGGCCACATCTGCTTTTCCCCGCAAAGGGACATCCTCCAGGCTGACGATCACCCGCCCTAGCGCTGCAGCCTCAGGCCCACCAGCATCACGGTCGCCGCATAGTCGGCGGTCGGCACGGTCGAGCGCAGCCACTCCTCGCGCAGCTCCGCCTTCACCTGCATCATGCGATTGAGCTTGTAGATGAGCGTGCCGGAAATCGCATAGCGGTCGTCCACACGCGGCGAGCCCACATAGTTGTCGACGCCGTAGCTGAATTTCACCGAGCCGATGAGCCAGCGGCGGAACGCGTGCTCGACCTCGATGCCGGCATTGCGCGTAAAGACGCCAGAGGTGCCGGCGACCGTCGTTTCGTTCACGACGGTGCTCGCGGTGAGCTTCACGTTGGTCAGCGCGCTGAACGCATACACCAGTGCGGCGTCGAGCGTGGGCCCTTGGATAGGCTGGAGCGTCGGGTCGACATAGTTGCGCTGCAGATAGCCGACCGCGATCTCGCCGGTAAGCATCCGGTAGAACGCGAACGTCGAGCCCGCCCTGACATTCCATCCGTTCGAATCGCGCTGCAATCCTCCGGCGTCGACCGTCAGGTCGTAGCGGCGCGTGTCGGCGCCCGTTTCGACGAACGGCTTGATGCCGGGCATCAGGTCGTAGCTGGTGCGCATCAGGATGGCGTAGCGGTTGTAGTCGCGGTCGGCGTTGCTCTGGACGGTGCCATCGGTGAACACCGAGTCCTGATATTCGGTGCGTTCGGCGGTTCCCTTGATGGCGACTTCGACACGGTTGAAGCGCTGCAGGAATCCGAGCGAGCCGCCGAGCGTGGTGTAGATCGGAAAGCGCGTGAGCCCCGCCTGCACGTTCGGGCTGCCCGGATTGTCCGTGCCGACGATGAGCGTGCCCTCGCCGATCAGCGCGGTGTTGCGGCTGACATCGAGCCGCCCTGTCACGCTTCCGTTGAAGGCCGGGCGGTCGAGCTCCGGTGTCTGGCTGTAGGCCGTGTAGCTGCCGCGCAACGTCGCGGTCACCTCGTGGCGCGCCCAGTCGGATCGCGCGAGCAATTCGGGCGCGACGGTGACGAGCGGGGAGGCACGCCCGTTGAGCGTGCGCCCCGGGTTGGTGTCATAGCCGCCGATGATCTCGACCGCGGGCAGCACCAGGAATGCGCCGGTGCGCAAGCCAAGCTGCGCGAACGCGTCCTCCTCGGGCGTGGTGCGCCGGCGCAGCAGCGTCGCCTGCTGCAGGGTCATCTGCGCGGTGTTGATGGTGTGGGTGGAATCGCCGATCGCGGGGCCATCTGGAACGCGCAGCAATGGATTGCGCGGCGGCGTTGGCGCGGATGCAACGGGGGCCGCAGGTTGCTTTACGGCCGACGCTTGCGGCGCGGTTCTCGATGCCGTCGAGGACGACGTTGAGGAAGCGGACGATGATGTGGTTCGGGAGCCCGTGGAGGACGGTGCCCCCGGCGTTACCGGCAACCCGGTCGTCGCGTTGATGCCGGGCGGGGTGAGGGGAAGCGGGAGGGGCGTCGCACTTTGCGCGGACGGCAAGGCTGGCACCCTGCGGCGCGCAGGCAGGCGGCGTTTCGCATTGGTCGAGACAAATCCGGTCGTGCCGGCGCCGGAACCGGGCGCAGTCGCGTAG
>JBAVXH010000209.1:0-10080 GCA_049698215.1 Xanthobacteraceae bacterium | reverse complement strand
ACCCGCAAATCTTCAGACAAGGGCTTCGCCATGCATGCCGGCCTCCTCGTCCAGCACGCAGGGTGAATCAGAATTCGCACCTCATGGGAATCCCTACCGATTCAATTCGCTCGGATTTTGCTCTAGGTCGATATTTTGAGGTTTGGATTGCCGCGCAACACCTTGGTGCTATCCACCTCGTTCTTCCAGGAAGTATTAAAGAGCTGACCATAGGCCCTTGCGGCGGCGTCGGCGGCAGACGTCAGCGGGATTGAGGGAGCCAGGCAATCGGACAGTTTGAAATCAAACTGCCACAGACTTAGCAGCTGCGGAAATTCCACGGCAGCATTGGCGTTGACTTTCTTCGAGCCGATGGCCGAGTCGAAGCCCGCAGCGATAAAGTCCGCAGAGTGGCTGTCGCCGAAACAGCAGGTGGAATACACCAGCCGAAGTTTCGGGTTGAGGTTTAGTGCCTTGATTTGGTTCTTGACGACACTGGAGGCCTTCTTGCCGCCGTTGAACCAGATCTTCCCCGGGGAGCCGTGGAGCATGACGATGAGGTCAATGCGCTGGACAGCGGCTTTTGCCCCCTCGGTCCTGAGTGCGACGATGAGCTTTTCCAAGGTTGCATTTGCGCCATAGAGTTTGACAATCTTGGCGTAATCGTCCCCAAGCGTGGCTTGGACCGTGCCTCGGCCCGACTCTTCGATGAAGCGGTAGAGATAATCGGTGTCGCCGGAGGCGATATGATTGAGGACAATCAGGACGCGGTCGGCTCTATTGATAGCCATGGTTATGTTTCCTTCATTTGAGAAATAAGAAAATCAATTCGCCCATCGGCATCCTGTGCCGATGCAACACTACAGTGATGACGGATCGGTATTCGATGCGCCCGATCGGGGCCCGGGCGGGCTCTACCGGAGGATTCCGGCTGCCCGGTGGCTTCGCAACATGAAGTTGTAGCGATCATGCTGTTACCGGACGCGCGAAGTCAAGCGTGGGGGCGCATCCTGCGCTCGGGCGAGTCGGAACCCGGGTGGTAGGTGAGCGGCCGGCTGGTGGCGTGCACCGGCCAGCCTCGAGGGCGATTGCAAGGTGATGATTCGAAAAGGTTCTAGGCGCCGCTCGCGCGGCAGCGGCGTCGCTTGCCGGTTGCATTAACGTTGCGTCCCGGCCATCGTGAGGCGGGGCAGGGATGGCCATGCTCACGTCGGCGGAACTCGTATGGCTGATGGCGGCTGTCGCGAAAGGCGATCAGGCCGCGTTCGAGCGCCTGTATGCCGCCACGCGGGCGAAACTGTATGGCGTGGCGCTACGTATCTTGCGGCGAAGCGACCTTGCCGACGAGGTCATCCAGGAAGCCTACCTCAAGATTTGGAACAATGCGGGCAGTTTCGACCCGAAATTGGCGACCCCTATCACCTGGATGGTGGCGATCGCGCGCAACCGCGCGCTCGACATTGTGCGCAAGAAGGGTGAGGCCTCGATCGAGGATGAACCGGCGGCACAAGAGGCCGCCGCGGACGAGCCCCATCCGCTGGCGCGGCGCGAAATGACCGAGGAGCTCAAACGCCTGCTTGCCTGCCTCGGCCAGCTCGACGAGGACCGCCGCCGCATGGTGTTGCTCGCCTACTATAGCGGGTTGAGCCGCGAGCAGCTTGCCGTGCAGTTCGACGCGCCGGCGAATACCATCAAGACCTGGCTGCGCCGCAGCCTGATGCAGATCCGGGAGTGCCTCGGGTCATGAGCGTGGATGAAGACAGGGACGGCTTCGCGGCCGAGTATGTGCTCGGCACGCTCGATGGCGAGGAGCGCGCGCAGGCCGACGCGCTGATGCTGGTCGATGCCTCGTTCGCCGCCGCGGTGGCGCGCTGGGAGCGCCGGCTCGGCGAACTCAATGTGCTGGTCGCCCCGGTCGAGCCGCCGGCACCGGTCTGGGAGGGCATCAAGGCGCGGCTGGCGAGCACCGGGCAAACCGGTGATCTGCATCTGCCCGAAGTGCCGGCGCCTCCGGTTTCGGTCGCCCGCGCCGATGCGCCAGGCGCCGAGATCATTCAGATGCGGCAGCGCATGCAGCGCTGGCGTGGCTTTTCCACGATCACCGGCCTGATGGCGGCGTGCCTCGTCGGCATCGTGCTGGTGCGCGAATACAAGCCTGACGTGCTGCCGCCCGAGCTGCGCCCGCAGCGGCCGGTGCAGGTGGTCGAGCGCATCGTCGAGAGGCCGGTCGAAGTGGTGCGCGAGGTCGTGCGCGAAGTCCCGGCGCCGCGCCCCGCGCAGCTCGTCGCGGTGTTCCAGAAGGACGAGCAGTCGCCCGAGTTCATCCTCACGGTGGACGTCGAGAAACGGACGGTCACGGTGCGCACCGTCGCGGCACAGCGGCAAGCGGATCGCGACTTCCAGATCTGGATCCAGCCGCGGCCGGACGTGCCGCCGGAGTCGCTCGGCCTCGTCAGCGCGGACGAGTTCACGGTGCGCTCCACGCTTGCCTCGTACGACCCGGGCGTTATCAGCAGCGCGACCTACGGCATCTCGCTCGAGCCCGTCGGTGGCTCGCCGACCGGCCGCCCGACGAGCCCCGCGATCCACGCCAAGCTGGTGCAGGCGACGCCTTAGAGCATGATCCCGAAAAGTGGGAACCGGTTTTCGGAAAGGCGATATTGCACTTGGCAAACCCAATCCTAGATGTGGTATATGACCCGTCTGGGTTGGGTTGGTAGTGTCTGCGGTAAGCTTCGCAAGTGGGAGAGGGAGACCAGGGGTGGATGCCCCGACGGCCACGATAATTGCGGCGGTGATAGCTGGAATCTGCTCGATCATCGTTGCGTTAATTTCGACCTCCGGCCGAGGGTCGAAGAAACGTGGTCCAAAGAAACGGAATCAGCAACTATCCGACGCCCTCTTCGGCGGGCTCTCCAAAACGCGAGTGACGGCATTCTCTCTTACGTTTGGCATGGGATTGGGACTACTCGCCTCCTCTCTTACGCTGTTCATTGCAGGCCGTGATTTTTCCTTAGGGGGATTTGTACTCTTGGTTCCCAACCTTGTGATAATCGGCATCCTCTTCGGCGTCGCGTATGTCATCCAAAGGCGCAGGCTGCCACAATCAAACTGAGACACTACCGTTGGGTTGCCATGAATTTTCTCGGGAACCTGTCTGTTAACCTCAAGGCCGCCGGTCCTGCGGCCGTCATCTGTGTTTGGCTGATTGCCCTAGTCCTGATCTCTCTTTTCGTCTCCGCGGAGAACGCAGAACGTGCCTTTGGCCTGCTGGCAATCAGCGGCGGAATGATTCTGGCGGGTTTCGCTCTCAAAGCTTGATTGGCTTCGCTCGCGCGCTCACTTCTTCTTTTTCGAGAGATCGCGGTAGTGCTTTGCAAGAGCCTCGATACGGTCGGATTGGAGTTCCATTTCCTCGGGATGCAACTGGTACTCCGGCGCTTCAGCGTGCGCCCAAATCCGCGCTCGCAGGTCATCCAGCATTGACGCCGCACGCTCTGCACTGACGGCGTTTGTGTCAACCAGCAGCCTTAGAAGTTCTTCTTGCCAAGCTTCGTGCACCATTTGGCGGGTGCCCGCGATTTGCGCGCGAAGCTTCGCGTTGGCTGCCTGTGGCGGAAGCTTCATTTCGTCGTTACGGGTTTTGCGCGCGCAATCTTCCCTAGCTTTTTCTCAAACTGCTTCTTGTCCTCATCGCATTCGAGGCGACGGGCGACCGACATGAAGTCATCCGGCCCGCTAGCTCTTGGCTGGCGGGTTGGGCGGGGCTGCTTGACGCTCTTGCTGCGCGGGCGGCTCGTCTTTTCGGGGACTGACATCCGCTATCGCCTTTTCATCTTTGGGAGGCGGCTTCACTTCGCCATCTGTCTCAACTGGCGCTGCTACTGGCGCTGGTGCTGGTGGCGCCGCTTCAGCAGGCTTTTCGAGTGGCACCTCGATTGAGGATTGTTCGAGCATTTCAAGCAGACCACCAGGTTTCGTGCCCGTGCCCGGCTTGCAGATCACCAATTTCTTTCCATCGGCCCTATCGATCTTGCCATCCAACACCAACAACTTGGCATCGAACGTGTGCATCTCTTCCGCGTTAGACAAGGCTGCGGCAGCCAAATGGCAAGCATCCGCCGGTTTGAGTTTTGAAAACCCCGACATCATCAGAGTCCGCGCGCGCTCGCCAACGGCGCGATCCACGTTCACGGTGAGGATGTAATCGACTTCGAAAAACTCAGCGATCCTTGTTTCACCTTGCGTCCGAGTTTCTAGCGGCCCGCACACTTCGGCATACGATAGCGTTGCCGTTGCTATTTCAACGAAGTCACGCTCGGCGGCCGCAAGAACGTTGCGACACATCGCGAACCTGTCCTCGATTAACTTCCCCTTTTCATCACGGACAGCTTCTTGCTGGATCAGCGCGATCCAGACACACGCATCCCAATATATGCGTTTAGGATTCGCCATCCCTTAACCGCGCTAGATAGTCTTCGGACCTCAATCCCCCAGTGAAATCGGGATCAAGAATATCGTTCACATTCGGCAGCTCGTTTCTGTCTCGCAGGAAGCGCACACGTATCGCTTCCACCTCTTTCAGATTGCCCAACCCTTTGTAGTGCAACATGCCGTACACTTGGACGCGCTGGTGTTTCCAAACGTCCTTGATCCGGTGATCTTCCAACTCTTTCTCGGCTTCACCAGAAACCAAACACTTCACGCTCTCGCCCGTCAGACGATAGCGCACCCATAGAATCCTTCGACCAAAGCCATCGCGCTCAATCCGCTGCGCGTTGCCTTCAATAGAGCCGAGTTCTTTATATGGCTTGTCTTTCGGCGACAGCACGTTGCGCGTGTTGGTCGCCGCTGCCTTTGCCACGGGATAGGTAATGTCCAAGGTCGGGAGTCCGTCTCCGTACTCAATCTTGGTTTCAGAAAGACCATTGGTTACGCGCTCGAACATCCGTTCGGCACGAAGCAGGACCTTCTCCGTAAAGTACGAAGGCCGCTCCGCGCTCTGCCTAAGCATGTCCAAGCCGAGCGCGGTCTGTCGCGTCACTATGGCAACGCGCCGGTCAATATTTACGCCGTAGTCGCGTGCGAAGGCGACCGCTTCAATCGTAATGGGACTATTCGTGCTTGCGTTGACGATGCGCCACTCAATGGCTTGACGGCCATCTTCGGCAACGGCCTGTTCAACGCCTTCAAGGATGTCGAAGTAGTCACGTATCTGATCAAGCAAATCATCAACGGTCGGGGACTCGCTCTCTCCCCGAGCGCGAATGCTCATCTTGATCGTCTTACTCATGACACCCGTTACGATCAGTCGGCCGCCGCTTGTGAGTCCTTGTAGGTTAGTCGCTTCCCGGCGCTGCCACGCAACGCACTGATAGTTCGCCCGGTATCTCCGATGCCGAGCTTCTGGCGGTGATTATATCGGAAGTCGAACTCCGCAAGATAGCGGTGCAAGTGGTGCTCTCGGCAGTGCTGGTAAACGCCCTTCATGCCGCGCTTGAACACGCTGAAATAGCCTTCGGCCGTGTTCGTGTGGATCGTGGCGTCATCGGGATGCACATACTCATCCTTGCCGTGCTTCACGACGCCATGCTGCGCGAAGTACTGGCCAACGACGCGATAGCCGCCAGCCTCATCGGTCATCAGCCGCGCTTCGCGCGCGATGTTCTTTCGCAGGATCGGCGCAAGCGTCCGATGCTTCACGTCTGTGATGACTTGGCTGCGCGCCTGCTTCGTCTCGCGATCAATCAACGTCAGCACGCCCATCTTGTGGTGAAACGCCCGGCGCTTCTGGAAGCCCTTCTTGCGCCCGATGTAGGTCTCATCGCTCTCGACGGCCCCGCCGCCGCTACCGAAGGGAACCGCAAGATCGCCCTGCCGCATGGCTTCGCGAATGCGATGGGTTGCGAACCACGCGCTCTTGACCGTGATGCCGAGCGTGCGGGCGATCTGGTTGCTGCTACAGCCCTTCTTGCTGGAGCAAAGCAGATAGGTCGCCTGAAACCACTGATGAAGCTTTAGGTGGCTTGCCTCGAAAACGGTGCCTTTGCGCACGGTGAACTGGCCACGGCAGTCATAGCACTTGTGCAGGCCAAGCCGGACGCGGCCCTTCTTGTCCTTCACACCCTCCAGCCTGCCGATGCGATCAGTACAGCCGCAATGCGGGCACACGGGGCCGTTCGGCCACATGATGCCCTCTAGGGCTGCGAAGGCCGCCGTCTCATCCGTGAAATAAGCTTCTGTAAGAACGCTGGCCATGACGCGAACCCCTATTGCCGAGTCCGCACGACAGGCAAAGCCCGCGCGTTCCAAGTTTTGAGCAAGGCGAGCACGTCATCATCGTCTAGTGTGTCGCCATAGCTACCAATGGCGGACAACAATTCGCCATCGGCCCCAAGGGTTTGGAACGCCCGGTAGAGTTGGTGTGCAATCTGTGCTCTTAAGTCCGCCATGGTCCGCCCCTTCATCAACTGGACGAACTCTAGCCCTAGCGTCTGGGTTTGTCAAGTATAATACCGCCTTCGGAAAAGATCATGCTCAAACAAAAAGGCTAGAGCCCGACTCCGATTCAACCAAGAACGATAGGGCTCTAGCGGTTTGTGGTGGCGAGACGCCGCATCGCTGCGGACAGCAGATTGTTGCGGTCAGCTTCCGGCTGCATCACACTCGTCCAATCTCAGCAACCCGGGGGGCATTAGCCGATGAACTTCACGTGGCTCGCCACCAATGCGCCTCCCCAGCAGCGCTACGACGACATTTGGATGATTGCGCCGGAGGTCGGGTGGGCGGTGAACAGTGGAGGCCAGATCGTCCACACGAAGGATGGCTTCGAGCACTTCGACATTCAGCAAACCGTCGAGGGCGACGTTTGGCTCAGGTGCATGAGCTTCACCAGCCCCACGGACGGATGGGTCGGGACGATCACCCGGCGGCAACGCTTGTGGAGAACGCAGGACGGCAAGACGTGGACGAACATATCCTCGAGCCTGCCGGCACTTCCGATTGCGGTGTGCGGCATCCACTCGCCGTCGAAAAATGTCGTGTACGCCTCCGGCACGCAGTTCCCCGAAGCGGAGGCGGCGGTCATGAAGACGACCGACGGGGGCCAGACCTGGACGTCGATTTCGATGGCGGCGCACGCCAACCTGCTGATCGACAACTTCTTCATGGACGATCTGCATGGATGGGTTGTGGGCGGAAAGGGAGGAACCAGTCTCGACCAACTCAAGCCGGTCGTGCTGTTCACCAGCGACGGCGGACAGACCTGGGAGAATCGGCTGGAGAATTCGGGCATCGATTTCCCCAGCGGCGAATGGGGCTGGAAGATCCAATTCCTGAACGCGCAAGTCGGCTTCGTCTCGCTGGAGAACGACACCGCCGCGGCCATCCTGAAAACGACCGATGGCGGCCGGACGTGGCGGCGGATCGAGGTCAAGGATCCGCAAAAGAACGTCGAGCTCGAAGGCGTCGGCTTTGTCAACGAAATGGTCGGATGGGTCGGGGGCTGGGGACACGGCTTCCAGGCAGGCCGGGCCGATGGCACCACCAGCGGCACGACGGACGGCGGAGCGACGTGGTTCGATGCGAACAATGTCCTGCGCTTCGTCAATCGATTCCGCTTCTTTCCGGGGGGCAAGCCCATCGCCGGCTACGCCTCGGGCGGGACGGTCTATCAGTGCGTCGCGAGCGAGAGTCAGGAGGACGCCGACGCAATGGCCGCACGTTTCAGCGCGGCTCCAGCGGGCTCCATTCCGAAGGTTTGGTCCAGCATGGACGTCAAAGCCGAGGTGCCGGCGAAGGCCCAACGGCTGACCGTCACGGTCTTCGATCCGCGACAGAAGCTCGTGAAGGTATTGGCCGACGAGAAGGCTCCGCGCGCCGGAGCGCGGACCTTTACGTGGGATTTCAGGGACGAGGAGGGCAAGGACAGCGGAACCGGCCATTTCATCGCCCGCGTCCTCGTCGATAGCAGTGCCGGAAGCAGCATGGTGGTGCGTCCGGCACGCGCAGCGCCGGAGGACCTGGGCAAGCAGGTCGTCGACATGATCACGCGCATTGCCCCGATCGCGTTGCGCGCGCATGACGAGCTGACGCTGCCGGATGCCAGCGGCACACCGGTTACGCTGAAATCGCTGCTTCGTGCGCCGCGCGACTTGATGGCGGCGCTGGTGCGCGGCGGCTGGGTCATTCCCGAAGCACCGGATCGCAGCATGTTCCTGACGGCGATTATCGGCACGGGCCCGATGCGAGGACGGATGACGAAGGCCGACGTGCAGCTTCTGTCGGATTGGATCACGGCAGGTGCGGTCATCCCGGCCGGGGATGCCTGACGGGCAGTAGTGCGTCTCGCCTTAGCTGTTCGACAGCAGCCACGCCTCGACGTGGTTGCCCGCCGCGTCGCGCCAGAGGATGTCGAGATTGCCATCGTGATTGAAATCGCCGGTGCCGGCCGGCGACCAGCCGGTCGGATGATTGCCGACATCGACACTCGCCGCCCAGTGGCCGTTCTGCAGCAGCCAGATTTCCGTGTTGCCCGTCGTCGGGTTGAACCACAGGATGTCGCGCGAGCCGTCGTTGTTGAAGTCGCCGACCCCGCCCGGCGCGTAGCCGGCCGGGTGCGTGCCCATGTCGAAGCTGCCCGCCCAATGGCCGTTGACGATCTTCCACACATCGACGTCGCGCGTCGTCGGATTGTACCAAAGGATGTCGCTGGTGCCGTCGTTGTCCATACCGATGCCGGCGAACGGCTGCCATCCGGCCGGGTGCGCGCCGATGTCGACGCTTCCGGCCCACTGGCCGTTTTGCATCATCCAGACTTCGGCGGCATTGCTCGATGCGTCGTACCAGAGCACATCGCCGGTACCGTCGCCGTTGTAATCGCCGTCGCCCAACGGGCGCGCGCCGAGCGGATGCGACCCGACCGAGACGCTGCCCGCCCACTGGCCGTTCACGATCTTCCAGATGTCGACGTCGCCGTTGCCGGGATTGTACCAGAGCAGGTCCGGCGTGCCGTCGTGATTGAAATCGCCCGGGCCGATTAAATTGTAGCCGGCGGGGTGAGCGCCGATGTCCACGCTACCCGCCCATTTCGCATTCGAGAGCTTCCACAGATCGACGTCGAGGTTCGAGGAATTGAACCAGAGGATGTCGGCGGTGGCGTCATGATTGAAATCGGCGGTCGAGACGGGGGCCCATCCGGCCGGATGCGAGCCGATATCGCTGGTTGCGATCCAGTGTGGAGGCACCGAGGGAGTTGTTTCCACCATATCCGTTACATTGACCGTGATGATCTGGTTGTCAGAGAGCGCGCCGTCGGAGGCGGCGACCTGAACGATATAGCTGTTGTTGTGATCGGCGTCTGTAGGTTGCTCAAAGTTCGGCGCAGTCTTGAACGAAAGCGCGCCGGTTGACGCATTGAGCTGGAACAGCGCCGCATCCGCCCCGCCCGTTATGGAGTAGGTAAGGGTGGTGCCTGCATCAGGGTCGGTGGCAGTGACTGTTGTTACCGTCGGCGTGTTCTCGAGAATTGACAACGTTGCAGTATCGCCGCCGCCGTTCGAGGTGATGACTGGCGGGTTATTAGGGCTGGGGCCGAGATCGGTGACGCTCAGCTTGTAGGTTCCGAGTTCATTGCCGCTGGGGTCGCTAGCGAGATGGTAGATTCCGCCAGCCGAGGCAGCGTAGATAAGCCGCGAACTCCAGCCCGGACCTGAGCCGTTGGGCCCACTCGCGCTGTCACCCAACAGGAAGTTTCCGCTCGAGTCGCGGAGCTGCAGCGAAGGAAACTGCAAGGTCCCCTGGCCGGTGTTGCTGCCTTCAAGATCGAACCGATAGGTCTTCCCGGCGACAAGCGTTACTGCGAACCAGTCGGCATCGCCGGTCGTCTCGATGCTGCCGGTAGTCGATCCGCCAACACCAACCACGCCGGTCGTGGCAGTTGAGCCAGCGTAGTCGTCGGTGATACCGCCGAGTGATGTTGCGCTGATGCGATAGGTACCGAGTTCATTACCGCTTGGATCGCTGGCGAGATAGTAGGTTGCCCCAGCCGAGGCAGTGTAGGTAAGCCGCGAACTCCAGCCGGGACCTGAGCCGTTGGGCCCG
>JBAVXH010000208.1:0-19489 GCA_049698215.1 Xanthobacteraceae bacterium | reverse complement strand
ATTGCGCCGCCGGCGTCCGAGCCGGCCAGCGCCGCCGACATCGATGCGCTGCTGACGAGCGCGCTCGCGCGCACCTCGGTAAAGGAGGCGGTGGCCGAAGTCGCATCGGCAACCGGAGCGCCGCGGCGCGCCGTCTACAGCCGCGCACTCGAGCTGGCGAAGGCCAAGGAAACATGACTCGCCCGACTGGACGCAAGCCGCCCACCCTCTTGCCCTCCGCTCCGCGGCCGGAGCGTCAGGTCGCCTTCGCGCTCGGCCTCTCGGCCGAAAGCCGCGCGGCCGCATTCCTGATCGCCAAGGGCTACCGCATCGTGGCGCGGCGCTGGAAGAGCCCGGTCGGCGAAATCGACATCGTGGCGCGGCGGCGCAAGACGCTCATCTTCGTCGAGGTGAAGGCGCGCGAGCGGCTCGACGACGCGGCCGAGGCCGTGATCTCCCGGCAACAGCGCCGCATCATTGCGGCCGCGGAAGCCTGGCTTGCCACGCATCCGGACGACGTGAACAGCGATATGCGCTTCGACGTGGTGCTGGTCGCACCCAAGAGCATTCCGCGCCACATCGAGGCGGCGTTCGACGCCAGCAACTGATGTCTCTCCCGCTCGCCCCCGCGACCGGTCAGCCGGTTCGCCAAGGCGTCAGGCGCGGAATCCAGCGTGGCACATTGCCTCGATAGTTTTCGTATTCCGCTCCATAGGTTTGCCGCAGGGTCGGCTCTTCATAGGCGACCACGAAAATGTGGAAGGCCAACCAGAGCAACGCGCCGTACCAGAGCAGAAGCCCGTCACCGAATAACGCCGCCTGACCAAGAACAATGGCGACCACCGCCACGTACATCGGGTTTCGCACATGGCGATAGAGGCCGGTCAGCACCAGATTCTCTGTTGGCGCGATCGGCGCGGGGGTGCCAAGCCCCTGGACCGCAAAGCGCGCGAACGAATCCAGGAGTCCGGGGAGCCCGGCGATGATCAACGCTATCCCTGCGACGCGCATCAATTCAACACCCCCAAACGGCGCTTGAAATTCCCAATGCGTCACCAACCATGGGACCAACCCGGCCACCATCATCGGTGCGACGACGAAGAACAGAGCGGAGCCGAGGATTGCCATCGCCCTTGACATCTTAGCCTCCTGATGCGCGGGCGCCGGCAGGGCGATGGCCTGGCGTCATCGTCCGCTCCCAGGTTGGCACGTTGTGTTTGAAATATAGCATCTGCTCCCTCCATGATGAGACGGACTCAAATGGAGAGAGGCTCGAATACCCAAGAAGGGTTCGGGCCGCGCGGCTTTTTTTCGGGCTGCAGCGCCCGCATCATCGCGGCGGCGGAAGCCTGGCTTGCCGCTCATCCGGACGACATCAACTGCGACATGCGCTTCGACGTGATACTGGTCGCGCCGAAGAGCATCCCGCGCCACATCACGGCGGCGTTCGACGCGAGCCATTGATTTATGGCGCACCCCGGGTGAACCGTTACCGCACAGGAATTTAGCCGAAAAATCGGCGTTTCGTCAGCCTTCTGTCAGGACTTCCGTTCCCAGGCGGCCTAGCAGTCCCGGTCTGTCGCCGATCGGGAGCGTTCTCATGGGCGTTCGCACGCTTCTCCGCCCGGGGGTTGGCCTCGCTTGCCTCGCCGCGCTCACGCTTCTTGGCGCCCTGGGGTTGGGCGCAACGCGTGCTGTCGTAGGGACCAAGAGCCAGATCGTGTGGCAGGACCGAAATCGTGCCTGCAAGGCACTCGTTCAGGGGGACCAGCCGTGCAATCAAGCCTCAAAGCGCTACTGCCCGCGACAGTGTTATGAGCGCTACTATTAGGACGCCCCATCAGCCGTTGCCGCTGTCGGTCTGGCGCGACAGAGCGAAGGCGCAGGGGCGCCGCACCGAATACCTGGCGCGCGCCTGTCGATGTGGCGACATGGCGGTACGGGCCCGCGATGCGCATGATGCCCAGTTCCTCCGCGCCATGACCATCGTGTGGCAAATCTTGGCTGGCAAGGATGCCGACGTGCACAATGCCGCCCACGCACCTGTACCATTGAACTTCGCTGAAATTGCACCACCGGCACGGGGACGATATGAAGACTCTGGGACTGGGACTGGGACTGGGACTGGCACTGGCAATTGCTTTTACGGCTTCGGCGTTGGCGCAGCAGCAGCAGAAGCCAAAAGGAACGCAGGCATCGAAAAAACCACCATGCTCCGAATACTGCCCGATGCGTCATGGCACGCCGCGCGACACCACCCGTTGCATGCAGATCAGTTCAGCCTGCTCGCGCTGAACGCATCACTCCCGGCCAGCTGGTCCATGACCGATCCAGAAAAGGTGAAATGGGAGCACGGGCGGCAAATCCCGCCGATAAAAGGCTAATTACGGTACCGCTTTTCTGCGCACGCGCGAGCTGACCGTTGATGGAGAAATTGCATGCGCCGCATCGGTATCCTGGCAGTCGCTCTTTCTTTCGGTTTTGCGGGCGCGGCCGTTGGCCAGCCGGCAGACTCCAGCATCGAACTCATCTCGGCCGACACTGCGGTCACAACGGCAAGCGGCGCCACCTTTACGGCGCCGTCGGGCTGGCGCGTCACATCAACCGCGAGCAAAAAGGTCCTTGAGCCGCCCGAGGCGGATTCGCATCTGGCACTGGTCGACGTCCGAGCCGCGAATGCCGCCGCGGCTGTCGCTGCCGGCTGGGCAAGCTACCGTCCCGATGCAACGCGACCGTTCAGACTCGCGACGCCGCAGGCGCCCCAGAATGGCTGGGAAGAGCGGCACTTCTACAGTTATGAGACTTCGCCCAACGAGAAGGCCGTGGTCTACGCATTGGCCTGGCGGGCGGGCGAGGATTGGACAGTCGTCATCGTCGATGCGTCCCGCGCGACTTTTGAGAGACGCAATGCGGCCTTTTCGCTGACGATCGGCAGCTTGCGCCCGAAGGGATACCAGCGCGAGATGTTCAGCGGGAAGAAGGCCCTGCCATTGGACGCCGAGCAGATCACCCTGCTTAAGGATTTCGTCCAGGACGTCATGCAACAGCTCGGCATTCCTGGCGTTGGCCTCAGCCTGATCGACGGTGGCAAGGTTGTCTTCCAGGGCGGCCTGGGTGTGAAGACCCTGGGCAAACCGGATCCGGTGGACGCTGACACGCTTTTCCTGGCCGCCTCCAATACCAAGGCGATGACGACCTTGCTCCTTGCCGAATTGGTCGACGAGAACAAGTTACGCTGGGACCAGCCCGTGACGGATATCTATCCGGGCTTCAAACTGGGAGACGCCGCAACCACACGGCAGGTGCTGGTGAAGCACCTGCTGTGCGCATGCACGGGCCTTCCCCGTCAGGACTTCGCGTGGCTGTTCAATTATGCAATGGCGACACCAGCGTCGTCGCTCGCATCGCTTGCCGCCATGCAGCCGACCAGCCGCTTCGGAGAGGTCTACCAATACAGCAACGTCATGGCCGGAGCCGCCGGTTATGTCGGCGCACATCTTGTGCGTCCGAATGAGGAGCTCGGCGCGGCCTACGACGAGGCCATGCGGTCCAAGGTGTTCGGACCTCTCGGAATGACGCGAACGACTTTCGATTTTCCGACCGCCATGAACGGCAACTTCGCGAGCCCCCACGGCGACGACGTCGACGGCAAGACGTTTCCGGCACGCATGGACAACAACTACTCGGTCGTTCCGTTGCGTCCGGCCGGCGGTATGTGGACGAGCGCTCGCGACCTGTCGAAATACTTGCTGATGGAGCTGGCGCTCGGCACGTTGCCCGACGGGACGCGCCTGGTCTCGACCGAAAGCCTTGTGGAGCGGCGCAGGCCGCAGATTCGCATGGGCGAGGATACGGCCTACGGGATGGGGCTCGTGATCGACACACGCTACGGCATTCCGGTTGTGAGTCACGGTGGCAGCTTGTTTGGCTACAAGAGCGACATGATATTCCTGCCCGATCACGGCATCGGGGCAGTGGTTCTCGCGAACGCGGACACCGGCGGCTTCCTGACCGGTCTGTTGCGGCGGCGGCTCCTCGAGGTGCTGTTCGACGGCAAACCCGAAGCAGTCGAGCAGGCCAGGGTCACGCGCGCACAGCGGACCGCCAACATCGCCAAGAACCGTGAGCGACTGGTCGTCCCGCCAGACGATGCGGAGGCCGGCAAGCTCGCGGCCAACTACGTCTCACCCACGCTCGGCACGCTGCGCGTCCGTGTGCAGGATGGTGCGACAACCTTCGATTTTGGCAAGTGGCGCAGCGCGGTCGCTTCGCGACGGAATGACGACGGAACGACGTCATTCATCTCTATCGACCCCACGATCAGCGGCTTTAATTTCGTGGTGGGCGAGAGGGACGGAAAGCGTGCTTTGATCGTTCGTGAGGCGCAACATGAATATGCATTTATCGAGGCAGCACCTCTGACATCCGCATCGGATAAGTAGTCGCGAATTTTTTTCATCAAGCCGCCCACGAGCATGAGCGGATCGAGAGTTACGCCGCTTTCGGTTTGCGATTCGCGCGCCGATCCGGCCCGCTGAAATTCGGATTCTCCGTCTCGCGGCGATCAAATGGCCCGGTCTGCAGCTGCGTGAAGAAGCTCTGCACTTCGGCGGTCAGCCGGCTCGCCTCTTCCGAGAGCGAGAGCGAGGCCTCGAGCACCGCGCCGGCGGAGCGTGTGGTCTCGCCGATCGCGCCGTTCACCGTGGAGATGTTGTCGGCGAGAACCTTGGTGCCCTCCGCCGCGAGCGTGGCGTTGCGCGAAATCTCCTGGGTAGCGGCGCCCTGCTCTTCCACGGCGCTGGCAATCGCGGTCGTGACCTTCTCGATCTCGGTCATCGAGGCCGCGACATTGCGCACCGCTTCCACCGCGCTTTTGGTCGAGGTCTGGATGCCCGCGACATGCTGGGCGATCTCCTCGGTTGCCTTGGCGGTCTGGTTGGCGAGCGACTTGACCTCCTGCGCCACGACGGCAAAGCCCTTGCCGGCATCGCCCGCGCGCGCCGCCTCGATCGTGGCGTTGAGCGCGAGCAGATTGGTCTGCGCGGCGATCGCCTGGATGAGGTCGATCACCGCGCCGATGCGTTGCCCGGCCGCCGCGAGCCCCTCGATCTCGGCGGCGGAGCTCTCGGTGGTCGCGCCCGCATCCCGTACGACGTTAGTGGCCTGCGTGACATGCCGCGCGATCTCGTGGATCGAGGCCGTCAGTTCCTCGGAAGCGGAGGCGACCGTATTGACGTTGGTCGCCGTGTCGTCCGACGCCGCGGCGGCCGATCCGGTCTGATCCTTCGCATGGGAGGCTACGTCGGTCAGCGTCTGCGCCGTGGTCCGCATCGTCTCGGCGTTGCGCGCGACCGCGCCGAGCGCCTGCTCGACAGAGAGGCGGAAGGATTCGACCGCGGTGCGGATGTGCGCGTTGCGCTCCTCGCGCTCCTTCGCGTCTTCGGTGATGGTGCGGTTGAGCTCGGCATTGCGCTCGATCGCCTGCTGGAACACGACGATCGAGCGCGCCAGCGCGCCCACTTCGTCCTGCCGGTTGGCGTGCGGGATCCTGACGCCGGTCGCGCCGCCCGCGACCTCTTCGGTGACGCGCGCGATGTTGCGCAGCGGCCGCACCACCGCGCGCCCGATGACGGCGATGCCCGCGACGGCGAGTAGAACGCCCACGACCGCCATCGCGGCGAGAAGCCATGCGGTGCGCTCCACGCCGGCATCGAGCTCCGCATAGACCTGCTTTGAGCGCCCGTCGTAGATCCGGGCCAGCGCGTCGAGGTCCTTGTTCAAGGCGGTCCGCACGCTGCGGTTCGCTTCGTTGTCACCCCACTCGCGGCCCTTGGCGGGACTCACTTCGGTGCCGAGCCGGACCAGCTCCTTGCGAAACTCCATGAATTGCTGGATGCGCTTGTCGAACTCGGCGAACTGGGCGGCGTCGGCGCTGCCCACACGCTTGCGCCAGTCGGCCACCACGCTGGCGATGCGCTCGTTGGATTGCAGCAGGAGCGCGCCGTAGCGCTTGGCAGCCGGAATGTCGGGCGACATGTAGACGCCGCGCGACTCCATCACCACCGCGTAGATCAGGCCGTTGACGCGCTCGACGTTCATCGCGCCCATGAACGCCCGCTCGAACTCGTCGGTGAGTGCCGTGTTGTGGCGCGAGTTGATCGCCGCCAGGACGGACAGCGCCACGGTCGCGGTCGCGAGCAGGGCGAAGATCGTATAGAGCTTGGCCGCGATCGAAAGGCTGGGCAATTTCATGGAATTGGCACCCCCGACGGCTAGTAGTCCGCTTCTAACATTCGCATCCCTGTGCGGCGGGCTCTCTTGCGAATGTTAGAATCAAAGGACCACTAGCAAGTATGACTTCCTAGTGGAGCTTGGATTTGACATTCGCTTTGCGAGCCCGCGGCTGGGTGGGTAGCGAATGTCAAATCCGCTCCACTAGTGCCTCAAATTGGCGATAATCCGTTAACCTTCCGTTTGCGGTTGTCGTGGCTTCGCCAAAAATCACAGGTGGAACCGATGCTGAACGTTGCGGTGCAGATGGACCCGATCGAGCGGATCAACATTCGCGGCGATTCGACCTTTGCGCTGCTGCTGGAGGCGCAGGCGCGCGGGCACAGCCTGACCTACTACACGCCGGACCGGCTGGCGCAGGTCGGCGGACGCGTGTTCGCGAGCGTGCAGCCGGTGACGGTACGTGATGAGGTCGGCAATCACTTTACGCTGGGTGAGTCGCGGCGCATCGAGCTCTCGAGCCTCGACGTGATCCTGCTGCGGCAGGACCCGCCGTTCGACCTCGCCTACATCACAACGACGCATCTGCTCGAGCGCATCCATCCGCAGACGCTGGTGGTCAACGATCCGGCGCATGTGCGCAACGCGCCCGAGAAGGTGTTCGTCACCGAGTTCCCGGACCTGATGCCGCCGACGCTGATCACGCGCGACCTTGCCGAGATCAGGGCGTTCCGCGCCGAGCACGGCGATATCGTGATGAAGCCGCTCTACGGGCACGGCGGCGGCGCGGTGTTCCGCGTGACGCGCGACGACCTCAACTTCGGCTCGCTCTACGACATGTTCGCCGTGACCTTCCGCGAGCAATGGGTGGTGCAGGCCTGGCTGCCCGCCGTGAAGGACGGCGACAAACGCATCATCCTGGTCGACGGCGAATACGCCGGCGCCGTGAACCGCGTGCCGGCCGCGGACGATCTGCGCTCCAACATGGTGCGCGGCGGCTCGCCGAAGAAGACGGACCTCACGCCACGCGAGCGGGAAATCTGCGAGCGGCTCGGCCCGCATTTGCGCGAGCGCGGGCTGCTGCTCGTCGGCATCGACGTGATCGGCGATTACCTCACCGAGATCAACGTGACCTCGCCGACCGGCATCCGCGCGGTGCGCAACGTCGGCGGGCCGGATATTGCGAAGCTGGTGTGGGACAAGATCGAGGGGAAGCGCGCTCGCTAGGTCAGCCTTCACTTTCGATCTTCTCGCGTGCAGCACTCGCGAGAAACGCCGAGCGGGTCAGACCCCGGCGCTCCGCCGCTTCATCAATTGCGCTCAGCAGCCCCGCATCGAGCGACAAGTTCGCCTTCACGGGGCGTGCCGCATCGAGCACAAGCGGCACATAGGCGAGCACGCCCCCTTCAGCGAGCGTTGCGGCAACGTCCGGATCGCGGCGCAGTTTTTCGGCTGGTCGCGCCTTCGGAATCTTCTCCCCCTCGGCGCGCGCGTCTTCCACCCAGAGCGTCACCGCTTCGACGGCATTACGCAACGCTTCGTCGATCGTCGGCCCGCCGGACGTGCAGCCGGGAAGATCAGGCACGACGACACCATAGGCGCCCGGAGCCCCATCGACGATGGCGACATATCTCATCGAAACCTCACAGCCACCCGGCTTGCTTTGCGATCACGCGGGCGACGCCCGGCGAGAGTATCCGATGCCGCGGCACCACAATGCGGCCCGGCTTCGCCGGATGTTTGAACACGTCGTACTCACCGCCGTGCCGCTCGATCCAACCTTCGCGCGCGAGCCTCGCGACCACCTTCTGCCGGTTTATCTCGGGTTTTTCCATTCTTCAGCCCGAGGCGATGCGCAAATATTGGCGCATTATTTTCTCCTGTCAAGGCTCCCGTTCCAGTGCCTTGCGCTCCCACTGGCCCAAGTTCGCCGCCGCCTCGTAGGTGCTCTGCATGAACTCCAGCAGCGCATCGTCGGGCGAGGCGGCGGTGCGCACCGCGTCGTAATCGAGCAGAAACTGCCCCACATCGGCGTTGTACGCCGCGCCGTGCGGCGCGACCTTCGCAGCCGCAAACCCCTCGGGCTCGGGATACGCATAGGCATAGAACGCCGTCTTGCCGTAGCCGCCGTTGCCGGGCCAGAAGCCGACGCTCGCGCATTCGTGCGAGTAGGCTTCGTTCATCACCCAGGCGGCGACGTTCGGCGTATTGTTGCTCTTTAATGGCGGCGCCACGCGGCCCGAGAAACGCGTCACCGCGAGATCGAACGAGCCCCAAAAGACATGCGAGGGGCTCGTCTTGCCGAGGAAGCGCGCGCGGAAAATATTGAACACGCGGTCGGCCTGCACGAGCTGGCGCCAGAACGCATTGGCGGCGGCCGCGTCGTAGCTGGCATGCACGTGGTCCTGATCGAACGGAATCGCGCCTTCAATCTCCACCGGCGTGGTCCAGATAGGCACGTCGATGTCGAGCGCGTGAAGCGCGCGCATCACCGCCGCGTAGAACTCCGCGGTCGGCATCGGCGCAAGCGCGATGCGCTCCTCGCGTCCGTCGCTGGTGTGCAGGACGAGCTCGTGCGCACAGAAGTCGAAATCGATCTGCAGCGCACGGCCGCGATAGGCCATCGCGCTGGTCGTGAGCCCGCGCGCGGTTACAGTGAGGACGATGCCCCACCAGTGGTTCGAGAGCGGCGCCAGCGCGAGCTTCACCTTGCCGACGACCTGGGTCCACAGATGCAGCGTGTTGCAGGTGTCGGCCCAGTCCGCGTAGCAAAGCGCGGGCCAGCTCTCATTGCCAAGCGATGTCATCCGGCGAGCCTAGCGCCGGCGTAGACACAAGTCAGTCGCGGTCAGTGTGCGCGCTTGAAGAGGTGCGGGTCGTAGGTCTCGTCGGCGAGCGCATCGACCAGCGCGACGCGATTCCACGCGTGACCCTGCATATCGAGGATGAGCGCCTCGATCTCATGCTCCGCCGTCTCCACCGCAAGGCGCGCGCGGCGGGCGCCCTTCAATTCCACCTGGACTTGCTGAAGGTCGATCACGGCGGGCTCCCAAAGCTTAACGAAAGCCTAACGGAGAGACCCTATCCCAGTTCCGTTTGTTCTGCAAATGTTCTCAAATGGGCCGCATAAATCTGGGACCGCCTCCATGCGAGCCCTGTCATTGACGAGTGGTGGCTGGCGTTATAACGAGGTATCAACTCAGTTATTACTTTGTTGGAACGCCACGATGAAATCCGCCATCCGCAGAATGGGAAACTCCCACGGCGTGATCATTCCCAAGGCGCTGCTCGAGGAGCTCGGCGCGAAAGTGAACGATCCGGTCGAGGTCAAGGTCAAAAAAGGCAAGCTCATTATCGCCCCCTTGACGCGCGACCCCCGCGCGAGCTGGGCGGAGGAATGCAAGGCCATCGCCGAGGCGGGTGAGGATGGCCTCGAGTGGCCCGAATTTGCCAACAAGGACGACGATAAACTGGTGTGGTGATGAGACGAGGCGAGGTTTGGTGGACGGCCCTCGACCCAACGGTCGGGAGCGAAATTCAAAAGACTCGTCCGTGCGTGATCGTTTCGCCGCAAGTGATGATCGATGGATTGCGAGCGGTCATCGTCGTTCCACTCACGAGCCGGAGCCGATCGGCGTCATTCAGGCCCTCGGTCAAATTCAAGGAAGCCACCGGCCTGATTCTGCTCGATCAGATTCGCACCGTCGACAAGTCGCGGCTTCGTGAGCGAATGGGCAAGCTGGACGAAAAAGCCCTCTCGGGAATGCTCGGAATGTTGCGGTGGATTTTTTCCGAGTAACCTGGTTACAAAATAAACCGGCTCAGGTCCGCATTCTTCGCCAAATCGCCGATATGCTCGCGCACGTAGGCGGCATCGATCCGCACCGTCTCGCCCGAGCGGTCCGGCGCCGCAAATGAAATCTCGTCGAGCACGCGCTCGATCACGGTCTGCAGCCGCCGCGCGCCGATGTTCTCGACATTCGAATTCACCTCGACCGCAATGTCGGCGATGGCGTCGATCGCGTCGGGCGTGAATTCGAGCGTCACGCCTTCCGTTCCCAGCAGCGCGACGGTCTGCTTGATCAGCGAGGCCTCGGGCTCGGTCAGAATGCGCCGGAGGTCATCGCGCGTCAGCGCGTTCAGCTCGACGCGGATCGGCAGCCGGCCCTGCAGCTCGGGCAGCAGGTCCGACGGCTTGGAGACGTGAAACGCGCCCGATGCAATGAACAGGATGTGGTCGGTCTTCACCGAACCGTGCTTGGTGGAAACCGTCGTGCCCTCGATCAGGGGAAGAAGATCGCGCTGCACGCCTTCGCGCGACACGTCGGCGCCGGTACGGCCCTCGCGGCCCGCGATCTTGTCGAGCTCATCGAGAAACACGATGCCGTTCTGCTCGACCGCTTTCAGCGCGTCCTGCACGAGCTGGTCCTGGTCGAGCAGCTTGTCGGACTCCTCCGAGACCAGCGGCTCGTAGGCTTCCTTCACGGTGAGGCGGCGCGTCTTGGTGCGGGAGCCGCCGAGCTTGCCGAAAATGTCGCCGATCGAGATCGCGCCCATCTGCGCGCCCGGCATGCCGGGAATCTCGAACATCGGCAGCCCGCCGCCCGATTGCTGCACCTCGATCTCGATTTCCTTGTCGTTCATCTCGCCGTTGCGCAGCTTGCGCCGGAACGAGTCTTTCGTGGCGGGACTCGCCGCGGGGCCAGTCAGGGCATCGACCACGCGGTCCTCGGCCGCGAGATGTGCCTTCGCCTCGACATCCTTGCGGCGGCGCTCGCGCGTCTGGTTGATTGCGATCTCGACCAGGTCACGCACGATCTGCTCGACGTCGCGGCCGACGTAGCCGACCTCGGTGAACTTGGTCGCTTCCACCTTGAGGAACGGCGCGCCGGCAAGCCGCGCCAGGCGGCGCGAAATCTCGGTCTTGCCGACGCCGGTCGGTCCGATCATCAGGATGTTCTTCGGCAGCACTTCCTCGCGGAGCTTCTCGTCGAGTTGCATGCGCCGCCAGCGGTTGCGCAGCGCGATCGCGACCGCGCGCTTGGCGTCGCCCTGCCCGATGATGAAGCGGTCGAGTTCGGAAACAATCTCGCGCGGGGAGAAATCGGTCATGTCGTCTCGTATGCGTTCAGCTCGTGCTGCATGATCAATACGTCGCCGGTGTGGCCCTGCAGATGCGGGATCGGCCGGAAACCTGCCTTCGCATAGGCCCGCACGGCACGTGCGTTGGCCGGATCGGGATCGATGATGATGTTGGTGTAGCCCTGCCGGCGCAGCCACGCGACAAAGGCCGTAAGCGCGGCGGAGCCGATGCCCTGCGAGAGCAGCTCTGCATTGCCGATCGACAGATCGACGCCCACCGTGTCGGGCGGCAGCGCGGCCAGCCACGGATGGTCCGCGATCCATTCGGCGTTCTGGTGGTGGCCGATGAACCAATACTGCACATAGCCGACCGGCGTTTCGGCGAGCGCGATCAGGAACGGGCGCGTGGTGTCGCGGCCTTCAACCATGTCGCGGATGAAGCCGAGCTCGTCTTCCGGCTCGCCCCACCATTCCTGCATGTGCGGCTCGCCAAGCCACTTGCGGAGCAGGGGAAAGTGCTTCGGCTCCACGGGCAGGAAATTGATCTGGCCCGAGTCATGCCGCATTGAGCGTTTCGACCACAATGTTGCGGTTGGTGTACACGCAGATGTCTGCCGCGATGTCGAGCGAGCGGCGCACGATTGCTTCCGCGTCCATCTCTGTGCCGGCGAGCGCACGCGCGGCGGCGAGCGCGTAGTTGCCGCCCGAGCCGATGCCCATCACGCCGGCTTCGGGCTCGAGCACGTCACCGGTGCCGGTCAGCACCAGCGACACGTCCTTGTCGGCGACGATCATCATGGCTTCGAGCCGGCGTAGGTAGCGGTCGGTGCGCCAGTCCTTGGCGAGCTCGACCGCGGCGCGCATCAGCTGGCCGGGATACTGCTCAAGCTTTCCTTCCAGCCGCTCGAACAGCGTGAAGGCATCGGCCGTCGCGCCCGCGAAGCCGCCGATCACGTCGCCCTTGGCGAGCCGGCGCACCTTCTTGGCGTTGGCCTTGACGATGGTCTGGCCGATCGAGACCTGGCCGTCGCCGCCGATCGCCACGACGCCGCTCTTGCGGACGGTGAGGATGGTGGTGCCGTGCCAGAGGTCGGGGGAGGGGGTCATGGAAGCGAGATGTAGGGAGACGGCGGGAAGGATGCAAACAGCTCAGCTCGTCATCCCGGCCGAGCGCAGCGAGAGCCGGGACCCAGTAAACGCCGCCTGAGCAGTATCGCACCGCCGGTGTTTACTGGGTCCCGGATAGCCGCCTTCGGCGGCTTCCGGGATGACAGCCGGAGTTTGCGCACGAACCGGTGCTAGAACGCCCGTGTCTCCGCACCCTCCACGTACCGCTTCATGTACTGCCCGACGAAGTCGTGGTTGACAAAGCGCTGGTAGGCATCCGCGATACGCCGCGTCACCGGTCCCCAGACCTGCCCCTCAGGCCCGATCGCGACACCGTTCACCTTGGTGACCGGGCAGATGCACAGCGAGGTCGAGGTGAGGAAGATCTCGTCCGCGTTGTAGGCGTCGTAGAGATCGATGTCGGCCTCGCGCAGGCCCAACCCTTCCTCGCGCGCGAGATCGATCGCGGTCTGACGGCTGACGCCGGGCAGCACGAATTTTTCCCGCGGCGTCAGAATCTCGCCCTCGCGCACGACGAAGATGTTCGAGCCGAGCCCCTCGCAAAGATTGCCGTTCACGTCGAGCAGCACCGCCCAGGCCTCGGGGTCGATGCTCTGCACCTCCTGATCGGCGACGATCAGGTTGAGGTAATTGTGCGTCTTGGCGCGCGGGGTGAGCGAATCCGGCGGCACGCGGCGGTGCGACGGCACCATCACCTTGATGCCGTCCTTGAACAGCTTGGCGCGCCTGGCAAACGGCAGCGGATTGCATTCGAGCACCACGTTCGGCCCGTGGTAGTCGATGTTATCGCCCGGCGCTTCCTTCACACCGCGGCTGATGCGCTGGCCGACCCAGTAATCGTCGTCCGGCCCGAGCAGGTGGCGGTTGCGCTCGAACACCTCCTCGGTCAGCGCGCACATCTTGTCGGGCCCGAACCCCGGATCGATGCGCAGGTACTTGAGCGAGCGATAGAGCCGGTCGACGTGCTCCTTCACCTTGAAAAGCTTGTGGCCGAAGGTGCGGGTCATGTCGAAGCAGCCGTCGCCGTAAACCCAACTCGAGTCACGGAACGGAATGCGCACCTCGCGCTCCGGCATGAACTCGCCGTTGAACCAGGCTACCCGCTCGTTCGCCAATTGGGACATGGTCGCTCCCCGCAAAGTCGTTAACCGACACTAGCGCATGATCCCGAAAAGTGGCTACCCGGTTTTCGGACCAGATCATGCGCCAGAAAAGCGCGGCCGGGCCTCAGACGTCCCGTGGTGGCGCAGCCGGAAAACCCCTGATACAAGCCCCGCGACTTGATGAGGCAGGACTGTCCATGCGCAAGGGCGCGGTGAAGCGAAAAACCAAGGAAACCGACGTCGAGGTTGCGGTGAACCTCGACGGCACCGGCGCGTCCGAGATCGCGACCGGCATCGGCTTTTTCGATCACATGCTCGACCTGCTCGCGCGCCACTCGCGCATCGACATCACCGTGAAGGCGAAGGGCGACCTGCACATCGACCACCACCACACCACCGAGGACGTCGGCATTGCGCTCGGCCAGGCCGTGAAGCAGGCGCTTGGCGACATGAAGGGCATCACGCGCTACGCGAGCGTGCACATGCCGATGGACGAGGCGCTGACCCGCGTCGCGATCGACATTTCGGGGCGGCCGTTCCTGGTGTTCAAGGCCGAGTTTTCCCGCGACAAGGTGGGCGCATTCGACACCGAGCTGGTGCAGGAGTGGTTTCAGGCCTTCGCGATGAACGCAGGTGTAACGCTGCACGTCGAGACATTGTACGGCACCAACGACCACCATATCTCGGAGTCGTGCTTCAAGGGACTGGCGCGCGCCCTGCGCACCGCGGTCGCGATCGATCCGCGCGCGGCCGGCGAGGTTCCGTCCACCAAGGGAACGCTGGGGGGTTGATCCCCGATCCGTAGCCCGCATGGAGCGAAGCGCAATGCGGGTGACAGTGCTGCCCCGGATTTCGCTGCGCTCCATCCGGGCTACAGGTGAGAGTTGACCAATGCCCATCTACACCGTCCACGAGCCGCCGCGGCGCGACGATGATGCGCTCGGCCACGCCATGCGCTTCCGCTTCGTGCGCGACGGATTCCATTTCTGGGCTTTCCTGCTGTCGCCGCTCTGGATGCTGCGGCATCGGCTCTGGATCGAGCTGATTGCCTATCTGTTGCTGCTCGGCGGCGCCGTGTTCCTGTTGCGCCGTTTCGGGCTGCAGGAGAGCGCCGGCTTCTGGGTTTGGCTGTTCCTCGCGGGGCTCGTCGGGATGGAAGCTTCGTCGCTGCTGCGCTGGAAACTCGCGCGGCGCGGCTTCGAGCAGGTCGGCATCGTGGTCGGCGACGGCCTCGAAGTGGCCGAGCGCCGCTTCTTTGATCGGTGGGACGAGCAGACGGCACGGCCTGCGGCTGTGGCGCCCACTCCGCCGCCCTCGCCGTTCGGACCGCCGTCCGCCCCCGCGTCGGGCGACATCGTCGGCCTGTTCCCGCAACCGCAGGCGCGGCCATGACGGTCGCGATCGTCGATTACGGTTCCGGCAACCTGCACTCGGCCGCGAAGGCTTTCGAGCGCGCGGCGCGCGAGTCGGGCCGCGATCAGCCCATCCTGGTCACTGACGATCCCGACAAGGTGCGCGCTGCCGATCGCGTGGTGCTGCCGGGCGTCGGCGCTTTTGCGGATTGCCGCCGCGGGCTGAACGCCGTGCCCGGTATGGTGGATGCGCTGAATGAGACGGTGCGCAAAAAGGGCCGCCCGTTCCTCGGTATCTGCGTCGGCATGCAGTTGATGGCCGAGCGCGGGCGCGAATACGAGGTGGTCGAGGGCCTGGGCTGGATTCCCGGCGAGGTCGACCGCATCAGCCCAAGCCATCCGGAGCTGAAGATCCCGCACATGGGCTGGAATACGCTGAACGAACGCCGCCGCCACCCGCTGCTCGACGGCATTCCGCTCGGGGCCTCCGGGCTGCACGGCTATTTCGTGCACTCCTATCACCTCAATACCGACGAGGCCTCGCTCGTGGCCGACGCCGACTACGGCGGGCCGGTGACCGCGATCGTGGCGCGCGACAACTATGCGGGCACGCAGTTCCATCCCGAGAAGAGCCAGAAGCTGGGTCTGGCGCTGATCGCGAATTTCTTGAAGTGGACGCCGTGATGCACACCGTTCGTCATTCCGGGGCCGGCCGAAGGCCGGAGCCCGGAATCCATAACCACGATTGGTTCTTGAAGCGTGAGGGCTGGGGTTATGGATTCCGGCCCTCGCTCCGCTCGGCCGGAATGACGGAAGCATAATGATCCTCTTCCCCGCCATCGACCTGAAGGACGGCCTTGCGGTGCGCCTGCAGCAGGGCGACATGGCGCGCGCCACCGTGTTCAACCGCGACCCCGCCGCGCAAGCCCATGCGTTCGAGACACAGGGCTTCCGTCACCTGCATGTGGTCGACCTCGACGGCGCGTTCGCCGGCAAGCCGATGAACGTGTCCGCCGTGGAGCGCATTCTCGAAACCGTCGGTCTGTGCGTGCAGCTCGGCGGCGGTATCCGCGACATGACGACCATCGACGCCTGGCTCGAGAAAGGCGTCAACCGCGTCATCATCGGCACCGCCGCGGTCCGCGATCCCGCGCTGGTGAAGGACGCCGCGAAGAAATATCCCAAGCGCATCGCGGTCGGCCTCGATGCGCGCGACGGCAAGGTCGCGGTCGAGGGCTGGGCCGAGCAGTCGGAGCTCACCGTGCTCGACATCGCGCGGCGTTTCGAGGACGCGGGCGTTGCGGCGATCGTCTACACTGATGTGGCGCGCGACGGCATGCTGCAGGGCATCAACTGGGACGCGACGATTGCGCTCGCCGACGCGATCTCAATTCCCGTCGTTGCATCGGGCGGGCTCGCGTCGATCAAGGACATCCAGCGCATGACGCGGCCGGACGCCCGCAAGCTCGAAGGCGCCATCGCAGGCCGCGCGCTCTACGACGGGCGGCTCGATCCGGCCGAGGCGCTGAAGCTGATCCGGACCGCGCGAGCAGCCTGATGTCGTTCAAGGTCCGCGTCATTCCCTGCCTCGACGTGAAGGACGGCCGCGTCGTCAAGGGCGTCAACTTCGTGAACCTGCGCGATGCGGGCGATCCGGTCGAGGCCGCAATCGCCTATGACGCCGCCGGCGCGGACGAGCTCACCTTCCTCGACATCACGGCGAGCCACGAGAATCGCGACACCATTTTCGACGTCGTGACGCGCACCGCGGAGGCCTGCTTCATGCCGCTCACCGTCGGCGGCGGGGTGCGCACCGTGGAGGACATCCGCAAGCTGTTGAAGTGCGGCGCCGACAAGGTGTCGATCAACACGGCCGCGGTGAACCGGCGCGCCTTCGTGAAGGAGGCGGCGGAGAAGTTCGGCGACCAGTGCATCGTGGTGGCGATCGACGCCAAGCGCGTCGGCGACCACTGGGAGATTTTTACGCATGGCGGCCGCAATCCGACCGGCATCGACGCCGTCGTGTACGCGCGCGAGGTGGTGTCGCTCGGCGCCGGCGAGATCCTGCTCACCTCGATGGACCGCGACGGCACCAAGTCCGGGTTCGACATCCCGCTCACGCGCGCGATTGCCGATGCCGTCACGGTGCCAGTCATTGCCTCGGGCGGCGTCGGCAATCTCGACCACATGGTCGCGGGCATCCGCGACGGGCACGCGACCGCGGTGCTTGCCGCCTCGATCTTCCACTTCGGCGAATACACGGTACGAGAGGCCAAGAACCACATGGCCAGGGCCGGACTGCCGATGCGGCTCGATCCGTGATTTATCCCTCCCCCGAGGGGGCTGGTCGGCCGAAGACCGACCGGGTGGGGGTTGCGTACGGCACGCCTCGGCTGTCATCCCGGCCAAGCAGCCGCAGGCTGCGCGAGCCGGGACCCATGAATCACGGCACTCAGCGATCTGGGATAGATGGGTCCCGGGTCTCGGCCTATGGCCTCGCCCGGGATGACAACGGAGCGTGCGGCCTTCGGGGACGGATAGACGCGCCGTTTGTCGTGACTCCCCGTCCGGTGCCCGCGATGCTAAAAGCCGCGCATGACTGCTTTCACACTGAACGATCTCGAGGCGCGCGTGCATGAGCGCGCGGCCGCCAGTCCCGACATCTCCTACACGCGAAAACTGCTCGACCGCGGCGTCGCGCATTGCGCCAAGAAGCTCGGCGAGGAGGCCGTGGAGGTCGCGCTCGCGGCCGTGACCGAGGATCGCGAACACTTGATCGCCGAGACCGCGGACCTGTTCTACCATCTGTTCGTGGTGCTGGAGGCGCGCGGCATCAAACTTGCCGAGGTCGAGGCTGTACTGGCCGAGCGCACGGCCTACTCGGGTCTCGACGAGAAGGCGGCGCGCAAGGGCGGTTAGCGCACATCATGGACAAGCGCACCGACGACGGTCTTTCGCCCTACCTGACGCTGACGCGCAGCGAGTGGGCGGCGCTGCGCGAAGACACGCCCATGACTCTCACGGCCGACGAGGTCACGCGCGTGCGCTCGCTGACCGACCGCCTCGACATGAAGGAGGTCGAGGACATCTATCTGCCGCTCTCGCGCCTCTTGTCGCTTTATGTGGCAGCGACGCAGCGGCTGTTCATCGTGCAGCAGCACTTTCTCGGCACCGCCGAGGCGAAGGTGCCCTATATCATCGGCGTCTCGGGCTCGGTCGCGGTCGGCAAGTCGACGACCGCGCGCGTGCTGCAGGCGCTGCTCGCGCGCTGGCCGAACACCCCGAAGGTCGATCTCGTCACCACCGACGGCTTCCTTCTGCCGAACGCCGTGCTCGAGCGCGAAGGCCTGATGGAAAAGAAGGGCTTTCCGGAAAGCTACGACCTGCCGACGCTGTTGCGGTTCCTCGCCGACGTGAAAGCGGGACGGCGGCCGGTACGCGCTCCGGTCTACTCGCATGTCGTCTACGACGTGCTCCCAAACCAGTGGATCGAAGTGGACCGGCCGGACATCCTGATCTTCGAGGGCGTTAACGTGCTGCATGTCGGACGCCCGTCTCGGGACGGCAAGGAGATTCCCTTCGTCTCAGATTTCTTCGACTTCTCGGTCTATATCGATGCCGAGGAGGAGGTGCTGAAGAAGTGGTACGTCGACCGTTTCCTCACGCTGCGCGAAACCGCGTTCCGCGATCCGATCTCCTACTTCCATCGCTATGCGGCGCTGAGCGACACCCAGGCGGTCGAGACCGCGACCTCGATCTGGAACCGGATCAACCTCATCAACCTGCGCGAAAACATCCTGCCGACGCGTCAGCGGGCGCACCTGATCCTGAAGAAGGAAGCAAGCCATCTGGTGCAGGAAGTGGCGCTGCGGAGATTGTAGCGCCTCTGTCGTTCCGGGGGCGCCACGAAGTGGGAGCCCGGAACCCATAACCAGGAGAATTCGAGCGGGCACTGACAGCGCCAACGACATCGTTTTGCGTTTATGGATTCCGGGCTCCTCGCTCCGCTCGGCCCCGGAATGACGGCGCCGAGTTACGCCGCAAGCGCGCGGCGGCCCTCGAGCACCTCGGCGAGCCGGTCACGATCGAGCGGCTTCACCAGAAAATCGTCCATCCCGGCCGCAAGGCACGCGTCGCGGTCCTCGCCGAAGGCATTCGCCGTGAGCGCGACGATGCGCGTGCGCGGCAGGCCTTGTGCGGCTTCCGCGGCGCGGATGCGGCGCGTCGCCTCCAGCCCGTCGAGCTCGGGCATGTGCACATCCATGAGGATCAGATCGTACGGGCTGCCCGCGTCAACCGCCGCCGTGAAGGCATCGACCGCCGCGGCGCCGTTCGCAACGACGGCCGGACTGTGGCCGAGCCGGTGCAGCAGCGCACGGGCGAGCAGCGCGTTGATGTCGTTGTCCTCCGCGACGAGCACCGCAAGACCGGCGCTTGGCACGTTGGCGGATTTGGCGACTGAGTCGTCCGCCATTCCGGCGTCCGCGGTTTCGGTCGCGGCGAACCGGGCCGCCAGCGAGGCGACGCGCACCGGCTTCACGAGGTAGCCCGTGAACCCCGCCGCCTTCAGATCGGCGAGCTCGTGCCGCTCGGCTGGTGTGAGCAGCACGATGC
>JBAVXH010000207.1:0-7694 GCA_049698215.1 Xanthobacteraceae bacterium | reverse complement strand
TCGGCTTACCCAGGCAATGCGGCTCCATCTTCGCCCATTGGGCGTCCGTCAGTACGAATCGTTCCATCCAAAGCTTGAATCACGAGCACGCCTCGGATGGAATCCTGAATCTCAACAGGCCTTAGTTCGCAAGATATTTTTTTAATGGATACGCGGATCAAGCCCGCGCATGACGATCGAGTTACAAATCCTGCCGCACATCGAAATGCCTGCGGATCGTCTGCGTCAACCGCACGAACTCCGGGTCGGCCAGCACGTCGAGCGAGCGCGGCTTGGGTAGGGTGACATCATAGATCGCCGCAATCGCGCCGGGGCGCTCGGTCATCACCAGCACGCGGTCGGCGAGGAACACCGCTTCCGGGATCGAGTGCGTGATCAGCAACACCGTCTTGCCGGTCTCGCGCTGGATGCGCTGCAGCTCGACATTCATGCGCTCGCGCGTCATCGCGTCGAGCGCGCCGAACGGCTCGTCCATCAGCACGATCTGGGGATCGTGCACCAGCGCACGGCAGATCGAGGCACGCTGCTGCATGCCGCCGGAGAGCTGCCAAGGATACTTGTTCTCGAAACCTACCAGCCCGACCATCTTGATCAGCGCGCGGGCGCGGGCTTCGTACTCGCCGCGCGGCAGGCCCTTCACCTCGACGGGCATCATCACGTTGCGGAAAACGGAGCGCCACGGCAGCAGCAGCGGGCTCTGGAACACGATCCCGACGCCCGCGTGCGGCTTCGTCACCACCCTGCCCTCGACGCGGATCTCGCCGTCGCTCGGCGGCAAGAGACCCGCGATCAGCTTGAGCAGGGTGGATTTCCCGCAGCCCGACGGGCCGACCACCACCAGGAACTCGCCCTCGCCGACCGAGAAATCGAGCGGACGCAGCGACGGCACATCGCCGTCCTGCGTCCGGTAGGTCTTGGAAACGCCCGCGATCTCGATGACCGGGCGTTTCGTCGAGACCACAGCTTTCAGATGCGGCGCAGCCAAACTCAGCTTCCGCTCGCCTTCGGCAGATAGTCGTTGGTGTAGAAGCTATTCGCCTTCTCCTTGGCGACGGCTTCGAGCCCGCCGTACTCGACCATCAGGTCCACCGACTCTTTCATGATCTTGTCGCTGACGCGGAAGTATGACTTCGATTCACCCGTCGGGTCCTTGTAGAACGGGATGGTCAGCTCGAACCCTTGAGTCAGCGTCTCGATCTTGCCACCCTTCGGGTTGGCGTTGAGGATCGCCTGCGCGGCGCCCTTCGGGTCCTTCACGGCCGCTTCCACCGCCTTGATGCTGGCCGACATCATGCGGCGTACCAGATCGGGGTTCTGCTTGATGTAGTCGGTGTTCGCCACGATACCCGACGAGATCAGCACGATGCCGTAGTCGGCGAACTTGATCGGGAACACGTCCTTGCCGGTCGCGTCCTTGATCTTCATGCTCTGGTCCATCACGTAGCCGAGCAAGAGGTCCGCCTGTCCGTTGATGACCGCGTTGACTTTCGTTGTGGCATCGCCGGACACGACCTTGAAGTCCGATTCCTTGAGGTTGGTCTTCTTCAGGAACAGCGGCCAGATCTGCGACATCGAATCGCCGGGCGTCACCGCGACCGTCTTGCCCTTGATGTCGTCGGGCTTCTTGATGTTCTTCTCGACGAAGCCCATCGCGGACATCGGGCTCGTCTGCAGCGCGACGCCGACGGCCTGCACCGGCGCGCCCTTCACGGCCGCGCGCATCATCGTCGGCACGTCGACATAGCCGAAGTTCGCGGTTTTCGCCGCGACCGCCTGTGTGGTCACGCCCGAGCCGCGGCCTTCCTGGATTTCCAGATCGATGCCCTCGGCGGCGAAGATGCCCTTCTCCTTGCCGTAGTAGAACGGCGCGTGCTCGCCGTAGACATACCAGTTGAGCATCAGCACCACTTTGTCGGCGGCAGCAGCCGGCCACGTGAGGCACATCGTTGCGAGCGCGGCGAATATCAAGCGGGTCATACGTTCCTCCTTCTGGGATTGTTGTTCAGGCGGCGATGATGAGATCTTGGCGCTGGCTCGCGTGCCATGGAACGGCGAAGCGCTCCAGCACATCCAGGATCCAGAACAGCAGCACGCCGATCAGCGCCAGCACCACCAGCGCGGCGAACATCGTCGGGAGCTCGAAATTGCCGATCGAGCGCTGCAATACGAAACCGATGCCCGAATTCGAGCCGACGAATTCGCCGACGACGGCGCCGACGACAGCGAGCGTGATCGAAACTTTCAGTCCTGCAAAGATCGCCGGCATCGCATGCGGCAGGCTCACCATGCGGAAAATCTGCAGGCGGCTTGCTTCCATGGCGCGGGCGAGATCGAGCATGTCGGGCTCGACCGACTTGAAGCCCTGCACCGCCGAGACGACGACCGGAAAGAAGCCGAGCAGGAAGGCCGAGAGCACCTTCGGCAGCATGCCGAAGCCGAACCACACCACGAACAGCGGCGCGATCGCGATCTTCGGAATCGACTGCGAGAATACCAGCAGCGGATAGACGTAGGACTCGACCGTGCGCGAGCCCGCGATCAACATCGCGACCGGAATGCCGAAGGCGGCCGAGAGCAGAAACCCCCACAGCGTCGCGACCGTCGTCGGCCAGGCCTCGGCAAGCAGCTTCGGCCATTCCTGCCAGAGCGTGATGACCACATCCTTCGGTGCGGGCACCTGATAGGGCGGAATCTGGAACACCCGGATCGCGAGGTCCCACAGCACCACCAGGAAAATGAGAAAGATGAAGGGCCGCAGCCAGGCTGCGTTGAGCACGCGCAGCGCGGAACTCGCTGCCATCTTGCCTCCCTGACACGCGGGTTTGCCGATCCCGCTTGTAACTCGCTCGATATTTCGTTCTATGGAGGGCGAAGGATGCGGTCAAGTTTGCGCATGGTTGCTGCGCGACCAAGCGCCGCATTCATCGGCCGAGGCGCCTTGGGATCGATTTCAAGCGGCATGAACGCACCGCAACTCAAGCTCATCGCGGCGGATTTTTTCGAGCGGCCGGTGAAGCTGCGCCTGCCGTTCCGCTTTGGCGCGGTGACGGTGACGCAAGCGCCGCAGATGTTCGTCCGCGTCCGGATCAAGCTGGCGGACGGACGTGAAGGCGATGGTGTCTCGGCCGAAATGCTGGTGCCGAAGTGGTTCGACAAGTCGCCGGAGCTGACCCACGAGCAGAACTTCGATCAGCTGCGCTGTTCGCTTGCGAAGGCGCGGACGAGCCTGCTCGAGGCTGGGTTCGATACACCATTCGGGCTGTCGGCTTCGGTCGACGGACCGCACCACGATGCCTGCGCAGCGGTTGGGCTGAATGGCCTTGTGGCGTCGTACGGCCTCGCACTGATCGAGCGTGCGATCATCGATGCGCTGGGACGGATCGAAAACACGTCCGTATTCGACCTCGTCCGGACCAACCGGCTCGGGCTCAATGCTCGCACGGCCACCGATCTCGCTGGTTTCGATTTCGACAAGCTGCTCGGCAGCCTTGCGCCGGCACGCTCGATCCAGGCGCGCCACACCGTGGGCCTCGTCGATGCGCTCACACGCGCCGACACGGAGGGACGACGCCTCCACGATGGCTTGCCGGAGAGCCTCGAAGAGATCGTCGCCACCTACGGCAACTGCTATTTCAAGCTGAAGGTTGGCGGACAGGTCGATACCGATATCGAGCGGCTTTGCGGCATCGCGGCCGTGGTGGATACGATTGAGGCGCCGTATCACGTGACTCTCGACGGCAACGAACAGTACCGCGATATCGATGCCGTCACCGAGCTGTGGCGCCGCATCGGCCAGACGCCGCGACTGGCGCGGCTCAAATCCTCGATCCTGTTCATCGAGCAGCCGATCACGCGCGAGCGTGCGCTGTCCGCGCCGGTGGCGACGCTCTCGGACGACGTCCCGATCGAGATCGATGAGTCGGATGCGGATGTGGGCACGTTCCCGCGCGCACGGGCGCTTGGTTATCGCGGCGTCTCGTCGAAATCCTGCAAAGGCTTCTATCGCGCGCTGATCAACCGTGCGCGCATCGAGAAATGGAACGCCGAGGAACCCGGCCGCTATTTCATGTCGGCCGAGGATTTGACCACTCAGGCGGGTGTCGCGCTGCAGCAGGATTTGGCGCTCGCGACGCTGATCGGCGCAACGCATCTCGAGCGCAACGGGCATCATTACGTCGGCAGGATGGTTGCGGCTGCTCCCGAGCAGGACGCATTCCTGCGCGCTCATCCGGACATCTATCATCGCGCCGCGGATGGGAGCGTGCAGGTCACGATCCGAAGCGGCGCGATCGCCATCGGCTCGCTTGCCACGCCTGGACTCGGCGTCGGTCCCATGCCGGATTTCGGCGCGATGAGTCAGAGCCCTCTCCCCACCCCTCTCCCGCAAGCCCGAGAGGGAGCACGCCGAGCACACGCATGAAGACCGAAGGCCTTTCGATCAATCTTGCCACCGTCCGGCACCAGTACGACCTGAAGACCGGCGTCGAGGCGCTGGTGAAGCATGGCATCCGCGGCGTATCGCCGTGGCGCGAGCACGTGCAGGCGGTGGGGGAAAAGGAGGCGGCGCGCGTCATCAAGTCGAACGGCATGAAGGTCACCGGCTATTGCCGCGGCGGGCTGTTCGGAGGCGCGGATGCGGCCGGGCAGCAGGCGCTGATCGACGACAACAAGCGCATGATCGACGAGGGCGCGGCGATTGGCGCCGACTGCCTCGTGATGATCGGCGGAGGAATGGCGCCCGGCTCGCGCGACATTGCGGCGGCGCGCGGACGCTATCTCGACGGCATGGCGGCGATCCTGCCGCATGCGCGCACCTGCGGCGTGGCACTCGCGGTGGAGCCGCTGCACCCGATGTATGCGGCGGACCGTGGCTGCATCTCGCTGCTGTCGGAAGCGATCGATATCTGCGAGCAGCTCGGCGAAGGCTCGGGCGTGGTGATCGATGCGTATCATCTCTGGTGGAACCCGAACCTCGAAGAGCAGATCATGCGTGCGAAGGGAAAAATACTCGCGCATCACATCTGCGACTGGCTGGTGCCGACCAAGGACATGCTGCTCGATCGCGGCATGATGGGCGACGGCGTGATCGATCTGCCGCGCATCCGCCGCATGGTCGAGGCCGCGGGCTTCACCGGCTATCAGGAGGTCGAGATCTTCTCGGCCGAAAACTGGTGGAAGCGGCCGGGCGAGGAGGTTATCCGCACCTGCATCGAGCGCTACAACACCGTCTGTTGATTACTCCGCCGGCTCTGCCGCCGTCTCGTCCTCGCGCGTCTCCTCGGACGGCAGCATCTGGCTGATCAGCCAGCCGGCAAGCAGCGCACCGACACCTGCCGCCGCGATGCCGCGGTTCTTTCCCAGCATGCGCGCCGCCTGCAGTCCAAGCGACACTGTCGCCGGGCTGATCCACTGCGTCGCGCGCGCCTTGGCGGCGGCTTCGGCCACGCGCTTTTCTTCCTGCTTCTGCTTCGCCGAATAGATCACGACCGGAATGATCGCGATGACGAGAAATGCGCCCGCGATGATGAGGCTCGCGATGATCGAGCCGAACTGCTGCGACAGCCAGGTGAACAGCGCCGCAAGCGCAAATCCGAACGCGATCGCGCCGGCAACGCCCGCGATCGCGTAGCAGACAGTGCCGGAGATCGCGAGGCGGTATTTCGCCCGCCAGGGCGCAAGCAGGCTTTCGAACATCGGAGGCCCCCTTCCCGGCGGGGATCAGCGCTTCCAGGCCGCGCCGAACAGGAAGCCAATGCCGGCGGCGACCGCGAGCGTCGCGTAGGGCCGGCGCTTCAGCGAATCCTCGACCGCGTCGCCGAACGTGTCGGCCACATCGCGGAACGCATCGACCGCCTCGCGGCCGGTCGCCTGCGCGTCCTCGATCGCCGAACCGGCCGCGGCCTGCGCCCGGCGGACCTGACTCTTCACTTGCGCCATTGCGTCATCCTTTGTCTGTTCGACGAGATCGCTCATCTGTTGCGTCAATTTCGTAATGTCGTCGCGGATCGTTTCGAGCTGGTGCTCGATGTCGGCCGGCGTCGTGCCATTGGCGCCCGTCCTTGCGGCCGAGGGAGATGCGGTGGCCATGCGGAATCCCTTTGTTGCTTTGCAGCGAAAACGCCGCGTTACAGCGAAAGTTCCATCGTTAACCCGCGGCGTCTTGGCTCGCCAGAGTGTGATCCAACTTCGTTGAATCACACTCGTCGCTTTGCCTTTCGTTTGGGCATGATCTTGTCCGAAAACCGGTGCCCACTTTTCGGGATCATGCCCTAACCGGGCAAATTCATCTCTTCGCGCGGCACGAGATGGCCGAGCACCACGAATGAGACGATCAGCAGCGGCACCGCGAGGAAGGCGCCGATCGGTCCCCAGAGCCAGGTCCAGAACACCAGCGCGAGGAACACCAGGAAGGGGCTGAGGGTAAGCCGCCGGCCAACGATACTTGGCGTGATGAAGTGCCCTTCGACGGTCGCGATCGCGACGAACAGCGCCGGCGCGAGCGCCGCCTGAAAGAGCGTCGGCATCGCGACGAGCCCGACCGCGAGCAGAATCAACGCCACGATCGCCGGTCCGATGTACGGAACGTAGTTCAGCCCGATGGTGAGCAGCCCGAAGGTCACCGGATTGGGAAACCCGATGAGATAAAGCATCGCCATCGTGATGAGGCCGAGCGCGACGTTGATCATCGTCACCAGCCCGAGATACTCGGCGAGATTGTCCTCGATGTCGCTCCAGATGCGCATGATGCGCAGCCGCATTTCGCGCGAGCCGAACGAGACGATCAGCTTCCGCCGCAGCTGGACATTGGTGATGAGAAAGAAGACCAGCGTGCCGAAGAACACCACGAACTGGCTGATCGCCGGCGTGACGGCGAGGACGACGGTGCCGACCATTTCGGCAGGATTCGCCTCGACCGATACGGTCTGCCCGCCCGCTCCGGTCGGCATGATCGCTGTCTTGATGTCGTGCAGAACCGAGAGCGGGTAATCGAACACCCGCAGCTTCTGCTGAACCGCCACGCCGATTTCGGGCGCACGCGCGATCCATTCACTAACTGGCGTGGCGAAAAACGTGACCAACGCTCCGACAGAGGCAATGAGCGCGGTAATGAGTCCGACGGCGGACACGGGGACCGGAATGCCGAGCCGCGCGCCATATTCGGTGACAGGACTGAGCGTAATACCGACGATGAGCGCTGCGACCACCGGCAGCAGCGCGGCGCGGCCCAGATAAAGCGCCGCGATGAACGCGATAGAGCCCATCAGCAGGGTCGACAGGATGGCGGCGAGCCGCCAGACCGCCGGAATGCCGGGCAGCGGCTCGGGGTCGGTGAGCTTCAGACCGAACCCGGTGCGCTCGGTCCGGCTCGGCCGCTTGACGTGTTCGTTCATGAGGGGGCTCGCGGAACCGGGGGCTAACGCGGGGTGTAGGGCAGAGTTCCATTGGGGCTCCCGTGGCGGGTCGCTGGGTCCATGACGTACCGCGTTGGACGGGAGCGCCACTCGCGTTGCTTGCTCGCCCGGAATGACACGAAGCCAACGCTCCGCCGCCCGGTTGTTTGATTCGGCGTGGGCACCGCCGGTCCCTTTTTCCTTCCCGCGAGGGAATGGAGCGCCGGGAGACGCCTGAGGGAGTGCGAATCCCCCGTGGGGACAATCTTGGGATTGCGAGTCCCGCCCCCTGGCCGTAGCCGC
>JBAVXH010000206.1:0-13675 GCA_049698215.1 Xanthobacteraceae bacterium | reverse complement strand
GCCCAGCGCACCAGCGCCCAGACGCTGCCCCCGGTCACCATGCCGAGCACGTAGACGATGATGACGAGGAGAGCGAGCGGCACACTGAGTTGCAGTCGCAGGAAGGAGAAGGTGACACTCTGGAAATTCTGCAGCGCAAAGATCAGCGTCACCAGGGCCAGGACGGCGATAACAGCGACATACATCCAGCGCATGTTGCCCCCCAACGGTCGCGCGTCTGCCCCAACGTTCGATGCTGCTTCAGAAGCCCTCAACCTTGCGCGCGAAACCGACGAAGATCAATTCTTCTGCACGATGCACTGGCCGCCGGCGTCCTTCAGATTGTTGCACAGCGCGGTCGCCTGCTCTGAGGTCGCGAACGAGCCGACGTGGACGCGATACCAAGTGCCGCTCTGGCCAAGTTCGGCGCGGCGAATGATCGGGTCGCGGCCGCTGAGCACACTCGGGTATTTCTGCTGCAGCACCTGGAAGGACGCGCGGGCCTCATCCTCGGTCTTCTGCGCCGACACCTGCACCACATAGGCACCGCCGGCAGCCTGCGCAGGCGGGGTGCGCGCTGCCGTCTTGGTACGCGACGAGGGATCCGATTGCGGCGCGATCGTCATCGGCGACTGCTTCGTCGCAGGCGTCCGCGTCTGCGCGGGCGGCGCGGCCGCCGGAGCGCTCGCCATCCCGGCTGAATCCGTGCCGCTGTTGTCCTGGCGGATCGTGACGGTCTTGACCTTTTTTGGTTCATTGGAGGCGGACATTGGTGACGGCGGAGAGACAAGCGGCGCGGCCGCTTGCGCGGATGGCTGCGGAGCGGTCGCGCGCGGGGTGGGCGCGGGTCCAGTGGGGAGCGACACCGGCTGCTCCTCGCGCGGAACGACGCGCTCCGGCGCGGCCATTGCGCCGATACGGTCCTGGATCGGTTTGCTGTCGACGCTTGCGGTCGTGGAGGGCGCCGGAACGGTTTTCGGCGGAGTCGGATCGGCCTTGATGACTGGCGGGTTTGTCGGAGCGCTCCCGCCCGAGACGAATGCGCGATAGCCGAACGCGCCGGCCGTGCCGATCACCGCAAGTCCGACCACGGCCGCGACGGTGAGCAGCGTACCGCGGCGCCGATGGCTCACGCCCTCCTCGCCGGGCGGGGGCATGTGGCCGTCCTCGGCGTAATACCCATCCGGCTCGTGTCCAGACGGCAGCGACACGCGATAGCGGTCGTCGGGCGGATAGTGATCGTAGCCGCCAGCGTCCTCGGGATAGTCGCCCGCGTCCGCGTGATGACCGGTCGCGCCGTGGCTCGCTTGAGCGTGCGGCTCCGGCTGCGCGGGCGGATAGGCCGGTTGCGTGTAGGCCTGATGCGGAGCCGGCGGGTCGTAGTCGTCGTGCTCAGGGGTAGCCGGGCGCGCGAGCCACTCCGGCGCCGGACGATCGTCCTTCCGCACCGCCTCGAACGGCTTGCGCGGATTGTCTTTGACGATGTCCGTGAACGGATCGCTCTGTCCAATCAGGCGCGCGAGCTCGGCGAGCGGATCGCTGCCGGATTCGCGCGGCGTGCTGGACGAATAGTCGCTGGAGAAATCGGGTCGTTTGCGCGTGTCTTCGGCCATACTCATACTGCCACCGGTCCCCTAACAATAACTCGGTGAATTCAGAGCCGGCCCGTCACCCCGGTTGGCCGGCATTTCATGGCACCGAGCGAGATTACCGCATCTCTTCAGGCGCCCCAACTCCGAGCAGTGCGAGCCCGGAAGCAAGGACGGTGGCGACGCCCTGAACCAACGCAAGGCGAGCCACGGTCAGTGTTGGATCACTTTGGATAATGAACCGTAAATGGGGCGATTCTTTGCCCCCGCGGGTCCAGTGGGCGTGAAATTCGCTTGCCAGTTCATAAAGATAGAAGGCAATGCGGTGCGGCTCGTGAGCAGCACCCGCGGCTTCGATGAGCCGCGGGTACTCGGCAATCTTCTTCATCAAGGCGAGTTCCGACGGGTCGCTGAGTCGGTCGAGCGGCGCATTTGACAGAAATTTGGCGCGCACTGCGTCATCGACGGGCAGGTCGGGAACGACCGCGGGCGCCGCGCCGTCCGGGCTCGGCACGCCCTCGCGCGCGTTGCGAAAGATCGAGTGCGCCCGCGCGTGACCGTATTGCACATAGAACACGGGATTGTCGCGCGACTGCTCGATCACCTTGGCGAGGTCGAAATCGAGCACCGCATCGTTCTTGCGGTAAAGCATCATGAAGCGGACGGCATCCTTGCCGACCTCATCCACTACTTCACGAAGCGTGACGAAGTCCCCGGACCGCTTGGACATCCGGACAAGCTCGCCGGCGCGTAGCAGCCGCACAAGCTGCACGAGCTTCACGTCCAGCGCCGCCTTGCCTTCGGTGACCGCCTTCACCGCCGCCTGCATGCGCTTGATGTAGCCGCCGTGGTCGGCACCCCACACGTCGATCATGTCGGCGAAGCCGCGGTCGAACTTCGCTTTGTGATAGGCAATGTCTGAGGCGAAGTAGGTGTAGCTCCCGTCCGACTTCATCAGCGGGCGGTCGACATCGTCGCCGTATTTGGTCGCGCGGAACAGCGTCTGCTCGCGGTCCTCCCAGTCCTCGACCGGCGCGCCCTTCGGGGGCGGCAGGCGGCCTTCGTAAATGTCGCCCTTCTCGCGCAGCCATCGGATCGTCGCGGCGACCTGATCGGTGCCTTCAACGAGCGAGCGCTCGGAGAAGAACACGTCGTGTTTCACATTGAGTGCGGTCAGATCCTCGCGGACCACCGCCATCATCATGTCGATAGCCTTGGCGCGCACGACCGGAAGCCACTTCTCCTCCGGCATCTGGTTGAGCGCCGCGCCGTATTCCTTCGCGAGCATCTCGCCGACGGGCTTGAGATAGTCGCCCGGGTAGAGCCCCTCCGGGATCGTAATCGCCTCGCCGAGCGCCTCGCGGTAGCGCAGGTACGCCGAACGCGCGAGCACATCGACCTGCGCGCCGGCATCGTTGATGTAATACTCGCGCGTAACGTCGAGGCCGGCGAACTCGAGCAGGTTGGCGAGCGCATCGCCGAACACGGCGCCGCGGCAATGTCCGACGTGCATCGGCCCGGTGGGATTGGCGGACACGTACTCGACGTTCACCTTGTGGCGGTCGGACGTGCCGCGTCCGTAATCTGTGCCCGCGCTGACCGCCGCGCGCAGCGTGTCGAACCAAGCCTCCGGCTTGAGCGCGAGATTGATGAAGCCCGGTCCCGCCACGTCCACCTTGGCGATCAGCTCATCGGCGCGCAGCTTCTCGGCGACCAGCTCGGCAAGCTCACGCGGCTTCTTGCCGGCCTCCTTGGCGAGCACCATCGCGACATTGGTCGCCATGTCGCCATGGGTCGGGGCGCGTGGCGGCTCGACCACCACACGCGAGGCATCAAGCGCGGGCAAGGCGCCTGCCGCCGTGAGCGCGGCAAGCGCTGAATGCACGCGGCCGAGAGCGGTCGCGAAGATGTTGTGGTACGGGTCGGCCATGGGCGCGCGCTATTCGCAAGAATTCGCAGTCAAGTCAAAGCTTTCGGAAACAGCCGCGCGTGCTCCTGCAGTGCGAAACGATCCGTCATTCCGGCAATGAAATCGGCGACTTGCCGCGCGCGCCACGGCGCATCGAGGGCCTGCAGGCCCTCGCCCCATTCCGGCGGCATGTCCTGCGGGGACACGAAGAAGCGCGCGAACAGCTCGCGCACCACGACTTCGGCGTTCTCCATCACCTCGATGACGCGCGGGTGGCGGTACATGTTGGTCCAGAGGAAGTCCTTGATGGCGCGGTCGGTCCCCGCCATCAGCGCCGAGAACGCGATCATCGACGCACCCGCGGCGCGTACCTCGTCCGAGGATGTGGGCGCGGCGGCGCCGAGGCGGCGGACGCTTTCGCCGACCACGTCCTCGATCAGCTTCCCGATCAGGCGGCGCACCAGTTCGTGCGTCAGCCGCGCGGGCTCGATGCCGGGATACTGGTCGCGCACCTCGCGCAACAGGCCGCCGATCACCGGCAGGCTCGCGAGATCGGACAGCTCGAACAGCCCGGCGCGCAGTCCGTCATCAAGGTCGTGTGCGTCATAGGCAATATCATCCGCGATCGCCGCGACTTGCGCTTCGGCGCTCGCGTGACTCCAGAGCGCGAGATCGAAGGTCGCGCTGAAGTCGGCGATCGCTTGGGGAACGCCGGTCTCGCGGTACTTTCCCGCCGGATGGCCTTCCGGGTCGATCAGCGGACCGTTGTGCTTCACGATCCCTTCGAGCGTTTCCCACGTGAGATTCAACCCGTCGAAGCCGGGGTAGCGCCGCTCCGTGACGGTCACGGTGCGCAGGGTCTGGGCGTTATGGTCGAAGCCGCCAAAGTCCCCGAGGCAGGCGTCAAGCGCGCGCTCGCCGGCATGGCCGAAGGGCGGATGGCCGAGGTCATGCGCCAGCGCCAGCGCCTCGGCGAGATCCTCGTCAAGCGAGAGGGTGCGCGCGAGCGCGCGGGCGATCTGGGTGACTTCCAGCGTGTGAGTCAGCCGGGTGCGGTAGTGGTCGCCCTCATGGAACACGAACACCTGGGTCTTGTGCTTGAGGCGGCGGAACGCGGTCGAATGGATGATCCGGTCGGCGTCGCGGCGGAACGGGCTGCGGGTCGCGCTTTCGGCCTCCGCATGGAACCGCCCCCGGCTCGCCGCCGGATCGGCCGCGTAAGGCGCGCGTCTCACCACTTAGGGGTCCTGCAATTGACCAAAGGCTTGGCCATCCCTAACTATCCGAGTCGATGACAGAAAGCGTGACCATATCGGAGAGCGCGGCCCGGCGGATCGCCGATATCCTCAAATCCGAGCCGGCGGGCGCGATGTTGCGCGTCTCGGTTGAAGGCGGCGGCTGTTCCGGGTTCCAGTACAAGTTCGATATCGCCCGCGACCGGGCCGACGACGATCTGGTGCTTACGCGCGACGACGCCGTGGTGCTGATCGACCCTGTGTCGGTCGACTACATGGCGGGATCGCAGATCGACTTCGTCGACGATCTGATCGGGCAATCGTTCAAGATCAACAATCCGCAGGCGACCGCGAGCTGCGGCTGCGGGACCAGCTTTTCGCTCTAGCTGTCGAGCGTGGCCGGACGGCCTTCCGCCGCCGCACCCCGGCGGATCGCCACCATGACATTCGGCTCGTCCGCCGGCGCCACGACGCCAGGAGAAGAGCGCGGATCGAGGCGGCATCCTTCGCCCGGCCCGAGGCGCAGCCGGACCTGCGGCCAGTCGAGCAGAAGCGGCTCGTCGCCAAAATTGATCAGCCCCCAGAGTCCCGCTGGATCCACGGCGCCGCCTACGTCCTGAACGAGGAGATCGAACGTGGCCTCGGCGGGCGGCGGCAACTCCTTGAAGGAGAGGAACTGGCGCAGGTCGGCGGCGAAGGTGACGAAATCGCCGGTGCCCTCCGCGGCCTCCTCGCCCAGCATGTCCCAAAACCGGCTGCGCATGTGCGCTGGAATCAGGAACAGCAGGGTTGCCGCGTCAGCGCCCTGCGCCTCCGCGACAAGCCCGGTTCGCTCGTCCTCACGTGGCGCGCGCCAGCCCTCGCTCTCGGCGACAAGCAGCCGATCCGACCAGCCACCATCCAGATGAAAGTTTGACGCGATGGCGAACGCCGGCTTCATTGGGCCGCCGCAAGCCCTTCTTGGGCAGCCGCAATCCGTTCTTCGCCGGCCGCGAGCCGCTCGAGCTTGGTCAGCGCCACATCGAAGGTCGCCTGCTTGTGCAGGCGGCACGACAGCGTTTCGGTCGTGGCAAAGTCGCCGTTCTCGAAGAACTTGTTGCCCGGGGGGCCGCCGCCGCAGAACGGCGCATAGCTGCAAGTTTCGTGGCACCGTTCGACCCCGCGGCGGATCTCGTCGTCGAGCGCGATGAAACGCGGCTCCGCCAGGACGCTCTCGAGCGAATCCCGCGCGACATTGCCGAAGGCGAAGCTGCCATGGCGCGGCCCACTGAGGCCGAGAAGCTCGGGCGAATAGGTCGAAAAGTTGCCCTCGCAGTCCACGTTGAGGATGGCAAAGGGCCGGCACTCTTGGGTGCGGAAGCCGGCATCGAGACGCTGCGAGAGCGAGGCCTGCGCGGTATTGAATTCGCGCACCTCCATCGGGCGATTGGCGGCAAAGACGAGATCGAGAAACCGCGAATAGAACCGGCGAAAGCGCTCCTCCGTACCGCCGCGGGCAAGCGACGAATTGACGTGCGGTCCCTCGATTTCCTCCACATTGAACCCGACCGAGGTGACGCCGTTCTCGACGAAGAAATCGAACAGTTCGTCGGGATACGCGAGCGAATCCGCGGTCAGGACCGTAATGGTGTTGAAGTCGATGCCGTGGTCGTGCAGCCGCCGCATCCCCTGCAGCGTCTTCTCGAACGTGCCGCCGCCACGCCGCGTCTTCCGATAGCGGTCGTGTAGAAAGGCGGGTCCGTCGACGCTGACCCCCACATGCACTTTGCGGCGCTTGATGAAGTCGCACCAGGCGTCGTTGATCAGTGTGGCGTTGGTCTGGAACGACTGGGTGACCTCGAAGCCCGAGTCGTTACACCGCTCCAGGAGGACGGTCGCCTCCTCGTAGAACGACGCGGGCAGCACCGTCGGCTCGCCAGCGTGCCAGAGCAGCGTAAACGGCTCGCGCACCAGACCGGAGCGGAACGTCCAGGCAAATATCTGCTCAAGTATCTCAGCCGTGATCTTCCGGGTGTTCCGGCGATCCGGGAGATAACAGTACGAGCAGTCGATATTGCAGAACGGCGTCGGTTGGACGACCAGCAGCTCCAGCGGGCCGCAGCCGTTAACCGCCGGCATTTTACCGGAAATTGCGGAACCCACCGCCATTACGGAAGCCGCCGCCGTTGCGGAAGCCACCGCCGTTGCGGAAGCCACCGCCGTTGCGGAAGCCACCGCCATTGAGGAAGCCGCCGCCATTGCGGAAGCCACCGTTACGGAAGATCGGAGCGTTCCCGAAGATCGGAGCGTTCGCGAAGACGCCCGGGAGAGGAATACCGCCGTTGACGAAGAGCTGGGCTGGCCGCGTGGTCATTTCTTCGCCGAGCTCGGCGAGACGTGTCGCCCGATCCTGCAGATCGCCCACGGGAAGCGCGTCGCCCGCCATTTCGGCTGCTTCGGCGACCGAGGCGCGCGCGATCACAACTGTACCAAGAGCGCCCCCCGCAAGAGTGCGGAGCAGTGAGCGGCGCGAGAGCTTGTCCATATGAATCCCTCTGTGCATGCGATTCCGAGCGAAAGCCTATACTGCCGGAACCGGCGGGGCAATCGGGAAGACGCAGGGGAAGATCCACCTTCCATCGATCGGGGAACCCGGCATTTGACGGGTCGGCTTTACGCCCCTACTCCGCCGCCACGGCCTGCGGCCGCGGATGCTCTTCGACTTCCCGAAGCTGCGGCTCGAGGCGGCGCTTGAGCACCCGGTCGATGCGGTCGAGATAGAGATAGACGACCGGCGTGATGTAGAGCGTCAGGAGCTGAGATACGCACAGCCCGCCGACCACCGCGATCCCGAGCGGCTGGCGCAGCTCGGCGCCCGCCCCGGTACCGAGCGCAATCGGCAGCGCGCCGAAGATCGCCGCGAACGTCGTCATCATGATCGGCCGGAAGCGCAGCAGGCAGGCTTCGCGGATCGCGGCCTCCGCGCCGACTCCGACACGACGGCGCTCCAGCGCGAAATCGATCATCATGATCGCGTTCTTCTTCACGATGCCGACCAGCATCACGATGCCAATCATCGCGATGACCGAGAGCTCCATCTTGAACAGGATCAACACCAGCAGCGCGCCGACACCGGCCGACGGCAGGCCGGAGATGATCGTGATCGGGTGGATGAAGCTTTCATAGAGGATGCCGAGCACCACGAACGCCGCGAAGATCGCAGCGAGCACCAGGATGCCCTGTCCTTTCAACGACTCCTGGAACACCTGCGCGTTGCCCTGGAATCCGGTGGTGATCGAGAGCGGCAGATTCGAGTCGCGTTCAATCTTGTGGATTGCATCCACGGCCTGCCCGAGCGAGGTGCCCGGATTGAGGTTGAACGAGATCGTGACGGAGGGCTGCTGCCCTTGATGATTGACCTGCAGCGGGCCGATCTTCGGCACCAGCCGCGTGACCGCGCTGATCGGGATCGACATGCCGTTCGGCGTACCTGTGCCAAGCACGCCACCGCCCATGGTGACGGCCGATGACGTATTGGCGAGGCTGGTCTTCAGGTAGATTTTCGACAGGCCGGACGTGTCGGCCTGGAAGTCCGGCCGCGTCTCGAGGATGATCTGGTAGTCGTTGATCGGCGAATAGATCGTGGCGACTTGGCGGTTGCCGAACGCGTTGTAAAGCTCCTGACGGATCTGATCGACCGAGATGCCGTAGAACGCGGCCTTTTCGCGATCGATCTCGATCTCGATCTCCGGGTTCTTGATGTAGAGGTCGCTGTTGACGTCACGCAAACCCGAAATCGTCTTGACCTTCTCGAGCATCTCGTCCGACACGCGATAGAGCGTCTCGGTTTCGCTCGACTGCATCGTGTACTGGAATTCGCCCTTGGCGATGCGTCCGCCCAGATTGATGTTCTGAATCTCACGGAAGTAGACCGCCATCCCGATCGCGCTGGCGGCCGTGCGCCGCAGTCGCGCCAGCACGGGCCCCGAAGGCCCGCGCTCGATCTTCGGCTTCAGGCCCACGAACATGCTGCCGGTATTGACGGTGGAATTAGGTCCGCCGACGCCGATCGTGGAATTGACGAAAGCGACCGCCGGATCCTTACGGATCATTTCGGCGATGGCGTTCTGGCGTTCCACCATGGCGCGGTAGGAGATGTCGGCCGGTCCCTCGACCTTCACCGAGATGAAGCCGGTGTCTTCGACCGGAAAGAAGCCCTTGGGGATCGTGATGTAGAGATAAGCCGTGCCGGCCATGGTGGCGAACGTAACCACCAGGGTCACGAACTTGTATCGCAGCACCTTGTCGAGGCTCCACTCGTAGCCCTTGAGCCATTTATTGAACATCCATTCGAACGCGCGCAGCACGACATTCTGCTTCTCGCCTTCGTGATGGGTCCGCAGCACACGCGCGCACAGCATCGGGGTCAGCGTCAGCGACACGAATCCGGACACGATGATGGCAACCGAGATGGTGACGGCGAATTCGCGAAACACGCGCCCGACCATGCCGCCCATCAGCAGCACCGGGATGAACACGGCGATCAGCGAGACCGTAATAGAGATGATCGTGAAGCCGATCTCGCGCGCACCTTTCAGCGCCGCCTCGAACGGCCGCATGCCGCCTTCGATGTGGCGGACGATGTTCTCCAGCATCACGATCGCATCGTCGACGACGAAGCCGACGGACAGCGTGAGCGCCAGCAACGTCATGTTGTTGATCGAGAAGTTCAACGCGTACATCACCGCGCAGGTCGCGATCAGCGAGATCGGCACCGCCAGTGCAGGAATGATGGTCGCCGAGACCGTGCGCAGGAACAGGAAAATGACGAGCACCACGAGACCGATTGCGATCAGCAAGGTCTCCTGCACGTCGTGTACCGACTCGCGCACCGAGACCGAGCGGTCCATCATCACTTCCATGCTGATGGAGGCCGGTACCTGCGACCGATAGGCAGGAAGGCGGTCTTTCACCGAGTCGACGACCGAGACCGTGTTGGCATCGGGCTGGCGCTGGATCGCCAGCACGACCGACCGATTACCGTTGAAGAAGCTCGCGATGCGGTCGTTTTCCACGCTGTCGATGACGTTTGCGACCTCGTCGAGCTTAACCGGCGCGCCATTGCGGTAGGCAACGACGACCTTCTTGTAGTCCTCCGCCTTGCTGATCGCCGCAGAGGCCGAGAGCGTGATGTTCTGCCGCTCTCCCGCGATCGTCCCGACCGGCGTGTTCGAGTTGGCCTTGGTCAGCGCGGTGCGAATATCCTCAAGCGAGATGTTGCGCGCCGCCGCCGCTACCGGGTCGGCCTGAACGCGCACGGCGAATTTCTGCGAGCCGTAGACGAGCACCTGCGCGACGCCCGGCAACTGCGAGATCTGCTGCGCCAGCACCGTCTGGCCGTATTCATCGACCGTCGACATCGGCAGCGTGGCCGAGTTCAGGCTGATGAAGAGGATCGGGAAGTCGCCCGGATTCACCTTCCGGAAGAATGGCGGCGTCGTCATCTCGACTGGAAGGCGGCGTGCCGCGACGGTGAGCGCGGTCTGCACGTCGAGGGCGGCGCCGTCGATGTTGCGGTTGAGGTCGAACTGGACGGTGATCGTGGTTGCGCCGAGCGCCGACGTCGAGGTCAGCGCACTGATGCCGGCGATGGTGGAGAGCTGCCGTTCGATCGGCGCAGCGACGGACGCGGCCATCGTCTCGGGGCTAGCGCCCGGAAGCGTGGCGGTAATCGAGATGGTCGGGAAATCGACGGCAGGGAGCGCGGAGACGGAGAGAAGCCGGTAAGCGAAGGCCCCGAAGACGATCAACGACGCCGTGATCAGCGTCGTCATGACAGGGCGGCGAATACATGCTTCCGAAATGCCCATACCGCTTGACCCCAGCCCTGTTTCTTCGCCGCCTTCTTTAGCCGTCGGCCTTTTTCGGCGCGCGGATTGCGACGCGCGCGCCGTTCGTCAGCTGCAGGTGACCGTTGATCACCACGGTATCACCATCGGCAACACCGCTTTCGAGCACCGTCTCGCCTCCGAGCGTGCGCGCCACCTTCACCGGATGCAGTTCGGCGACGTCGTTCTTGATCACGTAGACGAAGTTGCCGGTCTGGCTGACCTGCACGGCGGCCGACGGCAGCGTCACGAGCTCTTCGTTGCGCAGATTGAGATAGGTCTGCACCAGCGTGCCGGGCCACAGCACTTCGTTCTCGTTCGGCATCGTGGCGCGCACGTTCACCATGCCGGTCGCGGAATCGACCGTGTTCTCGATCATCGCAACGCGTCCGATCGCGCGCTTGGTGTCGCCAGGAACGATGGCCTCGACGCTTGAAGAGCCCTCGACAAGCGCATCGCGCAACGCCGGAAGCTGAATCTGCGGCATCGGGAATGAGACGTAGACCGGCGCCGTCTGGATGATGGTTGCGATGGGGAGCAGGTCAGCGGAGCGCACGAAATTTCCGACCTTGACCGAGGCCGCGCTGATGCGCCCGGAGATCGGAGCACGGATCGTTGCGTAGCTCAGCTGCACGTGAAGATTCTTCAGGATCGCCTCGTCCGCCATCAACGCCGCCGTGTAGACGGCGGCCTGCGTCTTGGCGTTGTCCAGATTGGTGATCGCGGTCGCGCCCTTGGCGACCAGTTCGGTGTAGCGCTTGAGGTCGCGCTCCGCACCTTCGAGCTGCGCCCTGTCGCGCGCAATGTTGCCTTCGGCCTGAAGGATTTGCGCCTCGATCGACCGGCTATCGAGCGAAATCAGCAGGTCGCCCTGCTTCACGCGCGCGCCATCGGCGAAATGGACTTCGGTGATCTCGCTGTCGATGCGGCTCTTGATGGCGACGCTCGCGATCGGCATCACGGTGCCGAGCGCCTCGATCCGGACCGGCGTGGATTTCTTCACTGCCTTCGCGACTTCGACCGCAACCAGACGCGGCTGCGCAGGCGCCTGCGCGACGGCGCCTTGCGGGCTCCAGAGGCCCTGCAGGTTCCACTTCCACGTCGCCGCCGCGGCACCCGCAACGGCAACCACTGCCAAGACGGCCAAGGTGCGTCTGCTATTCACGCCGTTCAGGCCGGGACGCGAGACGTCCCGTAACCCCCTCTGATATTGACCGTCCCCCCGGGCGTAGAGCGCCGGCTCGGCGAGACTAGTCCGCGCCAAGCCGCGGACACCTAACACATTTGCGTTAACGTGTATAACTTTGTGCAGTGCATTTTATGCCTCGACGGAGCGCATAGATTGGCATGGTGAACGCCGCCAACCCGGACGACTAGTGTGGCGGTTCAGAAGTCCGCAACAGACTTGCGGCGAGTCCAAAATGCGGACTTCTGAACCTAAGCCACACTAGAATCAACGAGTTGCTAGTGTCCTTTCGATTCCGAAGTTCGCATACGAGGGTGCTGCACGATGAGACGAACTTCGGAATCGGGACACTAGCCCATGCGAATCGCCACCTGGAACGTGAATTCCGTCAGGCAGCGGGCCGAAAACCTGGCCGCGTGGCTGCGCGAGCGCCAACCGGACATCGTCTGCCTCCAGGAGACCAAATGCGTCGACGACGGCTTCCCGCGCGAGCCTTTCGAGACGCTCGGCTACAACGTGGCCGTCCACGGCCAGAAGAACTTCAATGGAGTGGCGATCTTCTCGAAATTCCCGTTCGACGAAGTGACGTTGCGCCTGCCCGGGGATCCCGAGGACGACCACGCACGCTTTATGGAGGCGGTGGTGTCGACGAGCGCCGGCGCGCTGCGCATCGCATCGATCTATTTGCCTAATGGCAATCCGCCTGATACTGACAAATATTCTTATAAACTCAAATGGATGAAGCGTCTTCTTGATTATTCACGCGAGCGACTTGAGCTCGAAGAGCCGCTGATCCTCGCCGGCGACTACAACGTCATCCCCTCCGAGATCGACGTCCATAATCCGGAGCTGTGGGTCAGCGACGCGCTCTTCCTGCCGCAGACTCGGGCAAGCTTTCGCTCGCTCGCCAATCTCGGCCTCACGGATGCCGTCCGCGCCACGACAGAGTCGGACGGCATCTATACGTTCTGGGACTATCAGGCCGGCGCCTGGCAGAAAAACAACGGCATCCGCATCGACCACCTGCTCCTCTCCCCGCAGGCCGCCGACCGGCTGGTGACAGCCGGCATCGACAAGCATGTTCGGGCCTGGGAGAAACCGTCGGACCATGTGCCGGTGTGGGTCGAATTGGAGCTTGAGCCGCGCTAGTGGGCGCGATTAGTCGCGCTTGGCGTTCATCCAGCGCGCCAAGAAGTCGGCGGCGAGCGCCCGATCGTCGTCAGTCGCCTGCTTTAGCGCCGTGTCGTAACTCTCGACGATCCAGCTTTCGGACGGCGTCGCATTCGAGCGCGCGAGCGTCAGCCACATCAAGCCGCGCGCCGGCTGCCGCGGAATGCCCGCCTCGCCGCGAAACAGCATGCGGCCGAGCAGCGCCTGCGCCTGATACTGTCCCTTGTTGGCGGCCGAATGGAGCCAGCGCGCCGCCTGCTTCGGATCATGGAACGGGCCGTTGTCGAGCATCATCCGGGCCAGATGATATTGCCCATCCGCGTCGCCAAAATAGAACGCCGCATATTGGTACATGTGGCGGGCGCGACCGAGGTCCGGCTTCACGTGCGAATTCGGAATACCACTCGTGTAGTAGTGGCCAAGTGCAACGAAGGCGTTGGAAACGTAACGCGCCTGCGGGGTACCCGGGGCGTCGTCCGGGTGGTCGTCGGCGATGCGGCTGAAGAACTCGAACGCCTTGATGTCGGAACGATCAACGCCCTGCCCCTCGGCGTACATGCGGCCGAGTTTCCACTGCGCCGCCACCACGCCCTGATCGGCGGCGTATTCAAGCGAAACCAGGGCCTTTTCCTTCTGCCCGGCCTGAAGGGCGCGGGCGCCAGAGCGGAACGCCTCGAAGGGCGTGATCGGGACCGTAGGCGCCGCGAAGGCGGTCGGCGGCGGGACCGGCCGGTCGAGCG
>JBAVXH010000205.1:0-2762 GCA_049698215.1 Xanthobacteraceae bacterium | reverse complement strand
GGCTGCGCCCGGCGAGCAGCAGCACGACCGGCTTTTCCGCCGCGCGCGCGCGCCGCGCCGCCTCCAGGAAGAGTTGCGGCTTGCGGATTTGTTCGACGAACAGCGCAATGACCTTGGTTTCCGCGTCGTCGACCAGCGCGCTGAGAAAATCCTCGACGCCGAGATCGGCTTCGTTTCCGGTCGAGATGTAGAACGTGATGCCGAGGCCCTTGGACAGGAACGCCATGCGCATGATCGCGGCCATCGCGCCGCTCTGCGCCGCCATGCCGATTTTCGGACGCGCGCTCTCGCCCGGGCGCTCGACGTTGAACTCGAAGGTGAGCGCCGCGCCGACATCGAAGCTGCATAGGCCGATGCAGTTCGGCCCGAGCACGGCGACGTTCGCGGCGCGCGCCGCGGCGGTCAGTTTTTCCTGCTCGGCGCGGCCCGCATCGCCGACCTCCGCATAACCGGCAGCGAACACGATCGCGGCCCCGACGCCGCGCCGTCCAAGCGCCGCGATCGCGTCAATCACCACGGCCTGCGGAACGACCAGCACGGCGACATCGACGCCATACGGCAGCTCGTCGATGCTCGGCACGCAGGGGCGGCCGTTGAACTCGCGGCGCGAGCGGCTGACCAGATGGATCGCGCCTTCGAAGCGGCAGCGCTCCAGGTTGGCGAGCACGGTGCTGCCCGGATGGCCGGCCTCCGGCGACACGCCGACGATTGCAATTGAGCGCGGCCGCAACAGGCGCTCGATGCGCGGAGTGACCTTGGCATCCATTAGCGGCAACCTGCCCGCCGAGATTGAACGGCTTGCTTCACGGCGTTGGCCCATCCCCGATTCATTATTCTGCTTACAATCGAAACCGGAACTCGCATAACAGCATTGGATTTGTTAGCGGTCTACTGTCCGATCATGGGCGTAGGAAGAAAATGACCGGCGCCTTTGATCTGATCACTGAGCAGCTCGCCGACGCGGACGCGCAATGGAGCCTCGGCACCTTCGGCGCGATCGCGGAGTTCATGCGCGACGCCGATGAGCCGGCCGACATTCTGCACAGCGAAATATCGTCCGCCGTCGTGACGCCGCGCGGCGGCCTCCGGCTGCTCGCGCATCCGGATCTGCGCCCGGTCGCGTTCGAAACGATCGCGACGCAAGGCTGGAGCCAGCGCATCGCGTTCTGCCTGCCTGAGAAGGCCAGCGCGATGAGCCAGCGCCAGATGCTGACCGAGGTCGGTCCCGACACCGAAGCGCTGCGCGCGCAGGATCGCGGCGCGGTGCTGTTCGATCTCGGGCTCGGCGCGCTGCAGGTCGACTGCTGCATCCGCACCGCGGATCGCGCGCTCGCCGACGGCCTGCGCGCGCATGCGGGTCGCTCGCTGTTCGAGCCGGGCAATCCCGCGATGGGGTCGATCCTCACCGGCAGCCCGCATCGGGTGTTCATGACCCGCGCCGGACGTGCGGAGATCTATCAGGCGATTCCGCAGCCCGGCGGCAAGGCACCCGAAGGGCCGCACACGCACGTGCTTCCGAAGCTGCTCGCACACAACCGCATGCATGCCGCGACCGAGCCGATCCCGCGCGGGCTTGTCTCCTGTGCGCACCTTTATCCGGCGCATCCGCTGCGCGACGCTCAAGGCCGCGCGCGCCCGTTCGACGCCGCGCGCTACGGCGCATTCCAGCGGCTGCTCTCGCGCTACGGCGATGCCGAGCATGTGCGGATGAAGCGCAACGTCATCAAGGCGGTCAGCACGGGCGCCGGGCCAGAGGCGATCGCGATGCCGACCGATCGCTTTGCGCAGGCGTCGATCCGCATCGCGCTGCGCCAGCTCAAAGCGAGCGAAGGGACATCGCCGGCACTCGCCACGTGGTTTGCGGCGCACGACAGCGTCGCGCGCGATCCGGAGGAGCTGGACGAAGGCGTCGCGTGAAGTCGCGTGCCGGTGCACGACGCGCTGTGACCGCGAGGCCGCGGACCTGAGATTTCGTGATGGAACTTGCGCAGCGCGGGGGTTGGGCGCAAGCTCGAAATGGTGTATGCTTCTCCCGTCGCATGAGTAAGCGGCAATCGTCAGATCACTCTTGAAGAAAGGGAGATCGAATGACGCCACCGGGCCAGTTGCACGACCCTGCCGGGTGCAGGGTCACGGTGTGAGGCAGAGGTCGATCTAGCCAGGCAGCCTCTGGCGTTGCACCGCCGACAATCTGACATAGCGCGAGATTGGAAAACGCCTCGGCCGGGCGTGACACGGTCTCGATATTGCTGAAGTCCAGACAAAGCTTCGCAAGGGTGGGCGTGCGAAACGAAACCACGTGCTCCACGCCGAGGCGCAAGCGAAAAAAGGGCCTCGCGATGCCTCCGCGCACCGAGGCCCATTTCTTTTTCTGTCAGAGATGGCGGCCACCAAGCCGGCAGGGCGCGGCGCGGACAATATCAGGTCACCAGGTGCGGTTTGCGCTTGACGAGATCGAGCACCAGTTCGCCGAACAGCGTATTGGCCCAAGCGAACCAGCAGCGGGTGAAGCTGGCCGGATTGTCCTTGTTGAAGCTCTCGTGGATAAAGAGTTTGCCGGCCGTCGTGTCTCTCAGCGTGTTCAGGCTCTGCATGATCTCGGCGTCGTCGTCGCTGGTCAGGGCGCGCACGATTAGCGACAGCGGCCAGATCATATCCTTCACATTCACCGGGCTACCGTTCACATCGATACCGGTCTGATGTGGGCTGCCGACGCCTTCCCATTTGCCCGTGACGAAACAATCATTGAGACGGCTCCAGAC
>JBAVXH010000204.1:0-2466 GCA_049698215.1 Xanthobacteraceae bacterium | reverse complement strand
AGCGGCAGGGGCGCTGCGATCAGCCCCGCGCGCATCACGGCGAGCAGCGCGATGACGCTCTCAACCGTGTTGGCGAGCTGGATCGCCACGACGGAGTCGGTGGGCAGCCCGAAGCCACGCAGCCGCGCCGCCAATGCCGAGATCGCGCGATCCGCCTCGGCGTAGGTGAGTCGTCGCACCGGCCCATCGGTGATCGAAGGCCGATCCGGCGGATCGAGCAGCGCGAGCGCGTCGGGCCGTGCCACCGCCGCGCGGCGGAAGAGATCATCGAGCGTCGCCTTCACGGCCGGCAGATCGTTCGCGTCGCGCGTACCTCTATCTCCCAAGGCGTCCTCCAGGATCACATCCGCCTCATTGCGCCTTCGGCTTGCGCCACCACGTCTCGGGGATGATACCGTGCATCGACGTCGTCTCCGGCCGCTCGATCGTGACCCAGCGCACCAGCCATTGCTCCGGCGCATAGAACAGCGGCACCACGAAACTCCCCGACATCAGGACTCGATCGAGCGCCCGCACCGCCGCAACGACATCCTCGCGCGTCTCGGCCTTGAGCAGGGCCGCGATCATCGCATCCGCCGCCACGCTCTTGAGGCCCATGTAGTTGCGGCTGCCATTGCCGTCGGCCGCCGCCGAACTCCAGTAGAAGGCCTGCTCATTGCCCGGCGACAGTGACTCGTCCCAGCGCGCCTGGATCATGTCGAAATCGAAAGCGATTCGCCGCGTCTCGTATTGTACCGCGTCGACAAGGCGCACCTGTGCGGTAATTCCCGCACGTTTCAGTTGCGCTGCGTAAAGCAGCGCGAGGCGCTCCTCGTCCCGGTTCACCGTGAGGATCTCGAAGCTGAGGGGCTTTCCGCTCACCCGTTCGGTTAGTTCCGTGCCGCGCAGCTCATAACCGGCCGCCGTGAGCAGTTCGAGCGCACGGCGCAGCAGCGTGCGGTCGCGGCCCGAGCCATCCGTCACGGGTGGCTGCCACGTGCCCTCGAGCACGTCGGGGCGCACCGCGTCGGGATAGGGCGCAAGCAGCGCGCGTTCGCGCTCATCGGCCGGGCGGCCGCGCGCCGAAAGCTCGGAGCCCTCGAAGAAGCTCGCGCCGCGGCGGTAGAGGCCGAAGAAGATCGAGCGGTTCACCCACTCGAAATCGAACAGCAGCGCGAGCGCCTCGCGCACGCGGCTGTCGGCGAAACCCGGCCGGCGCGTGTTGAACACGAAGTTCAGGCTCGGCTTCGGCAGGCCGGACGTGAAGGTCTCCTTGATGACGCGATTGTCGCGGAAGGCCGGAAAATCGTAGCCGGTGGTCCAGCGGCCCGGGTCGTCCTCCTTGCGGATATCGAACAGGCCCTTCTTGAAGGCTTCGTGATACGCGTTGGCATCGCGGTAGTACTCGAAGCGCACCTCGTCAAAATTCCAGAAACCTCGGTTCACCGCGCGATCGCGGCCCCAGTACTCGGGATTGCGCGTCAGCGTGATGCTTTTTCCCGCATCGACATGGCTGACACGGTAGGGCCCGCTGCCGGTAAGCGGCGTCATCGAGCTATCCTCGAATTTTTCGGGATCGACCGCGTGCTTTGCCAGAACCGGCATCAACGCGAGGATCAGCGGCAGCTCGCGGTCGTCGCCGGCCAGGTCGAAGCCCACACGGCGCTCGTCGAGCACCTCGGCCTTCGTGACCTTCGAATAGTAGATGCGGTGGTTCGGCCGCCCATGGTCGCGCAGCAACGCCCAGGTGAACACCACGTCCTCGGGCGTCACGGGCGTGCCGTCCGAGAAGCGCGCGTCTGGATCGAGCGTGAAGGTCACGTGCGTGCGCGCAGCGTCCGTCTCGACGCTCTTTGCGAGCAGGCCATAGAGGGTGAACGGCTCGTCGTAGCCGCGCACCATTAGGCTTTCGACCACGTATCCGGTGACCGCATTGTTCGCCGAGGTGAGCGGGGCGCGCAGGCCCTGCGGGGCCAAGCCCTTCACGGTGAAGGGATTGAGGCTGTCGAACGAACCGAGCACCCCCTGCACCAAACGCCCGCCTTTCGGGGCGGTCGGATTGGCGTAGGCGAAATGGGCGAAGTCCGCGGGCAGCGCCGGCGCGCCATGCATCGCGATCGCGTGGCTTTCGGCCGCGTGCGCCGGCCCTGCGGCCAAGGCCGCCCAGACCACCAGCCACGCCGCGAGGCAGCCAAACAGGCGCGGCGGGACCATGCCATTCGCCGTGATCAATGACGCTCCGATTCGCTTGTCAGCGTCCGAAGTTACCACAGCGCACCGGGCCGGCCGTTGCCCGTAACAGGCTGGCACCGGGCCATGAATTGGGCTACGTCACAAGCCGCAACGCGTTGCGATGTCACGGTGTCGCCTCAATTGGCCCCGAGACAGCGCGAGACGGGGGTGCTTGCGTCAGCCGTTGGTGGCGCTTGGGCAAAAGACATTACGTTTTGAGAGGGATTGCCTCATGACCGCTATCGTGTCCGCGCC
>JBAVXH010000203.1:0-26439 GCA_049698215.1 Xanthobacteraceae bacterium | reverse complement strand
GGACACCTTCAACGCCATCACGATCGACAGCGACACGTCGACATCGGATACGCTCCTGGCTTTCGCCACCGGCGCAGCCGCCGCCGACGGCGCACCGAAGATCAGCCGCGCCAGCGATCCACGGCTGAAGGCTTTCGCCAAGGCCTTCCACGACGTGCTGGCCAACCTCGCCGAACAGGTGGCCCGCGACGGCGAAGGCGCGCGCAAGCTGGTCGAGGTGATCGTCGAGGGCGCGGTGTCGAAAAAATCGGCCCGCCGCGTCGCGCTGTCGATTGCGAACTCGCCTTTGGTCAAGACCGCGATCGCCGGCGAGGACGCGAACTGGGGGCGCGTCGTGATGGCGGTGGGGAAGGCGGGCGAGCCCGCCGACCGCGACAAGTTGTCGATCTGGTTCGGCGACACGCGCGTGGCCCACAAGGGCGCGCGCGATCCGGGATACGACGAGGCCCAAGTCTCGGCCTACATGAAATCGCCGGAAATCACCCTGAAGGTCTCGCTCGGGCTCGGCAAGGCCCGCGACAGGGTTCTCACATGCGACCTCACCAAGGAATACGTGGCGATCAACGGCGACTACCGTTCGTGAGCCGCGCGGCGCTGTTCGCGGCTGCGCTGATCTCCTTCCTGGCGGCATCGATGCCGTTTGCCCTCGCGCAGGGCGAGGGGCGGATCCGCGTGATCGGCCGCGCCGTCGTCGAGGCCGTTCCCGACTACGTGACGGTGCGGGTCGGCGTGTCGAACAGAGGCGCCTCGCCAACGGCGGCGCTCGACCAGAATTCGGCGGCGGCGCGCAAGATTGTGGATTTCGCGAAGGCGTCCGGCATTCAGGAGCGCGACATCCAGACTGACGCCGTCAACCTGTCGCCGCTGTTCAAGACGGTGCGCGATCCGAACGGTACGACGCGCCAGGAGCCGGACGGCTACACGGCCTCGAACGTCGTACGCGTCAAGTTGTCTGAACTGCCGCGGCTCGGAGCGTTCATGCGGCAGGCGCTCGAACAGGGCGCGAACAACATCAACGGCGTGCAGTTCGGCCTCTCCAACTACGAGAGCGCATTGGATGATGCACGCACCCGGGCGGTCGAGGACGCGGTGCGGCAGGCACAGCGCCTCGCTGACGCCGCCAAGGTGAAGCTCGGCAAGATCCAGGAGATTCTCAGTCCGCCGCGGTCTCAATCCGGCGGGGACGGCCCCTTCGTTATGACGGCCCGTCGTAGCGCGGCCCCCGCCGCGGTACCGGTGGAAGCCGGATCACTGCAGATCAACGCGGAAGTTGAGATCGTCTGGGCGATCGAGTGACGCAGCGGCGTGCTGCAGGCCGGTCTCGACAGGCCACGTTCCGTAAATTTTTATGCTAATTGCTCGCGAGTTGTCGGCTCATGTTGAGCGGTCCTTAACTCGGCACGCCCTAGGGTCGTGAGGCGCGGACAGTGAACATCGTACTGGTTGCTGCCTGCGCCCTGGTCGACGCCGACGGCCGCGTGCTCATCGCACAGCGTCCCGAGGGCAAGCCGATGGCCGGCTTGTGGGAGTTTCCCGGCGGCAAGGTCGAGGCGGGTGAAAGGCCCGAAGAATCGCTGATCCGTGAGCTCGAGGAGGAACTGGGTATCGTCGTCAAGGAGGCTTGCCTCGCACCGCTGACCTTCGCGAGCCACACCTATCCACAGTTCCACCTCGTGATGCCGCTGTATGTGTGCCGGCGATGGGACGGAACGGTGACCGCGAGAGAGGGGCAGAGACTCGCCTGGGTGCGGCCGAACCGGCTGCGCGAGTACCCGATGCCGCCCGCGGACGTGCCGCTGGTGGCGCACCTGATGACGCTGCTCTGACGCCTCGAGATGCAATAAGGGGCGAGCTGATGAGTGTGGTGCGTTCGTTCGGCAAGCTTGTTCGGCGTTTCCGCGCGGACCAGAGCGGTGCGACCGCGATCGAGTATGCGCTGATCGCAGCGGGCGTCGGCGCGACGATTGCGGCGACCGTGTTCAATCTGGGCACGACCCTCAAGACCGTCTGGTGGGACAAGATCGGCGGCATCCTCTAGCCATCCCGACCTGTATTCCGGCTTCCTGAGCGCCTAACATTCGTCCCCGGAGGGGGACGAATGGACGCAGACGCCATTGTGGTTGGCGCGGGCCTTGCCGGGCTCGTTGCCGCAGCCGAGCTCGCCGATGCGGGCCGGCGCGTGATCATTCTGGACCAGGAGGGCGAGGCTTCGCTTGGCGGCCAGGCGTTCTGGTCGTTCGGCGGGCTGTTCTTCGTCAACTCTCCCGAGCAGCGCCGGTTGGGCGTCCGGGATAGCCGCGAGCTTGCATTACAGGACTGGCTTGGCTCGGCGGGCTTCGACCGCGCCGAAGATCACTGGCCGCGGCGCTGGGCCGAGGCTTACGTGGACTTTGCGGCGGGCGAGAAGCGCGCCTGGCTGCGTCAGCAGGGTCTGAAGATTTTTCCGATCGTCGGCTGGGCGGAACGCGGCGGTTATCTCGCGACTGGGCACGGCAATTCGGTGCCGCGCTTTCACGTCATCTGGGGCACGGGGCCGGGGGTGCTCGAGCCCTTCGTTCGCCGCGTGCGCGAGGCCGAGAGCCGTGGACTCGTGACGTTCCGCTTCCGCCATCGCGTCACCGGATTGAGCAGAACCGCCGGCGTCATCGATGGCGTCGACGGCGAGGTGCTGGAGCTGAGCAACGCGGAGCGCGGCACCGCAAGCTCGCGCCCCGTGGCCGGCTCGTTCACGCTGCGCGCGCAGGCCGTCATCGTCACGTCGGGCGGCATCGGCGGCAACCATGAGCTGGTGCGGCGCTATTGGCCAAAGCGCCTGGGCGAAGCGCCGCGCCACATGATCTCGGGCGTGCCCGAGCACGTCGACGGCCTGATGCTCGACGTGGCGAAGACCGCGGGCGCGAGCCTCATCAACTCCGACCGCATGTGGCACTACCCGGAAGGCATCCAGAACTACGCGCCGATCTGGAGCCGCCACGGCATCCGAATATTAAGCGGTCCGTCGCCGCTCTGGCTCGATGCGCGCGGCCGAAGGCTGCCGGTGCCGCTCTTTCCCGGCTTCGACTCGCTCGGCGCGCTCGCGCAGATCACGCGCGCAGGGCACGACCATTCGTGGTTTGTGCTCAACGAGCGCATCATCAAGCGCGAGTTTGCGCTCTCCGGCTCGGAGCAGAATCCGGATCTCACCGAACGCAGCATCAAGCTGGTGCTGGGGCGCATCGGCAAGGGCGCGCCCGAGCCGGTGAAGCGCTTCATGGAGCGCGGCGCGGACTTCGTGATCCGCAAGACGCTGCCGGAGCTCGTCGCCGGCATGAACCAGCTCGGCGGTAATCTGATCGATGCGGCTGAGCTCGAACGCGAGATCGTGGCGCGCGATCGCGAGATCGACAACAAGTTCGGCAAGGACGCGCAGGTGATGGCGATCCGCGCGGCGCGGCAGTATCTCGGCGACAAGCTGATCCGGGTCGCGAAGCCGCATCGGATTCTCGATCCTGCGGCGGGCCCGCTGATCGCCGTGAAGCTGCACGTGCTCACCCGCAAGACGCTGGGCGGACTCGAAACCGATCTGTCATCGCGCGTGCTGCAGCCCGGCGGCGAGCCGCTACCGGGCCTCTATGCGGCAGGCGAGGTCGCGGGCTTCGGCGGCGGCGGCGTGCACGGCTATCGCGCGCTTGAGGGCACGTTCCTCGGCGGGTGCATTTTCTCGGGGCGGATTGCGGGGCGAGAAGCGGCGAAGGCTGTGGCGTGACTCTCCTTCGTCATCGTCCGCCAACGGGTCCGGCCTCCGGCCGGCCCGATGACAGGCTCCAGCGGACGACCCAGTAAACACCGTCCGAGCGTCTTTGACAGGCTTGCGTTTACTGGGTGCCCCGCTTTCGCGGGGCATGACGAATCGAGAGAGCTATTTCGCCAGCGCCTTCTCGATCTCGGGCTTGAGCACGCGCTCCAGATTCGCCTCCGTGATCGGCCCGACCAGCTTGTAGGCGATCTTGCCGTCACGGCCGATGAGGAAGGTTTCCGGCACGCCGTAGACGCCCCAGTCCATCGAGGCGCGGCCGTTGCCGTCCGCGCCCGCGGCAGCGAACGGGTTGCCGTGGCGGCCGAGGAAGCGGCGCGCGTTGTCGGGCTGGTCCTTGTAGTTGATGCCGACGAGCCGGATGCGCGTGTCCTCGCTCAGCGCGTTCAAGAACGGGGCCTCGTCGTGACAGGGGACGCACCACGACGCCCACACGTTGACCAGCGTCACGGCGCCCTTGAAATCCGCCGCATCGATGCCGGGCAGTTGCTTGCCGTCGCGCGTCAGCAGGCCGGGTACCGGCGCCATGCTTGTTTCGGGCGCGGGGCGGCCGATCAGCGCCGAGGGAATGCGCGAAGGATCGCCTGAGCCGAGGCGAAAGAAGAACAGCGCGGCCAGCAGCAGAAACAGCAGCAGCGGCAGCAGCACGAACAGCCGGCGCCTCGGCTTTTGCTCGGATACGGCCGCGCTCATACGGCCTCCTGGTCCGAGCGGCGCGTCACGCCGCGCGCTTCGAGATCGGCAAGCAGCCGCCGCTGCGCCGCGTGGTCGGCGATCACCCAAGAGATCAGGCCGATCACGACGGCGAGCGCCGTCGCATAGGCGGCGATGATGAACGCGGCATGCGGACCCAGAGTCATGATGCCGCGTGCGCCTGCATCAGCCACATCGTGCGCACGCGCCGCCGCAGGATCTCGTTGCGCATCGCGGCGAGATGCAGCGTGAGGAACAGCAGAAGAAATGCCAGCGCCATCACCAGCAGCGGGGTGAGGATCGAGGGATCGATGGTCGGACCGCCGGCGCGGAAAACCGAGGCCGGCTGATGCAGCGTGTTCCACCAGTCGACCGAGAATTTGATGATCGGCAGGTTGACGGCGCCGACCAGCGTCAGGATCGCGGCGGCGCGGCCCGCGCGCGAGGGGTCGTCGACGGTGCGCCACAGCGCCATCACACCGAGATACATCAGGAACAGCACCAGCACCGAGGTGAGCCGCGCGTCCCAGACCCAGTAGGTGCCCCACATCGGACGGCCCCACAGCGACCCGGTGAGCAGGGCGAGGAACGTGAAAGCGGCGCCGAGCGGCGCTGCGGCTTTCGCCGCCACGTCGGCGAGCGGATGACGCCACACCAGCGTGCCGATCGACGCGATGCTCATCACGGCCCACACGCCCATCGCGAGCCAGGCGTTGGGCACATGGATGAACATGATCTTGACCGTCGCGCCCTGCTGATAGTCGTCGGGTGCGACGAACCACACGAGGTAGAGCCCGATCGCAAACGCGATGGCTGTCGCAATCCCAAGCCAAGGCAGGATGCGAGCACTGAGCGCAAGGAAGCGCGTCGGATTGGCGAGGTCGATCAGGGCCATGACGGGTCTCATTAGTAGGCCCATTTGTCCTACTCAAGGCCGTGGCGGAGCGCGGCGGCCGCCGCGAACGGCCCGAGCACGAGGCTCCCGAGTGTCAGCGCGCACAGGATCACGAACGGCGCGCCGAAGCTCATCGGGCCGGCGACGGCGGCGTTCGAGGCGGCGACGCCGAAGATCAGCACCGGCACGGTCAGCGGCAGCACCAGAATCGGCAGCAGCAGCCCGCCGCGCCGCAGCGCGACCGAGAGCGCCGCGCCGATCAGGCCGATGCAGGTCAGTGCCGGTGTGCCCACCAACAGCGTCAGCGCGACAGCGCCGATCGCGAGCGGTTCGAGGTTGAGGAATAGCCCGAGCAGCGGCGTCGCGATCACCAGCGGCAAGCACGAGGTGATCCAGTGCGCGGCGGCCTTGGCGAGCACCGCGAGCTCCAGCGGCGTCGTGCCCATCAGCAGGAGATCGAGCGAGCCATCCTCATGATCCGCGGCGAGCAGGCGGTCGAGGGTGAGCAACGACGCGAGCAGCGCGCCAAGCCAGAGCATCGCGGGACCGATGCGGCGGAGCTGCGCGAGATCGGGCCCAACCGCGAACGGAATCAGCGTCACCACGATAAGGAAGAACAGCACGCCCATCAGCGCGCCGCCGCCGATCCGCACGGCCAGCCGCATGTCGCGGAACAGGAGGGCGGAGAGGGGGGTCATTTGGCGGCCCCCAGCTTCAGCTCCTTCGCCCCAATTCCCAGCGGCCCGTGGGTCGCCGCCACGATGAGCCCGCCTCCCGCCAGATGGTCGCGCATGAGCGCGGCAAGCCGTTCCTGCCCCGCCGTATCGAGCGCGGACGTCGGCTCGTCGAGCAGCCAGATCGGGCGGGGCGCGGCGATCAGGCGCGCGAGCGAGAGCCGGCGGCGTTGCCCGGCCGAGAGGTAAGCGGCGGGAAGGCCGGAAAGCCCGCCAAGCCCCAGCGCCGTCAGGGAGCCGGGGAGGGCGGCGATGTCGCCTCCGAGACAGCGGACCCAAAAGCCGAGGTTTTCGGCGACCGTCAGGGATGGCTTGAGCGCGTCCAGATGACCCAAATAATGCGCCTGCTCGGCGATGGTGCTCTCAGGGGCCCCGCCGGCCAATTCGATCCGGCCTGCGGACGGCCGCAGCAGCCCGGCGATCAGCCGGAGCAGCGAGGATTTGCCCGACCCGTTCGGGCCGGTGAGCGCCAAGGCTTCGGCCGAGGATAACTCCAGGTTGACGCCCTCGAACACACCTCGGGACCCGCGAATACAGCCCAAGCCGGTGGCCGAAAGCTGCAGCATTCAGTGGCCCTTAGGGCAGGGCGCGGCTACCCGGCGGGCACGCCGAAATAATGTGCGAAACGCATGCCTTGGGGGCGTTCCAATCAGTAGCATGCGAGCCGAAAAGCCCATATAAGCCGGTGCGTTGCGTGGGGCGGCGCACATCATCGCGGGCCGGCGCATCGCTTTGCGGATGGGCTATCGGGAGGCGCGTTCTGCGCCGCCGGCCCGTCCGGTGGGATGGAAGAATCGGCCATGACCTCGCTCGACAGTTTCAAATGCGCCAAGACCCTCGCGGTCGGGGCCAAGACCTATGTGTATTACAGTCTTCCCGAGGCCGAGAAGCATGGCTTGCGCGGAATTTCGCGCCTGCCGTTCTCGCTGAAGGTGCTCCTGGAAAATCTCCTGCGCAACGAGGATGGCCGGACCGTCGCCAAGGAAGACATCCAGGGCTTTGCGCAATGGCTCAAGACCAAGACCTCGGATAGCGAAGTGGCGTTCCGCCCCGCGCGCGTGCTGATGCAGGACTTCACCGGCGTTCCGGCTGTGGTCGATCTCGCCGCGATGCGCGATGCGATGAAGCATCTCGGCGGCGATCCTTCGAAGATCAATCCGCTGGTTCCGGTCGATCTCGTGATCGATCACTCGGTGATCGTGAACTTCTTCGGCTCGCCGACGGCATTCAAGAAGAACGTGGCTGAAGAATACGTGCAGAACCAGGAGCGCTACACCTTCCTCAAGTGGGCGCAAAAAGCGTTCAATAATTTCCGCGTCGTGCCGCCCGGCACCGGCATCTGCCATCAGGTCAATCTCGAATACCTGTCGCAGACCGTCTGGACGAGCCCCGAGAAACAGAAGGTCAAGGTCGACGGCAAGGTGGTGGCTGCCGAGATGGCGTATCCCGACACGCTCGTCGGTACCGACTCGCACACCACGATGGTGAACGGTCTCTCGGTGCTCGGCTGGGGCGTCGGTGGCATCGAGGCCGAAGCCGCGATGCTCGGCCAGCCGTACTCGATGGTGCTGCCCGAGGTGATAGGCTTCCGCCTGAACGGCAAGCTGAAGGAGGGCGTGACCGCCACCGACCTCGTGCTCACCGTCACGCAGATGCTGCGCAAGCGCGGCGTGGTCGGCAAGTTCGTGGAATTCTTCGGCCCCGGCCTCGATAACCTGACCATCGAGGACCGCGCCACGATCGGCAACATGGCGCCGGAATACGGCGCAACCTGCGGCTTCTTCCCGATTGACGACGATACGATCGACTATCTCACCAAGACCGCGCGCAAGAGCGACCGCGTGGCGCTGGTGAAGGCCTACGCCAAGGCGCAAGGCATGTATCGCACCAAGACCACGCCCGATCCGGTGTTCACCGACGTGATGAAGCTCGAGCTCGGCTCGGTCGAACCGTCGCTCGCCGGGCCGAAGCGCCCGCAGGATCGCGTGCTGTTGAAGGACGTGAAGAACGGCTTTGCCGTCGCGATGGACAAGGAATTCAACAAAGGCAGCGAGCAGGGCAAGCGCTTCCCGGTCGAGGACCGCAAGCACGATATCGGCCACGGCGACGTGGTGATCGCGGCGATCACGTCCTGCACCAACACGTCGAACCCGAGCGTGATGGTCGCGGCGGGGTTACTGGCGAAGAAAGCTGCGGCACGCGGCCTGAAGCCGAAGCCGTGGGTAAAGACCTCGCTCGCACCCGGCAGCCAGGTGGTGGCGGATTATCTCGACAAATCCGGCCTGCAGACGGACCTCGACAAACTCGGCTTCAACCTGGTCGGCTTCGGCTGCACCAGCTGCATCGGGAATTCCGGGCCGCTCGCGGAGGAAATCTCCGAGTCGATCGACAAGAACGACGTCGTCGCGGCCGCGGTGCTCTCCGGCAATCGCAACTTCGAGGGCCGGGTGAACGCGGACGTGCGCGCGAACTACCTCGCCTCGCCGCCGCTTGTCGTCGCCTACGCACTCGCCGGCAACATGAATGTCGATCTGGTGCGCACCCCGCTCGGCACGGACGACAAGGGCAAGAAGGTCTATCTGCGCGACATCTGGCCGACCAGCCGCGAGATCGCAGCCGTCATTCGCAAGAACATCACCAAGAACGTGTTCGCGAAGAAATATGCCGACGTGTTCAAGGGCGAGGCGAACTGGCGCAAGATCGCCGTCAAAGGCGGCATGACCTTCCAGTGGAGCGACCGCTCGACCTATGTGCAGAACCCGCCCTACTTCGAGGGCATGCAGAAGCGCCCCACGGCGATCGACGACATCGTCGATGCGCGCGTCCTCGGCCTGTTCCTCGACTCGATCACGACCGACCACATCTCGCCGGCCGGATCGATCAAGGAGGAAAGCCCCGCGGGTCACTATCTGCGCGACCGGCAGGTGCGTCCGAAGGACTTCAACCAGTACGGCACGCGGCGCGGCAATCACCAGGTGATGATGCGCGGCACCTTCGCCAACATCCGCATCAAGAACCAGATGGTGCCGGGCGTTGAAGGCGGCGTGACGATCCACTACCCGTCGAAGCAGCGCATGACGATGTACGACGCGGCGATGAAGTACAAAGCCGAAGGCGTGCCGCTCGTCATCTTCGCTAACAAGGAATACGGCACCGGCTCGTCGCGCGACTGGGCCGCGAAGGGGACGGTCCTGCTCGGCGTGCGCGCCGTGATCACGCAGTCGTTCGAGCGCATCCATCGCTCCAACCTGATCGGGATGGGCGTGATCCCACTCGTATTCGAGGAGGGGACCACCTGGCAGACGCTTGGGCTCAGGGGCGACGAGACGGTCACGATCCGCGGCCTGCACGGCGACCTGAAGCCGCGCCAGCGGCTGATTGCCGAAATCGTCGCGGCGGACGGCACGCTCAAGCGCGTTCCGCTGATCTGCCGTATCGATACGCTCGATGAGCTCGACTATTTCAAGAACGGCGGCATCTTGCAGTACGTGCTGCGTCATCTCGCGGCGTGAGGTTGTTTGCTGCACTGCCGCTAGTGTGGCGGTTCAGAAGTCCGCACCAGACTTGCGGCGAGTCCGTAATGCGGACTTCTGAACCTAAGCCACACTAGAATCAATAAAGTTGCCTAGTGTCCTTTCGATTCCGAAGTTCGCACATGAGGGTGCTGGACGATGAGACGAACTTCGGAATCGGGACACTAGGTGTTTCAGCGTATGAATTCGGGACGGAGCGAGGCCCGCTCACTGCGAAGTGAGTGGCCGTTGATGGCGCTTCGCTCTATGTCTCCAGTTGGACGAGGCATCCGCGATCTGACGGATTGCGGTTCGCGGCGCGGGAAGACGCCGGCAAATCCGTCGGGGATGAGGATGTGGAGGTCGGCATGAATGGCCGCCGAGTCGCGTTTTCGTTTGCCGTCATCACATCGACGATGATGGCGGCAGCATCCGTATCCGCCGAGCCGCGCGGCGTGATCGAACTCTTCACCAGCCAAGGCTGCTCATCTTGCCCCGCGGCCGACAAGCTTGCCGGCGAGCTTGCAAAAGATCCCTCGCTCATCGTGATGAGCCTTGCGGTCGACTATTGGGATTATCTCGGCTGGAAGGACACGCTTGCGATCGCCGGTCACACCAACCGGCAGCGCGCCTATTCGAAGGTGCGCGGCGACCGCGAGGTCTACACGCCGCAAGTCGTCGTCAACGGCGTGACGCATGTGATCGGCAGTGACAAGAAGGCGATCGAGAACGCGGTCGCGCAAACGAGCAAGCAGGCGGGCACGCTGTCGGTGCCAGTTGGTCTGTCGGTCGCGGGCGACCAGATTTCGGTTTCTGTGCCGGCCGCGGCGAATGGCGCGAAGGGCGAGATCTGGCTCTGCCCGATCGCGCGCAATGTGCCGGTCGAGATCGGCAAAGGTGAGAACTCGGGACACACGATCACGTATCACAACGTGGTGCGGCGCTGGGTGAAGCTCGGCGACTGGACGGGCGCGGCGCGCAATTTCAAGGTGCCGGTGAGCGACGTGACGGGGGCCGGCGGTGATGCGGTCGTGGTCGTCGTTCAGGCGGGTCCGAAGGAGGCGCCGTCCACAATGCTCGGCGCTGCGATCACCGCGCTCCCCTAAGCGGCAAAACGAAATCGCGCATAAAAATAGGGCCGGTGGAAACCGGCCCTAAGAGCGTTGGGGGATTGAACCGTACGCGGAACTAGGGCCCGATCTGTCCAAGCCCCGGGGGGCTGGGGGGCTGAGGAATCCGGTGCTCGAACGCAACCGGGCCCTAATCAACTGTGCTGATTATCGCTGGTCACAGCGGCGCGCCCTTGGCCAAAATTGGGCTTTGTTGTGAAATTTCCTAACGATTCCGTGAGCGAAAGCCCGGTTATTTGGAACAAAATCGCTGAATTCGATCGTTTTGGGAGATTTTGTCATCCAGCCGTCATGTGCGGTCTCTTGACCCTTGCGGCTCCGCCGGGACGGCGCGATCATCCGGGAGGACACCAACAAGGAGGCGCCGCATGACTTTCGGCGAAACCGACCCGAGCGAGCAGCGCGGGGGCGAGGCCAACACTTCGGCCATCGTCCCCGGGAAGGTCACTTTCAGCCGGCGCGAACTCGACCGCATTCTTGGCCTTTATGGCCGCATGGTCGCAGCCGGCGAGTGGCGTGATTACGCGATTGATTTCCTGAAAGACCGCGCGGTGTTTTCGGTTTTCCGGCGTGCTTCCGAAGTGCCCCTCTATCGCATCGAAAAAAATCCGCGCTTCGCGCGCCGGCAGGGTGCCTACAGCGTGATCTCGGCGACCGGGCTGATCGTCAAGCGCGGACACGAGCTCGACAACGTGCTGCGCGCGGTCGACAGGTCGCTGAGGCTGGTGACGACGTAGGTTCTCTCCTCCGTCATTCTGGGGCGCGACGAAGTCGCGAGCCCGGAATCCATAACCACGAAACGCGAAATCAGCGCGAGCCGAGAGGCTTGTGGCTATGGATTCCGGGCTCCGGCCTTCGGCCGGCCCCGGAATGACGAGAGGGGCTACGGCGGTGCCGACGCGCCCTTGCCGAGCGGTCGCTGCATCAGCACCGAGTCGAGCCAGCGATCGAACTTGTAGCCGACCGCCTCGAACGTGCCGACGAGCGTGAAGCCGGCGGCGCGATGCAGCTCGATCGATGGCGTCTGGCCTGAGTCGCCGATCACCGCGATCATCAGGCGGTAGCTGCGCTGCTCGCACTCGGCGATGAGCCGATCGATGAGCGCGCGGCCGATGCCGCGGCGCTGTGCGTCCGGCGCGATGTAGATCGAGTTTTCCACCGTGTAGCGATAGGCGGGGCGTGTGCGATAGGGGCCCGCATAGGCATAGCCCATCACGGCGCCGCCGATTTCTGCCACCAGATATGGGTACCCTGCGTCGATGAGCGCGCGCATGCGCCGCGTCATCTCGGCTTCGTCGGGCGGGTCGTACTCGAACGAGGCGGTGCCGTGGCGCACCGAGTATGCATAGATGCGCGTGATGGCGGGAATGTCGGAAGGCGTTGCAGGACGGACGTTCGGGCCGGTCATGCAGTCAATCTCTCTTCCGCTCGTCCCCGCCCCCGGTCGGAGCCGGGGGTAAACTCCAGCGGGGACCCGGGGCCAGGAAAAAGAAAGAACTGGATTCCCGCTTGCGCGGGAATGAGCGGAAGCGGAGAGCCTAAAACGAAAGCGCCCCGGCGGTCACCGGGGCGCTTCGCTACTCAGCTCTTCGGAAATTGCTTAGCGCCGGTCGCCGAACAGGCGCAGCAGCATCAGGAACAGGTTGATGAAGTCGAGATAGAGCGACAGCGCGCCCATGATGGCCTTGCGGCCGGCGACCGTGCCGTCGTCGTAGACGCTGTACATCTCCTTGATCTTCTGCGTGTCCCAGGCGGTCAGCCCCGCGAACACGATCACGCCGATCACCGAGATGATCCAGTCTAGTCCGCTGGACTTGAGGAAGATGTTGACCAGCGACGCGATGATGATGCCGATCAGGCCCATCATCAGGAACGAGCCCATGCCGCTGAGGTCACGCTTGGTGGTGTACCCCCAGAGCGAGAGGCCGCCGAATGCGGCGGCCGAGATGAAGAACACCCGCGTGATCGAAGTGTCCGTGTAGACGTGGAAAATGATCGACAGCGAGGCGCCGACGAGCGCCGCATAGAGGAAAAACAGCGCGGTGGCGGTCGAGGCCGACAGCTTATCGATGCGGAAGCTCAGGAAGAAAACGAGCGCGATCGGCGCGAAGATCAGCACGTACATCAGCGGGCTGCCGTAGAGCGCTTGCCCGAACATCTGGTTGGTGAAATAGGCGACCACGCCGGTCAGCGCGACGCCGCCGGCCATGTAGTTGTAGACGCGGATCATGTGGGCGCGCAGGCCCGCATCGATCGCGACTTGCTGGGCGGTGCCCGGGAAAGCCGCGACATTCCGGTCGAAGTCAGACATGGAGAAGTCCTCCTGGTAGGCCCGGGCGTTCGCCGCGGGCCGGAGCGGCGGCTCAACCGCGCTCATGGCCGGAATCTAGTGCGGGACTGAGATAAACGCCAGCCGCCGTGCGGCGTACCAGCCTACCCACGAAAAAGGCCCCGGCGAATGCCGGGGCCAAGCCACGTTTTGGATAACAGATCGTTAACGCTTACTCGTCGCGGCTGCCCATCAGCGACAGCAGCATCGTGAACAGGTTGAGGAAGTCGAGATAGAGCGACAGCGCGCCCATGATGGCGGAGCGCTCCATCACCTCGCCGTCCATCGCGCCGTAGAGGTATTCGGTCTTCAGGCGCTGCGTGTCGTAGGCGGTCAGGCCCGCGAACACCAGCACGCCGACGATTGAGATAATCCATTGCAGCATGGTCGACGCTTGCCCGGTGAAAGCCGCAATCCCGACATTCACCAGCGACGCGATGATGACGCCGAACAGGCCCATGATCAGGAACGAGCCCATGCCGGTGAGGTCACGTTTGGTCGTGTATCCCCACAGCGACAGTGCGCCGAACGAGGCGGCCGTGATGAAGAACACGCGCACGATCGAGGTGTGTGTGTAGATCAGGAAGATCGAGCCGAGCGATACGCCGACCAGCGCCGCGTAGATCCAGAACGTGAGCTGCGCGGTGGCGGACCGCATGTTCTGGATGCGAAACGACAGAAAGAAGACGAGCGCCAGCGGCGCCAGGATCACGATCCATTTCACCGGGCTCACGAACAGCGTGTAGCCCACCTGGGTGAGCATGATGTTGCGCACCTTGCCGACCGCAAGCGCCGGATCGGTGGTGATCGACAGCATGTAGATCCCAAGCGCCGCGAGGCCCGTAATCGCGAGGCCAAGCACCATGTAGTTGTAAACACGCAGCATGTAGGCCCGCAGGCCTTCATCAACGACAGCCGCTTCGGCGCGCGTCAGCGGCCGGCCAAATGTGGTAGCGGCATTGCGATCAAAGTCCGACATGGTCGAAACCTCGTATGTTCGCCCCTCGCCAGCACCGGGAAACCCGGCGTCCAGTCGAGGTTCAATATGGACAAAAACCCAAAGCCTACAAGGTGCCTAACCGACGCAGGCCCATGCGACTACGTCGCGCGGCGGATTGTCGCGAAGCGGCTGGTTCCTCTCACATTTTCCTAAAGGTGACGCAGAACCGGCGCGGGCTTTTGGCTCAGCGCCGAAAACGTGCCGATCAGGCCGAATCCGATCGTCAAAGCGGCTGCTCCAAGTGTCGCGGTCAGCGCCGGCCAGAGCAGCCACACGAACGACAGGTTCATGACCTCGGTCATCACCAGATAGGCCGCGAGCGACCCGGCCGTAACGCCGACGATGGCTGTCGCGAGCCCGATCAGAAGATATTCGAGCGCGTAAGCGGCGAGCAGCCGCGTGCGGGTCGCGCCGAGCATTTTCAATACCACGGCGTCATAGACGCGATGCCGGTGCCCGGTGGCGAGCGCGCCGGCGAGCACCAGGACGGCTGCGATCAGCGTGATCGCGCTCGCGCCGCGGATCGCCAGCGTGAGGTCGAACACCACCTTCGCGACCGCTTCGAGCGCTTCGCGCACGCGCACCGCGGTGACGGCGGGAAATTCGGTGGCCGCGGCTTTGAGCAGCCCGATCTCCTGATCGAGGCTGGAGCCGCCGGGGTAGGTGAAGGTCGCGATATGGGTATGCGGCGCACCGCGGAATGCGCCCGGTGAGTACACGAGCACGAAATTGATGCCGAGCGATTGCCAGTCGACGGTGCGGGTGTTGGCGAGCGTCGCGCTGATGTTGCGGCCGAGCACATTGACGACGACCGGATCGCCGATCTTCAGACCGAGCCCCTCGGCGATCTTCACCTCGAACGAGACCAGCGGCGGGCCCTGGTAGTCTCCTCCCCACCACTTGCCTTCGACGACGCGCGAGCCGGCCGGGACGTCGCCCGCATAGGTGATGCCGCGGTCGCTCTGCAACACCCAGGCGGCGTTGGGCGGCGCTTTCAGGTCCTCGGCACGGGTGCCGTGCGCGCTGACAATGCGCCCGCGCAGCATCGGCACGCGCTCGTAGCGCGCATCCGGCGCGTGCTGCCTGGCGAAAGCATCCAAGCGCGCCGCTTCGGCATCCTGGATGTCGATGAAAAACACTGAGGGCGCCTTGTCGGGCAACGCGGCGACGAACTGGCGGCGCAGGTTGCCGTCAATCTGCAAGAGCGTGACGAGCAGGGCGAGCCCGAGACCGAGCGAGAGCACGACGCTTCCGGTCAGCGCGCCCGGCCGATGGATATTCGCCAGCACAAGCCGCAGCAGCGCATAGCGCGGCCGTGGGGCGTTTCGCGCCAGCCACATGATGAGCAACGCAACCAGACGGAGCGTGACGAACACACACGCCGCGGCCGCGACGAAAATCGCCGCGATCTTGCGATCATAGGCAAGCAGAATGGCGAGGGCCGCCAGCGCGGCGACGACCAGGCCGGTGAGTGCCACATAGCGCCTGCGCGGAATGCGGCGCTCCGGCGCGACCATGTCGCGGTAAAGCGCGGAGACCGGTACGTCATGCGCGCGACCGAGCGGCCAAAGCGCAAAGGCGAGCGCGGTGAGAAAGCCGTAGAGCACCGCGAATGAAAGCTCTCCCGCATGCAGCGCCGGCACGATCGGCAGCGGCAAGACGCTGCCAAACGCAGCCGAGATCGCAAAGGGCAGGATCGCCCCAACGACAAGCCCGATCGCGGTGCCGACCGCGGCGAGCAGCATCACCTCGGTCAGGTAGATCGCGAACACGCGGCCGCCGGTCGCGCCCAGCGATTTCAGTGTCGCAATCGTGTCGCGGCGGCGGTCGAGATAGTGCTTCACCGCATTGGCGACGCCGACTCCTCCGACCAGCAGCGCGGTGAGGCCAACCAGGGTCAGGTACTGCGTGAAGCGCTCGATGTTGCGGCCGAGCGCGGGCGACGCGTTGGCGCGCGTGCGCACCTCCCAGCCGGCGTCGGGCAACTGTTTCTCGGATGCCGCAACGACAGCGTTGGCGGCGCGGTCGTTTGCATCGGCGGCCGGAAGCCGCAGCCGGTAATGCCAGCGCACCAGGCTGCCGGGCTGGATCAGGCCGGTCGCGCGCAGCGCGGCTTCGCTGATCAGAAGGCGCGGGCCGAAGCCGATACCGCCGGCGAGCTTGTCGGGCTCGGATTTCAGGATTGCGCGAAGCTCGATCTTGGCCGCGCCTAGTGTCACCTGCGTGCCGCGCTCCAGGTTGAGCCGCGCGAGCAGCGCGGGATCGACAGCCGCGCCGAATGCGCCGCCGCGCTCCGCCAAGGCGTCGGCGAGGGAGCCTGCAGGTTCCAGCGCGACGTCGCCGTAGAGCGGATAGGCACTGTCGATAGCCTTGAGCTCGACCAGCGCGGTCTGCCCTTCGGCGGTGCGCGCCATCGCCCGCATGGTGGCGGCGACCGAGGCGCGGCCATTGTCGTCAAGGAATTTGCGCTCGGCGGCGCTGGCCTCGCGCGCCATCAGCGAGAACGAGATATCGCCGCCGAGAATGACGCGGCCTTCGCGTGCGAGGCCATCACCGAGGCTGCGTGCGAACGAGCCGACGCCCGCAATGGCGGCGACGCCGAGTGCGATGCAGGAGATGAACACCGCAAAGCCGCGCAAGCCGCCGCGCATCTCGCGCAGCGCGAAGCGCCAGGTGAGCGCAGCGCGCGCGCCGCTTGGTGCGTCCGCAACCACGCTCATGCGACAGGCTCCGGCGCTTCGACCCGACCCGAGCGCAGCCGCACCACGCGGTCACAGCGCTGCGCGAGCGCCGCATCGTGCGTGACCAGCACCAGCGTGGTGTTGCGGGTTTCATGGCCGGCGAACAGCAGCTCGATGATCTCGCGCCCGGTCGCCTCGTCGAGATTGCCGGTCGGCTCGTCGGCCACCAGGATCGCGGGATGCGGTGCGAGCGCGCGTGCCAACGCGACACGCTGCTGCTCGCCGCCGGACAATTCGGCCGGATAGTGGTTCACGCGCTCGCGCAGGCCCACCGAGGCAAGTTCGGCAGCAGCCCGATCGAAGGCGTCGGTCTCGCCGGCAAGCTCGAGCGGCACTGCGACATTCTCCAGCGCCGTCATGGTCGGGATGAGATGAAAGCTCTGGAAAACGATTCCGATATTTTTTCCGCGGAAGCGGGCGAGCGCATCTTCGTCGAGCGAGGCGAGGTCCTGCCCGGCGACGTGCACGGCACCGGTGTCGGGCCGCTCCAGGCCGGCCGCGACCATCAGCAGGGTCGATTTGCCCGAGCCGGACGGGCCGACGAGGCCGATCGCCTCACCGCTGCCTATATGCAGGTCGATGTCCTTGAGGATATGCACCCTCCCGGCGCCGCGGCCGAGCGAGAGGTTCACGCCGGAGAGCCGGATCGCCGGCGCTGAGGTTTCAATCATGCGGTCTTGTCACACACCTGGTTCCAGCCGGTCATATGGGACGGGACGGCTCCTGGTCCAGCGATTGCGGCGCGTCGTCACGGCTCTTGCGCTCGCCACAATGTCGACCATGGCAGCAGCAGCAGCAGCAGCAGCAGCAGCAGCAGCAGCAGCAGCAGCAGCAGCAGCAGCGGAACGGCCGGTGCGGATCGTCGTGCTCGGCGATTCGCTCAGCGCGGGTTTCGGGCTCGCCGCGCAGGACGCGCTGCCGGCGAAGCTCGAACGCGCGCTCAAGGCCAAGGGCCTTTCGGTCGAAATCGCAAACGCCGGCGTGTCGGGCGACACGGCGGCCGGCGGGCTTGCCCGGCTCGACTGGTCGGTCCCGGAGGGCACCGACGCGGTGATCCTCGAACTCGGCGCCAACGACGCGTTGCGCGGCGCCGACCCGAAGGCGGCGCGCGCCGCGCTGGAGGCCATCATCCGCAAGCTGAAGGACCGCAAGATCGCGGTGCTGCTCGCCGGAATGTATGCGCCGCGCAATTTCGGGCCCGACTACGTCACGGCGTTCGACGCGATCTATCCGGAGCTCGCCGCTGCGCACGGCCTCATTCTCTATCCCTTCATTCTGGAGGGCGTCGCCGGCGACAAGGCGCTCAACCAGGGGGACGGCATCCATCCTACAGCGGCCGGCGTCGACATCATGGTCCGGGGCCTGTTGCCCAAGGCGGAGGAACTGGTCGCCCGGGTGAAGGCGGCGCGCGCCTCGTAGCGCATGATCCCGAAAAACATGGCCTCGACCTGATCGGGGATGGGAACCGGTTTTCGGATAAGATCATGCGCAAGGACAACGTCATCTCCCCGTGTTGATCAGGCTGCCCAAATCCGGTCATGATTCGGCATGATTCGGGGGTGGCCGGCCCCGGGAGTGAAGACGATGCCGCGCCTGTTCGTCGGTCTGGAAATCCCCCGCGAAGTCGGCCAGACGCTGGCCCTGTTGCGCGGCGGGCTACCGGGAGCGCGCTGGATCGACCCGGAGAATTATCACATCACGCTGCGCTTCATCGGCGACATTGACGATCGCCTCGCGGGCGACATTGCGTCGATGCTGGACGGCGTGAAGCGGCGCAGCTTCGAGGTGCGGTTCGGCGGATTGGCGGCATTCGGCGGACGCAAGCCGCGCGCGATCGTCGTCGGGGTCGAGCCGATCCAGCCGCTGGTGGAACTGCAATCCGAGCTCGAACGCCTGATGCAGCGCCTCGGCCTCGAGCCCGAGGGCCGCAAGTTCACGCCCCATGTCACGCTCGCGCGCTTGCGCGACGCCTCGAGCCGCGAGGTCGCCGAGTATCTGTCCTCGCGCGGGCCGCTGTTCGGCTCCTCGTTTAGGGTCTCGCGCTTTGTGCTGTTCTCGGCGCGCGCCTCGGTCGGCGGCGGGCCTTATGTGGTCGAGGCGGACTACCCGCTGGCGGCGTAATTACCTCCGCTCGTCCCCGCGAAAGCGGGGACCCAGCCCTTATCTTGCTCCGGGCAGAACTGGATGCCCGCTTCCGCGGGCATGAGCGGAAGAAGGTTTCCGCCTTGTGCCCGCCGCGATCCATCGCCACATACCGGGCGCTGGAGGAACCCATGGCCGACCGCACCGCCGCCTGGAATGAAGCCGATTTCTCGGCGCCCGACGCCGAGCGCGTTGCGCGCGACGAGGAGACGGTGCGCCGCGAGTTCTGGCGCAAGTTGAAGCGCTTTGCGGCGCGGCTGCCGTTCGCCGAGGATCTGCTCGCCGCCTACTACTGCGCGTTCGATCGCGACACGCCGGTCCAGGTGAAGGCGGCGCTCATCGGCGCGCTCGCCTATTTCGTGCTGCCGTTCGACGCGATCCCCGACATCATGCCGCTGCTCGGTTTCGCCGACGATGCGGCGATCCTGGCGACGGCGCTGCGCATGGTGGCAAACCACATCCGCCCGGCGCATCGCGAGGCGGCCCGGCGCGCGATGGAGCGGGTCTAGGCGCTGTCATTCCGAAGCTGATCCGCCGCGCGCGCAGCACGATCTCAATCTGCTCGCTCGCGGCGATGTCGGCGCGCTTGCCGCCTCCGGGGAGTGGGGTCAGAAGTCTTTCCGCTTCTGACGCTCTTCCAACACCTTGGCGAGGTGCTCGTATTCTATCGCCAAGCTCAGCCAGCCACGCTTCATGTCTGAATCGGAAATCTCCTCGGCGCGCTGAAGACAGCGCCGCGCTTCGGCACGATAGTAGTCTGCGCTGCTCATCTTTTGCGCAGCTTACCATATTACCGATGCAGAGCACACCGACGATATCGCAGCTTGACTCCGCTTCGCCGCCGATAGCGCGGACCCGAACATCGTCAAAAGCCGGCTGCGGGCCAATTCCTGACATCGATGAACGTGAAGCCGTGTTGGAGCGCTGATGGCTGGACCTTGCGCGAAGGCTCGCACGTGCCAAACTGATGTGGAGTTTGGGTTGGGTAATGACTTACCGTCCCACCGTTCGCCCGGCGGCAGGCGTGATCTTCTGCCTGCTGGTGCTGCTTGCGTGTGAAATTGCGCTGGCCGCCGAACCCAAGCGCGTGATGGTGCTGCATTCTTTCGGCCGCGACTTCAAGCCGTGGGACGAATACGCGCGAACCATTCGCGCGGAATTGCAGCGTCAGTCGCCCTGGCAGCTGGATTTCACCGACCACGCGCTGGTCACCGCGCGCTCGACCGATGAAAATCCCGAAGCGCCTTTGGTCGAATACTTTCGCGCGCTCCACGCCAGCAAACCGCTCGACTTGATCGTGAGCATCGGCGCGCCCGCCGCCGCCTTCGTGCAGCGGCATCGGGCGAGTCTTTTTGCCGATACACCGATGGTGTTCACGGCAGTCGATTATCGCCGCGTCGACTATTCGGCCTTGACTCCCAATGATGCCGTCGTTGCCGTCAACATCGATTATCTGGCTGCCTTCGAAAACATCCTTCACGTGCTGCCCGATACGAAGAACGTGATCGTCGTCGTTGGTACTTCGCCCATCGAGAAATTCTGGAAGGAGGAGATCGGCAAGATCCGGGAGCCGCTCGCAAACCGCCTCGCGCTGACCTGGACCGACCACCTGTCGTTTGAAGACATCCTGCGACACGCAGCCAGGCTGCCGCCGCATACCGCGATCTTCTGGGAACTGATGCTGGTTGATGCCGCCGGCGTCGTGCACGTGGGAGACACGGCGCTGGCGAGGCTTCACGCCGCGGCGAACGCTCCGATCTTCTCCTACGATGACGCGTTCTTTAATGATGGACTGGTCGGCGGCCCCATGCACTCGGTGGCGCAAGGGAGCAAGGAAACAGCGGCGGTCGCTGTTCGTATCCTGGGCGGCGAGAAGCCCGGCGATATCAAATTGCCACCGCTCCCATTTGCGGCACCCAAGTTCAATTGGCAGGAAATGCAGCGCTGGAGCATCAGCGAGAGCCGCCTGCCGCCGGGCAGCGAAATTCTCTTCCGCGACCCGAGCATTTGGGATCAGTACAGGCTGCCGATACTCGTCACCATCGCGGCGATCCTCCTGCAGGCCGGCCTGATCTCCTGGCTGCTCTATGAGCACCGGCGGCGCTCGCTGGCCGAGCTCCGCTCGCGCAACGCCCTGGCCGAACTCGCGCACGTCAACCGCCTGGAAACAGCGGGGCAGTTGTCGGCCTCGATCGCGCACGAGATCAACCAGCCGATCACCGGAATGGTTTTGAAAGCGAGCGCAGCGTTGCGCTGGCTCACGGTCGAAAAGCCTGACGTGAACAAGATTCGCGATGTGCTGACCGATATCGTGAATGCCGGTCAGCATGCCGGCGACATCATCACCGGCGTTCGCGCGATGTTCAAAAAAAGCATCAATGAGAGAGCCGCGATCAACCTCAACAACCTGATCAACACGGTCTTGGCGTTGCTGCACCTCGACCTGCAAAAGGACGGCGTGCGGGTCGAGACGCAGCTCGACCAGGAACTCCCCGTGGTGACCGGAGACGCAGTCCAGCTGCAGCAGGTGATCCTCAATCTGATCGTGAACGCCGCGGACGCGATGCGCGCGGTTGAGCCGCGCGTCCTGAAGGTTCAAACGAACCGGAGCCCCGCCGACATGGTTCACGTGTCCGTCGAGGACACCGGACCGGGGATCAGCGCACCCGACCGGGAGCGCATCTTCGATCCGCTGTTCACGACCAAATCGCAGGGCATGGGGATGGGGCTCTCGATCTGCCGCTCGATCATCGACAACCACGGCGGGCGAATTTGGGTCACCGCTGGAGCAGCGAACAAGGGCGCAGTTTTTCATTTCGAGTTGCCGGCGAAAGCCGATCAGGCGATCGCAGGCGCTCTCGCGGCTTAGGTTCATGCGCCATCACCGCGGAGGCCGCCTCGATCGAGAGCCTGATCCTGGACTTGTCGGACCCACGCTGCTCGCCGCATCCGCCGTTCGCGGAGCTGATCGGGCTGCGGGGATCGCGGGGTTGGCGCTCTCGCTACAGCACACCCATGCTTGCCGAGACGATGAACGCCGCGACGGCAACAACAATCGCGACGATACCGGAGAAGGCAAAGCCTATACGCCGCAGCCCAGCTTGATCGGCCACCGCTGTTCTCCGGCGTCCTTTAAGTGAACATCCAGGCGGCCAGCACGGCCCCGATGCCCAGCACGAAGAGGGCCATTGTTCCAAAGCTAACGATCACCGGTTCCACTGTGTGTAAGCGTGTCATGCGAGGACCCGTTAGGTGATGTTCGGGACTGCATCGTGACGCCCTCCGGCCCGCGAGCGACAGTGGCCTTGCGCATATCGCAACGATACGAACGTAAAGGCTGGACACACAAATCTCAGCCGATCGGCGAGCCGATGGTAGTCGGCGGCCAGAGGCGGCAAGCGCGAACGCTCGATCAACTCACTAAGGGATAATGCCGTCGCCCCTAAGGATGATATCGCTCGTCCACGCTTGCCGTCAGGCTTTCGAAATCAACCTGGAGGGTCTGATGAACGAAAAGATCGGATTGGAAGCGATTTCGCGCCGAAGGATGCTTTCCGTTTTTGGACTGGCGGCTGCCGCAAGCCTCGCAGTGCCGGCGACGGTGCTCACCGCAACCGAAGCCGAAGCCGTCGTTGGCCGTCCGCTGTCCCCCGGCAGTGTTGCCGGCGTGGCGCGGCGACAAAATCGGCGCAATTACAAGAAGAAGAGGAAGAAATAGCCCGTCCGCTTAGCCGGGTGGCGCGGGTCAACCCGCTCGTCCCCGCGAAAGCGGGGACCCAGTGCTTTGGCCAAGAGCTGGATGTCCGCTTTCGCGGGCATGAGCGGACGAGAGGCGTGCGCCGCGAGCTTGCGCTATTGGGCGAGCTTCAGATCGAAGAGATGCCCATCCGCCGCCGATGAACGCTCGGCCGAGGCGAGAGACCGAGGACGCTCCACTGTCGCCTGGATCGAACCGCGTATCGCGCCAGGCAATTTGGGCTGGACCATCGCCTGCTCGATCCGATCGATCCGCGCGCTGATCGCGGCCACCTCCGGGTGGCGTAGCCGGCTCAACTCGTCGAGCGAGGCGCGCAACCGGACGATATCGCCGCGTGCCTTCGTGGCCGCCGCGTTCAGCTCCGCCACCGGTTGAAGCCAGGAGTCATTGACCGCAGTTTGTGCGTCGCGCAGTTCGCGCATGCTCTTGCGCAGCGCAACGAAGCGGGCGTCGATCTCCGCCATGAACTGGCTGGCGGCCTCCTGTTTGTCGCTGGTGGAGGCGACGCGGGCGCTTAAGCTCGCAACCGTCGCGTCGAGCCGGGACATCAGCTCGGCCTGGTTCCGCTGCACCGTCTCGATGGCCGGTTCGTTGACCAGCCCGAAGGCCTGCAGCACGGGCCACCCCGCCAGGCCGAGAACTCCACCGAAGCTCACGCCGACCATCACCATCATGGCGACCGGGAGAGTGGCGCGGTCGCGGTTTGGCTCCGGGATGCCGGCGGTTTCAGGGGAGGCCGATGATGCGTCCGGGGTGAAAGCGCCTTTCGCCTCCGGCCACGCCTTCGTCACGACGTTTTGCGGGCTGATCGGACGGCTGGCGAGGTTACGCCAGGCCCGATCATGCGCCATAAGTCTCGATGGCCGGGATGGCACCACCGAAAATTCTCCGCAATCGATTTACCCGTTGATAGCCTAAACAGTTTGCGAATGTGCTGACGAACATAGTTGACGAGTTCTCACTCGCGGCGGAATCCTCAATGTCGATGCAGCGTGAACAGCACGATTGGCTTGATCTTTCGGGGCGCGTGGCGGTGGTCACCGGCGCGGGCAGCGGCATCGGGGCCGCGATCGCGAATGGCTTCGCGAAAGCCGGAGCGAAGGTGGCCGTCGTTGACCGTGATGGCGAAGCCGCCGCGACTGTCGCCGCGCGGCTGACTGCGGCAGGGGGAACTGCCATCGCCTTCACTTGCGATGTGACCCGTCAAGACGCCGTCAGCGCGGTCGCTCGCGAGGTCACGGGACGGCTCGGGGCGAGCGGCATTCTCGTAAACAACGCCGGTATTCTGCGCCCCGGACCGCTGGAAACCGTCTCGATTGAAGGCTGGAACGCAGTCCTCGCCGTGAATCTGACCGGCTATCTGATTGCGGCGCAGGCCTTCGGTCCCGACATGATAAAGGCCGGTCGCGGCAGCATCATCCATATCGCGTCGATCGCTGGCACCAACACGCAGCCCCGCAGCGGTGCGTACAGCGCGTCGAAGGCCGGCGTTCTCCAGCTGTCCAAGCAGCTCGCCGTGGAATGGGGAGCGCGCGGGGTGAGGAGCAATGCCATCCTGCCTGGTCTCATTCGTACGCCGCTTTCGGCGGCCTTCTATGAGAACACGGAATTCGAGGAAAAACGCAAAGCCTTGATCCCGACGCGCCGCATCGGCGAGCCGGACGACATCGCGCAAGCTGCCCTGTTCCTCGCAAGCGACCGTGCCAGCTACGTGAACGGAGCAGAGCTTCTCGTCGATGGCGGCCTCAATACCATGCTGATGGAGCTGGTGCCGCGTCCCGGATATTGAGACTGCGGCCCTGTTGGCCTGCTGGCCCTTCATTCGCGCTCGATAAATGCGCTCCAGAACACGCCGACGATATCGCAGCCTTTAACGCCCGCTTCGCCCCCGATAGCGCCGCGGAGTTGGACGTCTTCCAAAGCCGGCTGCGGGCCAGAAGCGGAGTGGCAGCGCCACAGCATTGCGCTTACGCTGTTCGGCGGCCACTCAAGGGAGCCTCCCTTGCGCACAGTTGTCACTAATCCAGCGGCCTTGGGGCTGATGTTTTGGTGTCTCGCAAGTGTCGTGGTCGTTGACGCCTTGGCTGGTCCGCTGGAGCGCGTCGAGTTTGAAAGCGCCTCTCAACGGCTCGTTTCGGGCGGGCTCATTCGGGGCGACCGCATCCAGGGCTTTCTGGCCAAGCCCGATGGTGCAGGTCCCTTTCCCGCCATCGTCGGACTGCACGGCTGCGCCGGGATGCATGACACGACAAAGCAAAGGTTGGCCGATGACCTTGTCGAACGGGGCTATGTCATCCTGCTTGTTGACAGCTATGCGACGCGTGGCATCGATCATGCCTGCACATCAACCGCGTTTGCCACCTTCCTGACGCGCAGGCCGGATGCCTACGGGGCTCTCGTCTTCTTAGGCCGCCAAACCTTCGTCGATCCACAACGCGTGGCTGCGGTCGGCTTCTCGGCTGGCGCTCGGGTTACCCTCTCTGTGGCGGAGCCCAATGCGTTCGAACCGTTCGTCCCTGCAGGCAACTTACGGTTCCGGGCGGCGGCTGCGTTCTATCCTCCATGTCAGGCCGCAGTGGCGCGTCCGGGGATACCCACGCTCATCTTCATCGGGGCTCTCGACGATTGGACGCCGGCGGCAGACTGCTCCAGGAAAATCGCCAGCTGGGGCAACGACGGGCCGCCAGTCGAGCTCGTTGTCTATCCCGGCGCGCACCATGGATTCTTTTACCCGCACCTCCAGCCCGGCACGACCTTGTTTGGTCACTGGCTGGAATACAACGGCGAGGCAGCGGACAATGCACGTCACCGCCTGCACCAGTTTCTCGATCGCCACCTCAACTGAGGGCATGCCGATAGCGGCGCGGACTTGAACACCGTCCAGCCGCAAGCAACCCTTCCTTCTACGCCGTCTGGCGCCCCTTCAGGAATGTGCGCGCGCGGTTGATGGTGCGGGCCTTCAGATCGGCCGGTTCCTTCCACGGATACACTGTGATCTCCGCGTTCGGGCAGAGCGAGGCGATGTCGATGGAGACCTGCAGCGGATGCGCGACGACATCGTCGGGCAGCACGATCATCGGCGTCTGGCACGACTTCGCGAATTCGCGCGACACGCTGTACACGAAGTCCGGCCGCACGCGGTAAAGATTGTGCAGATATTTCTCGATGGTCTCCGTCGAGACGTCGGGCCGGCGCTCGCGCAGCTCCTTGCCCCAGACCGTCTGGCCGGCGTCGTACATGTAGTCCGGCTTCTCCGGCTTGTGCCCGACCGGCTGACTCAGGATCGCCGCGACGACGCGCTGCGGCGCGCGCTCCATCAGCTTCATCGCGAACGGGCCGCCGATGCAGTTGCCGAAGAAAAAGAATTTGTCGATGCCGAGATGGTCCATCACGCCGAGCTGATCGGCCGCGAACGCGCCCCAGGGATCGTCGACCGGCACCGGCCCGGTGGACGCGCCGCCCGTCGCGTTGCGCTGGTCCATGGTGATTACGCGGAAGTCGCCTCTGAACTCCTCCGGGATGTTGATCACCGCGCGCGCCCAGACCGCGATGGCCGAGTTCAGCCCGCCGCCGGGTGTCGCCAGCAGCGGGAAGCCCGAGCCGATCTCGGCGTAGCGGATGCGGACGCCTCCCTTCTCGTAGAATCCGACCTTGGCGCCCGCCGGCAATCCCGGAACGGCCCCGGCCGGCTGTGCTTGCGCGAACACCTGCGG
>JBAVXH010000202.1:0-14179 GCA_049698215.1 Xanthobacteraceae bacterium | reverse complement strand
CTTCGGCTCCGGCTCGCGCTCGCCTTTCGGCGCGGCGGCCTTCGCGGCAGCATCGGCCTTCGCGCGAGCGGCGCGCTCGGCTTTCGGGTTCGGCGCCTTGTCTCCGGCCGGAGCCTTCTCGGCCTTCGGCGCCTTCGGGGCTTTCTCTTCCTTATCAGCCATCGATTTCAACTCCCGACCGCTTGGCGAAACGCACCTTCCGGTCGCCTACGATCTTGAACCCCACGCGCGTCGGCTTGCCGTCCTTCGGATCGGCGAGCGCCAGGTTGGACAGGTGCACCGACGACTCCTTGGAGACGATGCCGCCTTCCTGCGTCGCGCTCTGCTTCTGGTGGCGCTTGACCATGTGAATGCCGCGCACCAGCGCGCGGTTATCGGCCGGGCGCACCTCGATCACCTCGCCGTTGCGACCCTTGTCGCGGCCGGTCAGCACGACGACCTTGTCACCCTTGCGGATCTTCGCCGCCATCACAGCACCTCCGGCGCGAGCGAGATGATCTTCATGTGGTTCTTGGCGCGCAGCTCGCGCGGCACCGGCCCGAAGATGCGCGTGCCGACGGGCTCCATCTGCGGATTGATGAGCACAGCCGCGTTGGTGTCGAAGCGGATGACCGAGCCGTCGGCGCGCTTGATGTCTTTCTTAATGCGCACCACGACGGCCTTCATCACCTCGCCCTTCTTGACGCGGCCGCGCGGGGCCGCCTCCTTGACCGATACGACGATGACGTCGCCGATCGTGGCGTACTTCCGCTTGGAGCCGCCCAGCACCTTGATACACATCACGCGACGCGCGCCGGAATTGTCCGCCACGTCGAGGTTGGTCTGCATCTGGATCATTGATGCACCTCTTCCTCTTCTCTGCTGCGCTTAGCGCGCGCGTTAAACTTTGGCCCGCTTCTCGCCCCGGACCACCGTCCAGCGCTTGAGCCGTGAAATCGGCCGGTGCTCTTCCAGCCAGACGATGTCGCCGATCGAGAACTCGTTCTTCTCGTCGTGCGCGTGATACTTCTTGGAACGCCGCACGGTCTTCTTCATGACCGGGTGCGTGAAACGGCGCTCGACACGGACAACGACGGTCTTGTCCTGCTTGTCGCTCACCACGGTGCCCTGCAGCATCCGTTTCGGCATTTCACAAATCTCCTACTTCGACTTTTCGGCGGTGCGCTTCTGCGCCGCGACGGTCTTGATGCGTGCGATGTCGCGGCGCACGATGCGCACGCGTCCGGTGTTCTCGAGCTGTCCGGTCGCGCGCTGGAAGCGTAGATTGAACTGCTCTTTCTTCAGCTTCATCAGCTCATCGGAGAGCTGGTCGGGTGTCATCGCCCGCACATCATCGGCTTTCATCTCGCTACTCCGTGATACGCTGGACGAAGCGCGTCTTGATCGGGAGCTTCGCGGCGGCGAGCGCCAGCGCTTCCTTGGCGAGGCCAACCGGAATGCCGTCGACCTCGAACAGGATGCGGCCCGGCTTCACGCGCGTAACCCACAGCTCGATGCCGCCCTTGCCCGAGCCCATGCGGACTTCGAGCGGCTTCTTGGTGACCGGCACGTCCGGGAACACGCGGATCCAGACCCGGCCTGCCCGCTTCATGTGGCGCGTGAGCGCGCGGCGCGCCGCCTCGATCTGGCGCGCGGTGACGCGCTCCGGCTCCATCGCCTTGAGGCCGTATTCGCCGAAGGCCAGCGACTGCCCGCTGGTCGCCTGGCCGTGGATACGGCCTTTGTGCGCCTTGCGGAACTTGGTTTTGATCGGTTGCAGCATGACTGACTGTCTTTGTTGTCCCGTTCCCGATTAGGCCGCGTCGCGGCGCGGACGGCCCGCCTCGCCCTCGGCCATCTTCTTGTCCTGCGCCATCGGGTCGTGCTCCATGATCTCGCCCTTGAAGATCCAGACCTTGACGCCGCAGGTGCCGTAGGTGGTGAAGGCGGTCGCGACGCCGAAATCGACGTCGGCGCGCAGCGTGTGCAGCGGCACGCGACCTTCGCGATACCACTCCATGCGCGCGATCTCGGCGCCGCCGAGACGGCCGGAACAGTTGATGCGGATGCCCTCCGCGCCAAGCCGCATCGCCGACTGAACGGCGCGCTTCATGGCACGGCGGAACGCAACGCGGCGTTCGAGCTGCTGCGCGATCGACTCGGCGACGAGCTGCGCATCAAGCTCGGGTTTCCGGATCTCGACGATGTTGATGACGACGTCCGAGTCGGTGAGCTTTGCAACCATCTTGCGCAGCTTCTCGATGTCAGCGCCCTTCTTGCCAATCACCACACCCGGCCGCGCCGAATGGATCGTCACGCGGCACTTCTTGTGCGGGCGCTCGATCACGATCTTCGACACCGCGGCTTGCTTGAGCGCCTCGGACAGATCCTCGCGGATCTGCATGTCCTCGTGCAGCAGCTTGCCGTAGTCGCCCTTGCCCGAGTACCAGCGCGAATCCCACGTCCGGTTGATGCCGAGACGCAGCCCGATCGGATTGACCTTCTGACCCATTGCGTCCTCGTTATGCCTTTGCCTGAGCCGCTTCTTCGACCTCACGCACCACGATGGTGAGGTGGGAGAACGGCTTCATGATGCGCCCCATGCGGCCTCGCCCGCGCGGCGAGAAACGCTTGAGCACCAGTGCCTTGCCGACGTGAGCCTCGGCGACGACGAGATCGTCGATGTCGAGCTCGTGATTGTTTTCCGCGTTGGCGATCGCCGACTGCAGGCACTTGCGCACGTCCTTGGCGATGCGCTTGCGCGAAAACTCGAGATCCGCGAGCGCGGCCGCGACCTTCTTGCCGCGGATCAGGCCCGCGACGAGATTGAGTTTCTGCGGACTCACCCGGAGCATCCGGGAGACCGCCTGAGCCTCATTCTCAGCGAGGCTGCGCTCGTGCGCTTTCTTGCTCATCGCTCAGCGTTCCTCAACTTAACTCGACGCAGCTGGCGCAGCCGCTGCCGGGGCAGCAGCCGGCGCGCCCGGTGCGCGCTTCGCTTTGCGGTCCGACGAATGGCCATAAAACGTGCGCGTCGGCGCGAATTCACCAAACTTGTGGCCAACCATCTCCTCGGTCACCTGCACGGGAATGTGCTTGTGGCCGTTGTAGACACCGAACAACAGCCCGACGAACTGCGGCAAGATCGTCGAACGACGGCTCCAAATCCTGATCATCTCGTGGCGGCTCGATGCGCGCGCGGCTTCCGCCTTCTTGAGCAGATAGCCGTCGACGAACGGACCTTTCCAAACCGAACGCGTCATGGTGCGTGGCCTCTACTTCTTCTTGCGGACGTGGCGGCTCGCCACGATGAATTTCTGGGTGCGCTTGTTGCTACGCGTCTTCTTGCCTTTGGTCGGCTTGCCCCACGGCGTCACCGGATGGCGGCCGCCCGAGCTACGGCCTTCGCCGCCGCCGAGCGGGTGATCGACCGGGTTCATGGAGACGCCGCGGTTGTGCGGTTTGCGGCCGAGCCAGCGGTTGCGGCCCGCCTTGCCGATCGAGATGTTCATGTGGTCGGGGTTCGACACTGCGCCGACGGTGGCCAGGCACTTGCCGAGCACCAGACGCTGCTCACCCGAATTGAGCCGCAGGATGACGTACTCCTGATCGCGCCCGACGATCTGCGCGTAGGTACCGGCCGAGCGTGCGAGCTGCCCGCCCTTGCCCAGCTTGAACTCGATGTTGTGCACGATGGTGCCGACCGGCATGTTCACCATCGGCATGGCATTGCCGGGCTTCACGTCAACGTGCTCGCCCGACACTACGATGTCGCCGACCGCGAGACGTTGCGGCGCCAGAATGTAGGACAGCTCGCCGTCATCGTACTTCAGGAGCGCGATGAAGCCCGTGCGGTTCGGATCGTACTCGAGCCGCTCGACCTTCGCGTTCACGCCGAACTTGCGGCGCCTGAAGTCGACCATACGATAGCTTTGCTTGTGACCGCCGCCACGGAAGCGCACCGTAATGCGGCCGTTGTTGTTGCGTCCGCCGGTCGAGTGGAGCCCTTCGGTCAGCTCCTTGAGCGGCTTGCCCTTGTGGAGGCCTGCACGGTCGACGATCACCAGCTGACGCTGGCTCGGCGTGGTCGGGTTGTAAGTTTTGAGCGCCATCTCCCTCTCCTTACAGCCCCGACGTCACATCGATGCGGTGGCCCTCTTCGAGGGTCACGATCGCTTTCTTGAGGTCCGACTGCATGCCGGGCCGACCGCGGAACGCCTTGAACTTGCCCTTGCGCACCAGCGTGTTGACCGACTTCACCTTCACGTCGAACAGTTTCTCGACCGCTTCCTTGATCTGCGGCTTGGTCGCGTTGGGCGCGACCTTGAAGATCACCTGGTTGCGCTCGGACGCAATTGTCGCCTTCTCGGTAATCACCGGGGCAATGATGACGTCGTAGAGACGCGGATCGCTCGGAACACTCATTTGAACCGCGCCTCCAGAGCTTCCACCGCGGCCTTGGTCAGCACCAGCGTCTGCCGCCGCAGGATGTCGTACACGTTGATGCCCTGCACCGGCAGCACATCGATGTTCGGAATATTGCGCGCGGCGCGGCCGAAGTTTTCCTCGATCTTATCGCCGCCGACGATCAGCGCGTTGGCAAGGCCGAGCTTCTCGAACTGCGCCGAGAGCGCCTTGGTCTTGGCCTCCTTGGCGGAGAGATCGGCGAGCACCACGATGCCGCCGTCCTTCGCCTTCGCCGAGAGCGCATGCTTGAGCGCAAGCGCACGCACCTTCTTCGGCAGGCCGATCGCATGATCGCGCGGGGTCGGGCCGAACGAGCGGCCGCCGCCGCGGAACAGGTTCGCGCGCTGCGAGCCATGGCGCGCACCGCCCGAGCCCTTCTGCGGGCCGGATTTCTTGCCGGTACGCCAGATCTCGGCGCGGTTCTTCACGTCGTGTGTGCCTGCGCGGCGTTTGGCAAGCTGCCAAACGATGCAGCGCTGGATCAAGTCGGTGCGCGGCTCAAGGCCAAAGATATCCTTGTTGAGTGAAACCGAGCCCGCTTCCTTGCCGTCGAGGGTGGTGACCTTGAGATCCATCACGCGCCCCCTTCTTGCGCCGGAGCGGCTGCGCCCTCGGACGCCTGACGGAACTTGCCGGGCTTCGGCAGATCCTTCGGCGGCTCCTTCTTCACGGCATCGCGCACCGTGATCCAGCCGCCCTTCGCGCCCGGCACCGCGCCCTCGATCAGGATCAGGCCGCGCTCGACATCGGTCTGCACGACCTTGAGATTGAGCGTGGTGACGCGCTCAACACCGAGCTGGCCCGGCATCTTCTTGTTCTTGAAGGTCTTGCCGGGGTCCTGACGACCGCCAGTCGAACCGATCGAGCGATGCGAGACCGACACGCCGTGCGAGGCACGCAGGCCGCCGAAATTCCAGCGCTTCATGCCGCCCGCATAGCCCTTGCCGATCGACGTGCCGGTCACGTCGACGTACTGGCCGGGCACGAAGTGGTCCGCCGTAATCTCAGCACCGACTGGGATCAGCGCATCTTCGCTGACGCGAAACTCGGCGACGCTGCGCTTCGGCTCGACCTTGGCGAGCGCGAAGTTGCCACGCTCGGCCTTGGTGACGTTCTTCACCTTGCGGGTGCCGGAGCCGAGCTGCAGCGCGACGTAGCCATTCTTGTCCTTGGTGCGGTGGGCGACGACCTGGCAATTGGCAAGGCGCAGCACCGTCACCGGCACGTGCAGGCCGGCATCGGTAAACACCCTGGTCATCCCGACCTTTTGTGCGATCACACCGGAGCGCATTGGTTGGTCCTCAATTCCTCAAAACGGCTCAGAGCTTGATCTCGACGTCCACGCCGGCGGCGAGGTCTAGCTTCATCAACGCATCAACGGTCTGCGGCGTCGGGTCCACGATATCGAGCAGGCGCTTGTGCGTGCGCATCTCGAACTGTTCGCGGCTCTTCTTGTCGACGTGCGGCGAGCGGTTGACCGTGAACTTCTCGATCTTGGTCGGCAGCGGGATCGGTCCCCGCACCTGCGCGCCGGTACGCTTCGCCGTTGAGACGATCTCGCGCGTCGACGTATCGAGGATGCGGTGATCGAACGCCTTGAGCCGGATGCGGATATTCTGGCCGTTCATTTCAAATCTCTTCCTGCGTCATGCCGGGTGGGCCGGCCATCTCCAAAACAACGTCGATGGCCGGGCATGCCCGGCCATGACACAGAGGTTGCTACTCGATGATGCTCGCGACGACGCCGGCGCCGACGGTGCGGCCGCCCTCGCGGATCGCGAAGCGCAGTTTCTCTTCCATCGCGATCGGCACGATCAGATGCACTTCCATCGTGATGTTGTCGCCCGGCATCACCATCTCGGTGCCTTCGGGCAGATACACCATGCCGGTCACGTCGGTGGTGCGGAAGTAGAACTGCGGGCGGTAGTTGGTGAAGAACGGTGTGTGGCGGCCGCCCTCCTCCTTGGTGAGGATGTAGGCCTCGGCCTTGAACTTGGTGTGCGGCTTGACCGAGCCGGGCTTGCACAGCACCTGGCCGCGCTCGACTTCCTCGCGCTTGGTGCCGCGCAGCAGCGCACCGATGTTGTCGCCCGCCTGGCCCTGATCGAGCAGCTTGCGGAACATCTCAACACCGGTGACGACGGTCTTTTGCGTGTCGCGCAGGCCGACGATCTCGACTTCCTCACCAACCTTGATGACGCCGCGCTCGACGCGGCCGGTCACCACGGTGCCGCGGCCGGAGATCGAGAACACGTCTTCCACCGGCATCAGGAACGGTTGGTCGATCGGACGCTCCGGCTGCGGGATGGAGGTGTCTACCGCTTCCATCAGCTTGAGGATCGACTCCTTGCCCTGCTCGGGGTTCTTGTCTTCCAGCGCCATCAGCGCGGAGCCTCGGATCACCGGGATCGTGTCGCCGGGAAAATTGTACTTCGAAAGAAGCTCGCGCACCTCGAGCTCGACGAGGTCGAGGAGCTCCGGATCGTCGACCATGTCGACCTTGTTCATGTACACGACCAGCGCTGGCACACCGACCTGACGGGCGAGCAGGATGTGCTCGCGGGTCTGCGGCATCGGACCATCGGCCGCGCTCACCACCAGGATCGCGCCATCCATCTGCGCGGCGCCAGTGATCATGTTCTTCACATAGTCGGCGTGCCCGGGGCAGTCGACGTGCGCGTAATGGCGGTTCTTCGTCTGGTATTCGACGTGGGCCGTGGCGATCGTGATGCCGCGCGCCTTCTCTTCCGGCGCTTTATCGATCTGGTCGTAAGCGGTGTAGGTCGCGCCGCCCGTCTCGGCCAGGATCTTGGTGATCGCTGCCGTCAGCGACGTCTTGCCGTGGTCGACGTGCCCGATCGTGCCGACGTTGCAATGCGGCTTGTCGCGATTGAATTTTTCTTTACCCATGACGGTCTCCGTTGGTCCTTAACTTACGCTTCAGTTGCTCAGGCGAACTTCGCCTGGATTTCTTCCGCGACCGCACGCGGGACTTCCGCGTAGTGGTCGAATTGCATGGTGAACGTCGCGCGGCCCTGGCTCATCGAGCGCAGGTTCGAGACGTAGCCGAACATGTTGTTCAGCGGCACCATCGCGGTGACGACGTTGGCGTTGCCGCGCATGTCCTGGCCCTGGATCTGGCCGCGCCGCGAGTTGAGGTCGCCGATGACAGAGCCGGTGTAGTCCTCCGGCGTCACCACCTCGACCTTCATGATCGGCTCGAGCAGCACCGGGCCGCCCTTCTTGAGCGCCTCGCGCAATGCCATGCGCGCCGCGATCTCGAACGCCAGTGCCGAGGAGTCGACCTCGTGATACTTGCCGTCGATCAGCGTCACCTTGAGGTCGACGACCGGGAAGCCTGCGAGCACGCCCGCGCCAAGTACGGACTCAAGGCCCTTCTCGACACCCGGGATGTACTCCTTCGGCACCGAGCCGCCGATGATCTCGTTCTCGAACTCGAAGCCCGTCGCTGGAGGTAGCGGCTCCACAACGATTTTGACGGCCGCGAACTGGCCGGTGCCACCGGTCTGCTTTTTGTGCGTGTAATCCTCGGTGACCTTGCGCGTGATCTTCTCGCGATAGGCAACCTGCGGGGCGCCGATATTCGCTTCGACCTTGTAGGTGCGCTTGAGGATGTCGACCTTGATGTCCAGGTGCAATTCGCCCATCCCCTTGAGGATGGTCTGACCCGACTCCTGATCGGTGTGCACGCGGAACGAGGGATCTTCCGCCACGAGCTTCGCCAGCGCGACGCCGAGCTTTTCCTGATCCGCCTTCGACTTCGGCTCGATCGCGATCTCGATGACCGGTTCCGGGAATTCCATCTTTTCCAGGATCACGGGCCTAGCCGGATCGCACAGCGTGTCGCCAGTGCGCACTTCCTTCAAGCCGGCGAGCGCGACGATATCGCCCGCATACGCTTCCTTGATGTCCTCGCGGTTGTTGGCGTGCATCAGCAGCATGCGGCCGATGCGCTCCTTGCGCTCCTTCGTCGAGTTGATGACGCCGGTGCCGCTGGTAAGCGTACCCGAATAGATGCGGCAGAACGTGATCGTACCAACGAACGGGTCGTCCATGATCTTGAACGCGAGGAGCGACATCGGCTGCTTGTCGTCCGGCTTGCGCTCAATCTCGTTACCCTTGTCGTCGGTCCCCTTGATCGCCGGCACGTCGAGCGGCGACGGCAAGAAATCGACCACCGCGTCGAGCAGCGGCTGCACGCCCTTGTTCTTGAACGCCGAGCCGCACAGCACCGGGTAGAATGCGCCCGTGATGACCGCCTTGCGGATCAGGCGCTTCAGCGTCGCTTCGTCGGGCATCGTGCCATCGAGCCAGGCGGCCATGACGTCGTCGTCGAGTTCGACCGCCGCCTCGACCAGCTTTTCGCGGTATTCCTTGGCCAGGTCGACCATGTCGGCTGGAATATCGACGTCGTGATACTTCGCGCCGAGTGTCTCCTCGTCCCACACCACACCTTTCATGCGCACGAGATCGACCAGTCCCTTGAACTGGCTCTCCGCGCCGATCGGCAGCTGGATGGCGACCGGTTTTGCGCCGAGGCGGTCGACGATATCCTTCAGGCACTGGAAGAAGTCCGCGCCGATCTTGTCCATCTTGTTGGCGAACACGATGCGCGGACCCTGGTATTTGTCGCCCTGGCGCCAGACGGTCTCGGTCTGCGGCTCGACCCCCTGGTTGGAGTCGAGCACGACGACTGCGCCGTCGAGCACGCGCAACGAACGCTCCACCTCGATGGTGAAATCGACGTGGCCGGGCGTGTCGATGATGTTGAGCCGCTTCTCGTTCCAGAATGCAGTGGTGGCGGCCGACGTGATCGTGATGCCGCGCTCCTGCTCCTGCTCCATGAAGTCCATGGTCGCAGCGCCGTCGTGCACCTCGCCAATCTTGTGGCTCTTGCCGGTGTAATAAAGAATCCGTTCGGTGGTCGTGGTCTTGCCGGCATCGATGTGCGCCATGATGCCGAAGTTACGGTAGTCTTCGATGGGGTGGACGCGCGGCATGATCCTGTTCGCCTTACCAGCGGTAATGCGCGAACGCGCGGTTGGCTTCCGCCATCCGGTGCGTGTCTTCGCGCTTCTTGACGGCGTTCCCCCGATTATTCGACGCGTCGAGCAGTTCTCCCGAGAGCCGCTCTACCATCGTCTTTTCGTTGCGTTCGCGCGCGGCCGCAATGATCCAGCGGATGCCAAGCGCTTGGCGGCGATCGTTGCGAACCTCGACCGGCACCTGATAGGTGGCGCCGCCGACGCGCCGAGAGCGCACTTCGATCGACGGCATCACATTGTCGAGCGCTTGCTGAAACACGCCGACCGGATTTTGCTTGGTCTTGCCTTCGATCGCGTCGAACGCCCCATACACGATCTGCTCGGCAACCGACTTCTTGCCCTCGTACATGATGGAGTTCATGAACTTGGACACAACCAGATTCCCGAATTTCGGATCGGGATTGATCTCTCGCTTCTCGGCACTGTGGCGTCGGGACATTCGTCGCTCTCGTCTCTAAACTCTTCGCCTCGTTCGATCCCGGATCGTGCTCGGCTAAGCCTCGCTTGTTCCGGGATGACCCTCGCTACGCTCAGGTCATTTGGGACGCTTGGCGCCGTACTTCGAACGGCGCTGCTTGCGGTTCTTCACGCCTTGCGTGTCGAGCACGCCGCGCAGGATGTGGTAGCGCACGCCCGGCAGGTCCTTCACGCGGCCGCCGCGGATCATGACGACCGAGTGCTCTTGCAGGTTGTGGCCCTCGCCCGGGATGTAGCCGATCACCTCGAAGCCGTTGGTGAGGCGCACCTTCGCGACCTTGCGCAGCGCCGAATTCGGCTTCTTCGGGGTCGTGGTGTAGACGCGCGTGCAAACCCCGCGCTTCTGCGGGCTCTGCTGCAGCGCCGGCACCTTCTTGCGCGACTTCTGCACCACCCGCGGATGGCGGATCAGCTGATTGATCGTCGGCATGCCTTGCCTTCACCCTCGTTGGGACTTTCGTCCCGCAATCGCGACGCGGAAAAACCGCGCCAAAACAACGAGCGCGCCATCCGCTTCCCTTAAGCGGAAGTGCGCTCATCCATTCACAGAGGACCACGGCCAAGAAGCCGCGATCATGCACCTGACGTTTCTGACACTTGGCTGTCAGAGGCAGCGTCTGAGTTTCGTCCATCGTGGCGCGAGGCGCGCCGATTGATGCTTGAAACTCACCGCCTGCCTGAAAGTGGGCGGTTTGTAGAGGCCGATTCCGGGAGTGTCAAGCCCGCAAAGCGCCGGAAAGACGCGGGTTTTCGACGATTCCGGAGGCGCTCCGCTACTCCCCACTCAGCATCCGAATTCCCGCCCACTGGGGACCGGTCTTCGAGTTGCGGAACTACCCTTAGATAGGCTGGGGGAGTCCATAAAAAAGGGCTGCCCCGTGGGACAACCCTGATTTTTGGCAGAAATCGCGCTTGAGGCGGCTTATTCCGCCGCCGGCAATGCGACCGGCTGCTGTTCGGCCACCTTCGCGGCCTGCTCCTTGTCGCGCTCCTCCATGATTAGGGCGTCGCGCTTGACCGCGATCTCGCGCAGATCGTTCATCATCGCGCCCGTGCCCGCCGGGATCAGCCGGCCGACAATGACGTTCTCCTTGAGGCCTTCGAGCGTGTCGTGCTTGCCGTTGACGGCAGCCTCGGTGAGCACGCGCGTGGTCTCCTGGAACGACGCCGCTGAGATGAACGACCGGGTCTGCAGGCTCGCCTTGGTGATGCCGAGCAGCACCGGATGCGCCTTGGCGGGCTTCTTGCCCTCCTCCTTCATCCGCTCATTGATCTCGTCGAGCTCGATCTTGTCCATCTGGTCGCCGTTGATCAGGTCGGTCTCGCCGGCGTCGGTGATTTCGACCTTCTGCAGCATCTGGCGAACGATCACCTCGATGTGCTTGTCGTTGATCGCAACGCCCTGCAGCCGGTAGACCTCCTGGATCTCATTGACGAGGAAGTTGGCAAGTTCTTCCACGCCCTTGACTGCCAGGATGTCGTGCGGAGCGGGCGAGCCCTCGACGATGTAGTCGCCCTTCTCGATCACGTCGCCATCCTGCAGATGGATGTGCTTGCCCTTCGGGATCAGGTACTCGACCGGCTCAAGGCCCTTCTCACTCGGCTCGATCGTGATGCGGCGCTTGTTCTTGTAGTCCTTGCCGAACCGCACCGTGCCGGAGACTTCCGCGATCGTGGCGGCTTCCTTCGGCCGCCGTGCCTCGAACAGCTCCGCCACCCGCGGCAGACCGCCGGTGATGTCACGCGTCTTGGCGCTTTCGGTCGGGATACGGGCGAGAATGTCGCCCGCCTGCATGTGCGCGCCCGGATCGACCGAGATGATCGCATCGACCGCGAGCAGATAGCGCGCCTCGCCGCCGCGCGAGAGCTTCGCGGTCTTGCCGTCCTTGCCCTTGATCACGATCGAAGGACGCAGGTCCTGCTGGCCACGTGCCGAGCCGGTGCGCCAATCGATCACGACGCGCTTGGCGATGCCGGTCGACTCGTCGAGCGACTCCGTCATCGACTGGCCCTCAACCAAATCTTCGAAGGCAACCGTGCCTTCGACCTCGGTGAGCACCGGCCGCGTGTAGGGATCCCACTCGGCGATGCGCTGCCCGCGCTTGATGTGATCGCCCTCGTCGACCTTCATGCGCGAACCGTACTGGATACGGTGCACGGCCCGCTCGGTGCCGTCCTGATCGACCACGGCCACCGCCATGTTGCGGGCCATCGCGATCAGTTCGCCGTCCGAATTGCGCATGATGTTCTTGTTCTTGACGTGAATCATGCCTTCGAAGTTCGACTCGATGAACGACTGCTCGTTGATCTGCGCCGCACCGCCGATGTGGAAGGTGCGCATAGTGAGCTGGGTGCCCGGCTCGCCGATCGACTGGGCCGCGATCACGCCGACCGCCTCACCCATGTTGACCGGAGTACCGCGCGCGAGATCGCGCCCGTAGCATTTCGCGCAAACGCCGTTGGTGGTCTCGCAGGTGAGCACCGAACGGATGCGCAGCTCCTGCACGCCGCCGGCGTTGACCGCCTCGACCTGCGGCTCCTCGATCAGTTGGCCACGCTTGACGATGACGTTGCCGGTTGCCGGCTCCTTCACGTCCTCCGCAGCGGTGCGGCCAAGGATACGGGTGCCGAGCGAAGCAACCACCTGACCCGCGTCGATGATGGCGCGGATCTTGATGCCCCCCTTGGTCTTGCAGTCCTCGACCGTGACGATCGAGTCCTGCGCGACGTCGACCAGACGGCGCGTGAGGTAACCCGAGTTCGCGGTCTTCAGCGCGGTGTCGGCGAGACCCTTGCGGGCGCCGTGCGTCGAGTTGAAGTACTCGAGCACCGAGAGGCCTTCCTTGAAGTTGGAGATGATCGGGCTCTCGATGATCTCGCCCGAGGGCTTCGCCATCAGGCCGCGCATGCCGGCAAGCTGCTTCATCTGCGCGGGCGAACCGCGCGCGCCGGAGTGCGCCATCATGTAGATCGAATTGACCGGAATCTCGCGGCCGGACTTCTCGTCCTTCTTCACCGCGGAGATTTCCTGCATCATTGCCTCGGCGATGCGATCGGTGCACTTCGCCCAGGCGTCGACCACCTTGTTGTACTTCTCGCCCTGGGTGATCAGGCCGTCCTGATATTGCTGCTCGTACTCCTTGGCGAGCGAGCGGGTCTCCTCGACCATTTTCCACTTCGAGGTCGGGACCACCATGTCGTCCTTGCCGAACGAGATGCCGGCCTTGAACGCGTGGTAGAAGCCGAGCGCCATGATGCGGTCGCAGAAGATCACCGTCTCCTTCTGCCCGCAGTGGCGGTAGACCGTGTCGATCATTCCGGAGATTTCGCGCTTGGTCATCAGCTTGTTCGCGGCGTCGAACGAAACCTTGGTCGAGCGCGGCAGAACCTGGCCGAGCATCACCCGGCCCGGTGTGGTGTCGTACCAGCGCGTGATCTCGTTGCCGTCTGCGTCAAGTCCCTGCCAGCGATACTTGACCTTGGCATGGAGCGTGACCGCCTTCTGGTTCAGCGCATGCTCAATGTCCGACATCGAGCCGAACAGCATGCCCTGCCCCGGCTCGTTGTCGCGCATCAGCGAGAGGTAGTAGAGGCCGAGCACGATGTCCTGCGACGGCACGATGATCGGCTGGCCGTTCGCCGGATGCAGGATGTTGTTCGTGCTCATCATCAGCACGCGCGCTTCGAGCTGCGCTTCGAGCGACAGCGGAATGTGCACGGCCATCTGGTCGCCGTCGAAGTCGGCGTTGAAGGCCGCGCAGACCAGCGGATGCAGCTGGATCGCCTTGCCCTCGATCAGCACCGGCTCGAAGGCCTGGATGCCGAGGCGGTGCAAGGTCGGCGCGCGGTTCAAGAGCACCGGATGTTCGCGGATCACCTCATCGAGGATGTCCCAAACCTCCGGCTTCTCCTTCTCGACCAGCTTCTTGGCCTGCTTCACCGTGGTGGAAAGCCCCTTCGCGTCAAGCCGCGAGTAGATGAACGGCTTGAACAGCTCGAGCGCCATCTTCTTCGGCAAGCCGCACTGGTGCAGCTTGAGCTCGGGACCGACCACGATCACCGAGCGGCCGGAGTAGTCGACGCGCTTGCCGAGCAGGTTCTGACGGAAGCGCCCCTGCTTGCCCTTGAGCATGTCGGCGAGCGACTTCAGCGGGCGCTTGTTGGCGCCCGTGATGACGCGGCCGCGACGG
>JBAVXH010000201.1:0-4243 GCA_049698215.1 Xanthobacteraceae bacterium | reverse complement strand
GCCGCGAACCGCAAGCCGGTCGTCGCCATGAAGGTCGGCGTGTCCGAGCAGGGTGTCGCGGCGGTCGCTTCGCACACGGGTTCGCTGGTGGGCTCGGACGCGGTTTTCGATGCGGTGTTCCGCGAATACAACGTGCATCGCGCGCGCTCGATCGACGAGCTGGTCGACGTCGCCTATGCGTGCTCGGGTGCAGTGTTTCCGAAAACGCCGCGCGTCGGCGTGGTGACGATCTCGGGCGGCGTCGGCATCCAGATGGCCGACGCGGCGGCCGAGCTCGATCTCGAATTGCCGCGCATGCCGGACGCCGCGCAGCAGAAAATCCTCGCAATGGTCCCGTTCGCCGGGCCGGCTAATCCGGTCGACGCGACCGCGCAGGTGATCAACGACTGGTCGATGTTCACCACGATCCTCAACATCGTGGCAGACGAGGGCAACGTCGACAGCGTGATCAGCTTTCTCGCGCACACGGGCACGTCGCCCGGCGTGATGGAAAAGCTCAAGCCCACGCTGCAGGCGGTGCGCGAGCGCTTCCCCGACCGCGTGTTCATGCTGTGCGCGCGCCTGCCGCGCGAGATGGCGGACGAATTCTTTGGAATCGGGTTTCTGACGTTCGAAGATCCGACGCGCGCCATTGCGGCTGTCGCGGCGCTGTCGCGGCTGGCGCAGGGGTTCGCCAGACCGCGCACGGTGGCGGCCAGCATTCAGGCGGCGCAGCCGCTGCCCGCCGGGCCGATCAACGAGGCGGATGCGAAACGGCTGCTCGGCGCGGCTGGTGTTTCTTTTGCGCCGGAGCAGATTGCGCGCACGCGCGATGAGGCCGTGGCGGCCGCAAAGGCTGTTGGCTTCCCGGTCGTGCTCAAGGTGCTGTCGCCCGACATCGCGCACAAGTCCGAAGCGGGCGGCGTGGTACTTGGACCGCGGAACGCCGACGACGTCGTGGCCGGTTACGACGCCATGATGGCGACCGTGGCCCAGCGCGCGCCAAACGCCCGCGTTGAGGGTGCGCTGGTGGCGCGCATGATCGAGGGCGGTGTCGAAACCGTCATCGGCACAAAACGCGATCCCATGTTCGGGCCGGTCGTGATGTTCGGGCTCGGCGGCGTCTATGTCGAAGTGCTGAAGGACGTAACCTTGCGGCTTGCGCCGGTCGATCGCGCGACGGCGCTTGAGATGATCCGCGGCATCAAGGGCTTTCCGCTGCTCGCCGGCGCGCGCGGCAAGCCGCCGGCCGATCTCGATGCGCTGGCGGATGCGCTGGTTGCGATGTCGCACTTCGCCGCCGCGCATCCCGACGTCACAAGCGCTGAGATCAATCCGTTCATCGCGACGCCGCAGGGCGGCGTCGCGGTCGATGCACTCATTCTGACTGGAGAGGCGAATGAAGCTTGAAACTGTCCGCTTCGATGTCGCCGACCACATCGCGACGGTCATCATGGACCGCCCGCCGGTCAACGCGCAGAACCAGAAGGCACGCGAGGAGCTGATCCGCGTGTTCGATGAGATCAGCGCGCGCGACGACGTGCGTGTCGCGATCCTCACCGCGGCCGGCAAGCTGTTCTCCGCCGGCGCCGACGTGAAGGAGCGCGCCGGCATCGCACAGGAGCCGTCGGACTACATCCGCAACAACCGGCTGGTGCGCGATTTCTTCGACGCGGTCGCGGACTGTTCGAAGCCGGTGATCTGTGCCGTCAACGGCGGCGCGTTCGGCGCAGGCTTCGCGCTGATGCTCGCCTGCGACATCATGATCGCGAGCGAGGATGCGTATTTCGTCATCTCCGAACTGGATGTGGGCCTGGCCGGCGGCGGGCGCTTTCTGATGGACCATTTCGCGAAATCGATGACGCGGTACATCTATTTCACGGGCCGCCGCATTCCGGCCGCCGAGCTTCACCGACTTGGCGTGATCTCGGCCTGCGTCCCGCGCGAAAAGCTGATGGACGAAGCGATGACAATCGCGCGCGAGATTGCGGCGAAAAGCCCGGTCGCGGTGCGTGAGGTGAAGCGCGCGCTCAACGCGATCGAGGAGATGCCGTCCCGCGACGGCTACCGCTTCGAGCAGACCGTGACGGTCGCGCTGTCCAAGACCGAAGACGCAAAGGAAGCGCAGCGCGCCTTCATCGAGAAGCGCAAGCCCGAGTTCAAGGGGAAGTGACGCGCAAGTTCAGTTCGTTTTCTTCACCAGCTTGCATTCGCTGCGCGAGAGCGGCAGCGCGGCTTCCTCGGCCGGGACGGTGCCGATGACCTTGTAGTAGTCCCACGGATACTTCGATTCGTCGGGCTTCTTGACCTGCACCACGTAGAAATCGCGCATCACGCGGCCGTCCTCGCGGATCCAGCCGTTCTCGGTCATCGGATCGTTGATCTTCATCTTGCGCATCTCAGCGACGACCTGCGCGGTGCCGTCGGTGCCGGCCGCCTGCACGGCCTTGAGATAATGCGTGACCGCCGAATAGGCGCCTGCGGTGAGGAAGGTCGGCATCCGCTTGTGCTGCGCGAAGAAGCGCTTCGAAAACGCGCGGCTTGCCTCGGTGCGGTCCCAGTAGAACGACGTCGTGATGATCAGCCCCTGCGCGGCTTCGAGGCCGAGCGCATCGACATCGGTGATGTTCATGAACAGCGCGGCAACCTTCTGGCCCATCCTGTCCAGGCCGAACTCCCGCGCCTGCTTGATGGCATTGGTGGTGTCGCCGCCGGCGGTCGCGAGCGCGACCACCTTGGCGCCGGAGGTCTGCGCCTGCAGCAGGAACGAGGAGAAGTCGGAGGTATTGAACGGCACGCGCACCGAGCCAAGCACCTTGCCGCGGTGCCTTTCCACCACCTCGGTCGCCTGCGCCTGCAGCAGATGGCCGAAGGTGTAGTCGGCGGTGATGAAGAACCAGGTGTCGAGCTTCTGCTTCATCAGTTCGGTCGCGGTGCCGGACGCGACCCCGTACGTGTCCCACGACCACTGGAAGCCGGTCGGCGAGCAGTTCTGGTTAGTCAGCGCGTGGGTGCCGGAGCCGGAGATCAGGAAGATCTTGTTGGTGTCGCGCGTCACTGGCTGGATCGCCATGCCGACTGCCGACGAGCCACCGTCGACGACCGCGTCGACATTCTCGGTGTCGATCCAGCGGCGCACGATCGACACGCCGATGTCCGGCTTGTTCTGGTTGTCGGCGAACACGATCTCGATCTTCTTGCCGAGCACCGTGCCGCCGAAATCTTCGGCCGCCATGCGCGCTGCAATCACCGAGCCAAATCCGCCGGCCGCCGAATAGATGCTCGCCTGATCGTTGGTGACGCCGAGTTTCACGACCTCGTTCGACACTTGCGCGGACGCCGAACCCGCCGTGAGCAGCGCTGTCAGCAACGCAAAGCCCGTCCGGTACATCATGCGCCCCCCCGTTTCATTGCCGTTGCGTCGGATTATCCTATGCGGCGGCCGGAGGGGGAAGCGCCTTGCTCCCACTTCGTGATCAGGCGGCGCAAGTGGCAATCCAAACGGAGGACGCATGCCAAAGGGCCTGTTGCTGATGATGACCGACATCGATCCGGCGGATGAAGAGGATTTCAATCGCTGGTACGAGGAAGAGCACCTGGACGAGCGCATGGCCATCCCCGGCTTCATCAACGCGCGGCGCTTCACCGCAATCGAAGGCGGGCCGAAGTACCTTGCGCTCTACGATCTGGAGTCGCCAGAGGTGCTGCAGTCCCCGGCCTATCGCAATATCGTTGGTGACGGCACGTCCGCGTGGACGAGGCGGATGCAGAAGCGGTTCATCAATTTCCGCCGCAATGTGTACTTGGGCCTGAGCGAGAGGGAGCGTTAGGCTTTCTCCACCGCCCCGCTTTCGTTCCCGCCCACGACCACGCCGGCCCACTCCTCGATCATCCGGATCAGCGAGGTGAAGTCGTCCTCGCCGCGCCCTTGCGCCATGCCCATGAACCACATCTGCACGACGTTGGCGCCGAGCCACATCGGCACGCCGAGCTCGCGCGCCTCCTCGAGCGCGAGGTACACGTCCTTGTACATGATCGAGAGCTTGCCGCCGTAGTCGAAGCTGCGCGTCAGCACCGAAGCTGGGAACTTGTCCTGCGTAGTGGCATTGCGGCCAGTCGAGGCGTTCACGGTCTCGATCAGCGTGCGCGCATCGACGCCGGCCTTCACGGCAAAAGCCGAGCACTCGAACGCCGCGATCATGCCGGCCGCCGACATCATGTTGTTGGCGAGCTTCACGACCTGGCCGAGGCCGGGCTTCTCGCC
>JBAVXH010000200.1:0-3796 GCA_049698215.1 Xanthobacteraceae bacterium | reverse complement strand
AAGCGGAACAAGCAGCATGCAAGGATGCTGAGGAGGGAGTAGCAACAGCGGGACTGCGCGCCCGACCGGCATAAAGAGGCCCGCGAGTTCCCGTCCAAAACGAGTTACAGATAGTGTGCCCAACCCCGCGAGTCGCTCGCGGCAGGAGAACGGCATATGCGACAGCTGGTTGGGGCTTTTCTCGTTCGCGTCGTTATTGTGCCGTTGGCGGGTCTTCTTGTTTCCCGCACAGCGCTCGCGGTTGCTCACAGTTTCGAATGGTATCCTGAAGAACAACTGGCGAGGCTCGTCGTAACCTCGCCAACTCTGTTCCAGATCGAAGCGGTGTGGTGGGGGCTCTGGGCTGTCCTGACCTTGGCTCTGTGGGGCCTCGCCGATCGCTTTATTTATCGGCGCAGTGGCGACGTCGCCGTTTCCTTGTCTGTTCGAGTCCCATGGCGCTGGTGGCGGCGCTCTGCGACCACTCAGCCGGTCAAACCGAAAGCTGGGTTTGTTGGTATTGAGGAAGCGGTGCGCCGCATTCTACTGCGTGAGGAATGGATAGATCGGACTCGCAAGGAAAAGGACGAAAAGAAACAGGAGGCCATCCGAGAAGAGGTTCGCCAGATCGTCCGCCAGCACGCCCGGCTTGGCAAAATTAAGATTTGGGGGCGCGTGCACGGTGAGATCGATCACAAGCCCGTCGCGAAGAGTTACTGGAACAACTTCAAATTCGAAACGACGCGCTCGGTCATTGATTGGAGCAACCCAGGTACGGCCACCAAAGCTCAGGAGCTAGTTGACCTGAAGGTTGAGCGCGCGAAATTTGATGTCCTGTACCCTCCCGATGAAAGCGGCGGATTCGCCAGAGCAACCGTTGTCCCGCCCAAACGCTATGACAGGCAGGCAATCGAGGCGATCGGAGCAGCTGTAAGGGCTCTTTATCAGCAAGTATTGATCGCTGAAGAAGTTGCGATCTCGCTCAAGGGACTCTCTGGATCGCTGATCGGGATTCTTTCGCAGCATGACGGGCGGCGGAAAGTCCTCAAACAATGGGAAGACGCGAGAGAAAAACTCGCCGCCGTTCAAGGCGACGTTTCCAAGATCGTCCGAGAAAATGGCCTTTACGAAGACGAACTCACCGACGCGAAAAATATGTTCTACCAAGAGCAATTCTGGCCGGCATATCAGAACCTAGCCGGTGCAATTCGTGATACCAAGACAAAACTGTCAGCCGCCGAATGGGAAATCTATCTGGAAGCTCGAAAGCCCGCCTTTGATAACGGTGTAAAGCTTCTTTCCGACTGGGCGACCTATGCGAAGACGCATCTAAGCGACAAGCAAGCTTGGCTTGCGATGCAGCTGCCAGAGGAGAAGCGTCAAACTCTCGATAAGATCACCCCTCTCAACCAAGCGAGAGAGGAGCTATGGAAGCTCAGGAAGGAAGGCGTTGAACTTCGAAACGAAGGCAAGGCCACGCGTTTAGTCAGTCAGTGGAACACGAAATATGAGGACTGGCACGCCCGACTGATTGCAACAGCGGTGCTTGTATCTAGCGACTTGGGCCATTCTTTCGATCCTCTCGGCAAGATCGAGGCTAGAAACAATGAATCTGTTGCCTTGCCCAATGCGCATCATCAGAAACGCGTTTCCGCCATGTCAGAAAAATTGGAACGGCTGTATAAGTATCTGAGCAAGGAGCCTTGAATGGCACACAAAGCCGTCTCCCATGAAGCGGTTCGACAAGCTTCTCTAAATATCTCCTTGATCCCGCCTTACACCTTCGACTAGACACCCTCGATCTTGCTTGTATGCCCGTCGCAACGAACCCGAAGTGGCGACAACCTCTTCAGGGTGGTAGATTGGCGACCATGAACATTGCTCTCCGCAGAGCTCTGACCGTCGACGACTACGTCGCCTGGGCTGAAGCCCAGGCCGAGGGCGGACGCACCGAACTAATCAACGGGCAGATCGTAACCATGTCGCCGGAGCAGGTCGCGCATAACCGGGTCAAAGGCTCGGTCTACTTCGGATTGCGGCGTGCTGTCGCCGACTCGGGGCTCGAAGCCGAGGTCTTCACCGACGGCGTGACCGTTCCGATCGATACGCACACGGCCTACGAGCCCGATGCCTCCGTCAGACTCGGCCCGCCTCTGTCGGGGCGAGAGATGAAAATCCCCGATCCTGTCATCGTGGTCGAGGTTCTCTCGCCCAGTTCCAAGCACATGGATACAAGTGCCAAGCTGATCGGGTATTTCCGCATTGCCAGCGTGCAGCACTATCTCGTCATCGACCCCGACGCGCGGACGGTGACCCACCATTCGCGCGAGGCCGATGCGAAAATTGCCTCCGCAACATTTGCGTCTGGCGAGCTCAAACTCGATCCGCCGGGCATCACCGTCCGCCTCACGGACTTGCTTGGCTGACGTGTGACGGCGGCCCGCTTGCCACCGTCTCGCCCCCGAAATTCAGCATCTTCAGCGCATCGATCACGCGCATGTTGAGCCGCTCCGCCGCCCGATCGGGCAGAAAGCGCACCCAGCTGCGGCGGGAATATTCGTGGTCGCGGAACGAGCGGCCGCGGCCCATCGACTGGTCCGTCACGTCGATCGAGGCGACGACGGTGGCGTCGGCGATTTCGGCGGCGCGCGCCGCGATGCTGCCGGGCTCGATGCCGCGCCTTCCCGCCACCCCGCAGCCCGCAAAGAAGATCACGGCGTTCTTCGCAAAGCGAATCTCGCCGGCCGCGACCAGCTCCATCAGATCGGCAAGGTCGCGCGCTCCCATGGCGCGAAGCTGCGAGGCGCGCGCATCTTCCGTGCCCTCGACGATTTTCGTTTCGCGCGCCACCTCCTCGACCGAGCCGTAGAACCCGCGGTCCTCGCGCATGAACAGCGCATGGGGCGCCGCGTGGCCGTAGATGACAAGATTGCCGATCGGGCCGCGGCGCGAGGCCTCGACCAGCACACGCAGGAAGGCGTCACCGGTGCTGACCACCGCGAGCGCGGGCGGCTCCGCCGCGCGGATCGCCTCGATCCGCCGCGCCAGCCATCGGGTGCGGTTGAAAAAGTTCGCGTCGTCCTGACGGCGCAGGCGGATCGAGGTCGCAACCGCCCGTCGCCGCGGCTTGCCGGAGGTGAGAAAGCTGTCGCTGTAGCGTTGCGCGGCGGTGCGGTGCGCGGCGATGAGCAGATTGACCGGGCCCTCGGGTCTTATGGCCGCTGCATCGGGCGCAAATGCAGGCGGGATCGCCGCGAGCGTCACGGCCTCGTCGAGAAGCCGATCGTCCTGCGCGAGCGCGGGCGCCGCGAACGCTGCGGCCAGCGCAAGCACTCCCATGCGCGCAATGCCGAAAACCATCGGCAACGCCCCCCTGAAACGATCCGTGCGCCCGGCCCCGGTAGCGCCAGTAGCTCATTCTTTCGGGAGAATCGATGCTTTGGCAAGATGCCCAGTGTAGGGCGCAATAAGCGAAGCGAAGCGGAGCGCATTGCGCCGCATCGGACAAGATGGCGCAGTGCGCTGCGCTTACTGCGCCCTACTGCACGCTACTGCACGCCGTCATACCCCCAGGTCACGTAGGCGCCGGCCCAGGTGAAGCCGCCGCCGAACGCCGCAAAGATCATGCGGTCGCCTTCCTTCAGGCGCGGCTCGTAGTCCCACAGGCAAAGCGGGATCGTGGCGGCGGTCGTGTTGCCGTATTTGTTGATCGTGATCATCACACGATCCATCGGCATGCCCATCCGATCGGCCGTCGCCTCGATGATGCGCTTGTTGGCCTGATGCGGCACCAGCCAGTCGATCTTCTCGGGGTTGA
>JBAVXH010000199.1:0-2998 GCA_049698215.1 Xanthobacteraceae bacterium | reverse complement strand
GCCCTTGAGCGCCAGGCATCGGCCCGCGCGGACCCATGCGATTGGGCCCGACGACGGCATTGCCCATCGGCCCCTTGCGGCCCTGCTGCACCGGGCCCTTGGCGGGCGGGGGCGCCTTCTTCTGTGCGCGCTGATCCTGGGGGGCATTCTGCGCGCGCGATTCGCCGCTCAGCGCGAAGGCGCCAGCCACGACGCATACGGCCGCCGCGATGGCAGCCGCGCTTTGCCAGAGTTTTCGATTGGCCGCAGGCATGGCGTTCCCGTCGCCACAATCTGCGCGGCAAATTGCGGCGACTTTTAGGGGAGCCGCCCGCGGCGTCTCAGCCGCAGGCGCTAGAAGGGAAACAGCGTGCCCGGCCGTGCCTGATACGTATTGCCGTACTGATCCCTATAGACCGGGCGCTGCTGACCGTATTGCGGCTGGGCGTAATAGGGCTGGGCGTACTGCGGCTGGGCGTATTGGGGCTGGGCGTAGGAGGGTTGGCCGTACTGCGGCTGCGCGTAATAGGGCTGCTGCCCGTATTGCGGTTGCGCATAGGCCGGCTGGTTCGAGCCGTAGCGCGGGCCGAATTGCTGCTGCTGCTGCTGCTGCTGCTGCTGCACGTGGCCCTCATCAAGCTCATCCGGGCGGGGAAGCTGGCGCTTTGCCACCGCCGGTGCGCGGCTCGGCGTCTGCCCGGTGAGGATCACCGTCGTATTCAGCACGCCGTCTTCCTCGACCAGCGCGAACAGCTTCTCGGCATTTGCCGGCGTCAACCGCACGCAGCCATGCGACGCAGGCCGTCCGATGTTCTTGGTGTCGAGCGATCCGTGGATCGCATGGCCCTTCGGGGTGAAGAAGATCGAAAACGGCATCGGCGCATCGTCCCACTCCTTCGAGTAGTGGTCGCGCTCCATGCGGAAGGCCTTGAACTTGCCGCTCGGCGTATCGAAGCCCGCCTTCCCGGTGGAGACGGGCCACTGATAGAGGGCGCGCCCGTCGCGCTCCACCGTCATCAGCTGGGCCGACTTGTCGATCGTGACTTGAACCGCGGCTTGCACGGCCGGAGCGCAGAAAAGCGCGCAGGCGGCGAGCGCGAACGCAACACGATGACGCATGGTTCTTGTTTCCCAACGCAGCCCGACTGACCTAGTGACGCTTTATGGCGACTTTTGTTTCACGGCGGAACGGACCGCACTTTCGCATCCTTAATGACACGAACGTGATCGGAGGCCTGTTTCGCGCCGATTTGGCCGGCTTGGGCGCTCCGGCGCGGCGCTTAACCTTTCATTAACCATCCGGCGCGAGGGTCCGCGGGCGACCAATGGAGCGGTCATGAACGTCATCACGCTCGCGTCCCGCAAGGGCGGCGCCGGCAAGAGCACGCTCACGGCGCAGCTCGCCGCGCAGTGCCACGTCTCGGGCAAACGCACGCTCATCATCGATGCCGACCCGCAGGGCTCGCTGTCGCTGTGGCATTCGCTGCGCCGTGATGGATTGCCGAAGCTGGTCACGCCGGAACGCGGCATCGAGCGCGCCGTCGCGTTCGCGATGATCGACGACTTCGAATACGTGTTCATCGATACCGCGCCGACCATGTGGGTGGTGGTGCAGGAGGCGATCCGCGCCGCGACGCTCACGCTCATTCCGGCGCGGCCGGGCTTCTTCGATCTCGCGGCGGTGCGCGAGACCGTGAAGGTCGCGCGCGAGCGCGACTGTCCCTATGCGGTCGTGATCAACGCCGCGCCGGTGAAGCGCGACGACAAGGAAGCCGGGCTGGTCGCGCAGTCGCGCGCCTATTTCGATGGGCTGCAGATTCCGGTGTGGGCCGGGCAGATCAGCCAGCGCGCCGGCTTCCAGTCGACGCTCGCGGCGGGCGCAAGCGCCGCCGAGATCGGGCCGAACACCGCGGCCGGTATCGAGATCGGCAAGCTCTGGGCTGCGGTTGAGAAGAGCGTCGAGGCAATCAACAGCGCGCGGTTCGAGCCGGGGCAACCGGCGAACGATGGCGGAGGCGGGGCCGGGGAGCGGGCGGCTTAGCGCGAATGCGTAGGGCGCAATAAGCGAAGCGCATTGCGCCGCTTTCTTCGGTGAAGCAGATTTGCAGCGAGCCCCTCAATGGGAATCATGGAGCGCAGGCCAGCGACATGGGCGCGCCGCCTAATGGCCCAATGCGCTGCGCTTATTGCGCCCTACAAGCTACCGCGAGAACGCGCGGGCGACGACATCGTCCCACGAATAGGGGCATTGCGCGGGGAATTGCTCTTCATCCAGTCCCGTCTCGCGCGCGGCTTCGAGGCGAGCCCTTCGGTAGGCGCGAGCGGTCGCTTCGGCGATGCGCGGCTTCAGACCAGGATTGTCATCGAGCACATCGTTCAGCGCGATCCGCTGCTCCTTGATCGACAGCGTCCAGCTACGCGATCGCAGTTCCGGCTGATGATCCCATTTCAGCATATGCACCAGCAGAACGCGGATCGCGCTTTCCAGCTTGTTGAATTGCTCGCGCCCCAAGGATTCGATCTCCTCCGCGACATTTTCGCGATCGACCGCGTTCCAGTGTCCTTCGCGTACGAGGCGCGCTTGCTCAAGCGACCATGAATAGAAGTCGCGATCATAGGAATGCCCGGCCGCATCGGGGGCGGGAACCAGCTCGGCCTCGGGGGCGGTGCGTGTCGGCATTGGCATCAACCTCGCGCGGACTATAGCACGCCGGCCGCTGCCGTCTGGTATCTCCGTACTCCACAATCCTGTCATCGCGCGAGCGCAGCCGTTCGCCGGCAGCCGGCGGGCGCGCACCGTCGAGTATCCGGACGGCCACAATTCGAGCGCAAGAGATAACTTGCCGGTCGGCGGCAGGAGGCCATGCTCCAAGGGAACAAGCGTGCCCGGGCGGGGATTGCCAAGAACCGCAAACCAGGAGGCGAGAGCATGGGAATCTTCAGCAGCATCGTGAACGCGATCTTTGGATCGAAGGCCGCTGCGGCGACACCGGGCGCATCAACTGCGCCGGCGTCGGCA
>JBAVXH010000198.1:0-38674 GCA_049698215.1 Xanthobacteraceae bacterium | reverse complement strand
TCCCCGCTGCGTCGTTCGTGATGCGGTCCGCCCGGGTCATTTTACACGGATCATGGCGACCCGGACCGCGACGCCCGATCAGGTCCTCTCCACATTCCAGAAGGGCACGTGGGCCGGGACGGGCAGGAAGCCCTTGAGGTTTGCGCGCCGCGCGACCGGCGGCGCCCACTGTCCAAGAAGCGCCATCGGCACATAGCTCCAAGCGTTCTCCTGCAACTTGCGGGCAATCGCCTGGCGCTCGTCGAGCGTAGCGGCGAGCGCCCATTCGTCGCGCAGCTTCTCGTGCAGGTCGTCCTTGGGCCAGCCGAACCAGCCGGCCTCGCCGTTGGCCATGTGGGCGACGACGCCTATCGGATTGTCGAAACCCTCGCCCGAGCCCCAGGTAATAAAGATGTTCCAGCCGCCCTCGGCAACGGGCTTCTTGACCGCGCGCCGGCTGATCACGGCGCCCCAGTCGGATGGGGCGAGCTCGGCGTTGACGCCTGCGTCCTTCAGCCACTGAGAGACGAGGAGAGATGCATTGTTCATGAACGCGATGTTCGTTGCCTGCAGGATAACGACCGGCCGCCCGTCGTAGCCGGCCTTCCTGAACAGCTCGCGCGCCTTGGCGATGTTCTGGCCGCCCTTGAACCAGTCCGTATTCACGTCGCTCTGCATCTGCCCGGCGCAGCCGAACAATGACCCGCAGGCGCGATAGTATTTCGGGTCGCCGAACACCGCCTTCAGGATGTCGTCCTGCTTGATCAGGTGGAGCATGGCCTGGCGCGCCTCGACCTTGTCGAAGGGCGGATGCAGCCAGTTGAGCCGGCACATGCCGACATTGCCGCCCTTGTTCAGAACCTCGAGCTTGACGTTTTTGTCGTTCTCGAGCTGATCGAGCAGGTCGATCGGCGGCGTTTCGTAAAAATCGATTTCGCCGGCCTTCAAGGCCGCGATCGCGGTTTGCTGGTCGGCCATGTTCTCGATGATGACGCGATCGACCTTCGCCACTTTGCCGCCGGCTATGCCGGATGGCGGCTCACCGCGGGGCACGTAGTTCGGGTTCTTGTCGTAGACGTAGCGCTGACCGGACCTGGTCTCGCGCTCGTTGAAGGCGAAGGCCCCGGAGCCGACCTTGGTTGTCACCTGCTGGTTTGGGTCCGTCTCGGCGTCCTTCTTGCGCATGATCACAGGCAGGTTGGTCTCGAGCTTGCCGAGCGCGTCGAGCACCAGCCCGTACGGCTCCCTGAGCACGATCTGGAAGGTCTTTTCGTCCTTGATCGGCGTATCGGCGACGCGCTTGAACATGTGCTGGCCCGTGCCGTCGCGCGCGGCCCAGCGGCGGATCGAGGCGACGACGTCGGCGCTGGTCACGTCCTGCCCGTCGTGGAATTTCTGACCGGGGCGGAGCGTGAACGTGTAGGTCTTCCGGTCGTCGGAGACGTCCCACTTCTCGACCATCTGCGGCTGCGGCTTTCGATTCTCGTCCATGCCGAACAGCGTGTCGTAGATCAGCAGGGCGTGATTGCCGGTCATGTTGGCGGTGGTCCAGATCGGATCGAAGACCTGGAGGTCGCCGTGCAGCACGGCGCGCAGCGTTCGCGCCGGCGTGGGCGCGGACTGGGCTTTGAGCAGGCCGGGCGCGGATATTGCTGCGGCGGTTGCGGCGCTGCCTCCGATGAACGCACGGCGCGATGTGGTCATTTGCTTCTCTCCATCACAATCCGGTTGGACGAGGAAGGCTCGCGAGGCGAAGTCCGCCGCGAGTGTAGACGCTTCTTGGGACGGCGCGCAAAGCGCCCGGAGGCCGCATGCGGCCTGAATCGATCTTGAGGGCGAGCCGCGTCACCAGCGGCTCCCAGAACTTGGCGACGCCCGCGAGCATGCTGCGACGGTGCGCGAGAGAGGCGCTTACGCTATATCCTCCTGCGCGGAGTCGGGGGATCGAGAAAATAGGCCTGCCGCGTATCATCGGCGCGGCCGTGTACGCGGTGGAGTATTTGTGATGAACCTGCATAAGATCAGTGTGCATCTCGATGGGCCGCAACAGCTTCGGGTCAAGCAAGCGGTTCATTCGGGACGAGAAAGTCTCGGCATTGACGCGGGGAAGCGATGAGCGACCCTTGGGCCTTTGGTTGGACCCAGCTTCTCACGATCGCCGGGCTGCTGATTACGGTATCGATAGCGATTGGCGGCTTCAGGACATTCACACGCTGGAAGCGGGAACGGCTTGAGGAAAGCGTATCGATACGGCCATTGAGGCTCTGGCGCTGACGTACGAAGCCCGGTGGATCTTCGAGCATATTAGAGGTGCGATGTCGTATTCATACGAATGGGAGGACATGCCGCAAATCGGCCCTGACTCAGAACGAAATACTCGCGGTGCTTTTTATGCCGTCGTCAAACGGGTGCGTGCCAACAAGGACTTTTTCGACAGGGCTTGGAAGCTACAGGTGAAGTGCTGTGCGATCTTTGGACCAGAGATGGAGGAGACGTTTCTGCTGGTTCACAAGGCAAGGCGGTCAATCGAGGTTTCGGCTGAGATGTTGATGCGCGATCCGTATCCAATGACAATTCAGCAGAGAATCGAGAACTATGGAACGGTATGAGGGCAGACGTTTGGGAAGGCTACGGCGAAGTTGCGAAGAAAGGGGATGAAGTCGGCAAGCAGCTGAGCGATTTCCGCGCACAGATGGAAGCGGCTTGTCGGCCGGTCATAGACCATCAATTTGGTCGGAGGCCGGGATTGAGGGCCAGGAGCATAGCTAAAGCTTGAGGCGTTCGGAGTGTCTAATGGAGTTGGTCTTTGACATAAAGCTCCTCGACAATCTGCAGTCGCTTCATGAGCAGGAAGAGGACCTGCGGCGTCAGAGTTTGGAATTGATAGCGGGCGATCAGCATCATTCGGAACTGATGTTTCTGGTCACCAATGCGATGAATGTCCTCTTTGGGTTCACACATGATCATGTTGCGACGACCGACGACGAGTTAACGCTGCAGTACTTCGGCCTGCGACTTTTCAACGATGCCGCATGTTCTATGAAGCTCGCACTTTCCGGCTACGCGCAACAAGCGATGGGGCAGGCGCGGGACATAATGGAAATTGGATTCCTGCTGGACTACTTCCGGACGGCTCCTCAGGAGATCAGCGCGTGGAAAAACGCCAGCGCGAAAGTACGAAAGAGCAAGTTTGGACCGGTCCACATTCGCAAAGCGCTTGATGCGAGGGATGGGAACAAGGAAATGAAGCGTGCTCGTGTTTACGCTATGCTTTCAGAGCACGCTTCGCACGCTACCTATCCAGGATTTCGTTTGATGATGAAAGATGGGCACGGTCAGGTGGGTCCGTTTATTGATGATGTGAAGCTGCGGGCCTGGCTTCAAGAATTAACGCTCAGGCTACTCCCGGCCGCCGAATTGCTAGGCGCGCACTTCCCTAATGCAGCTGAGCCAGTCCGTGAGCTTTATCGCCTCTACAGGGGGCAAATCATGGAGTGGTGGCAAAGGCAGCAGGCAGCTCGAGACGCGAAGCAGGGTGATACGACGGCTCCTGGGGGCAAATAGACAAGAGGCGATGCGCAAATTGATGGAGGGGGGGTCTGCGGTGCGATTGACGCGCATGCGCCCCAACCAGTTGTGTACGTCGCAACCGCCAAACTGACACTGGCACCGATGATGTGTCCCTGCGCGCAAACCTCTGCGGCCAACGCACACGTGGCGCGTTCGGTATCGTATCATTTTGTGATACAGAGTGCTTGGCCTATGTATCAACTAATGATACATCCTCGCCATGATCCGGTCGTTCCGGAATGAGCTCGCCAAAGCGGCATCCAACGACAGGCCAGGAAAGGCTTTCCGGCCGATCTCCTCTCAGTCGCCCGCCGCAAGCTCCGCTACCTGAACGCCGCGACCAGGCTGTCGGATTTGATGATCCCGCCAGCGAACCGGCTCGAAGCTCTGAAGGGCGACCGCAAGGGCCAGCATTCGATCCGGATCAACGATCAGTTCCGGGTGTGCTTCGTGTGGACCGATCAAGGTCCAGCGGATGTCGAAATCGTGGACTACCACTAAGGACAGGACCCATGACCAAGACGCTACCCCCGATGCATCCCGGCGAAGTCCTCCGTGAGGAGTTCCTGGTGCCGCTCAATCTGTCTGCCGGCGCGCTCGCCAAGCGCTGCAGCCTGCCGCGCACGCGCATAGAACGCATCGCATCCGAGGCGATCGGGATTACCGCAGATACCGCGCTGCGTCTCGGCAAGGCGCTCGGGACCACGCCCGAGCTCTGGCTCAATCTGCAGACGGATTATGATGTTCAGGTGGCGCGCGCTGCGTTGGGACGCGTGCTGGATAGGATCAAGCCAGTGAATGACAATCCGCAGCCCGTGAAGGCAGCGCGAAGGGCTTGACGGAGGCAGGCGGCGGGCGCTCAGGCAAAAGTAACCCGCATGAGCGAGCGACATGCGGGAACGAGCGCTCAACTCGGCCCGCCCCGGATTTCGCGGAGCCTGTCATCGGGCGGCGCTTCGCGCCGACCCGTTGGCTCATCCGGGCTACAACAGATCCTCCTACGCCGCACACAGTTCGCCCGGCGAGTGGAAGCCGATCGGACCATTAACCGGTCCCGCGCCGTGGCGACACGCGACCGCTCCCGTTCAAAGATGGCGCGGGATTCCCAAATGGACGAGGCCGCCAACTAGACTAGCTAGGGCGGCCTCTTGTCCTTGGGTTCCTCACTGGCCTGCTTGGCCTTGTCGAAAAGTTCTGCCGACCCGCCGGAAAGTCGCGCTAACAGCGCCGCAAAGAACTCACGCAGACGCTGCGCTACAATCCGTCGCCTCCCCCTGCCCACCTGGTCTTTGGTGGTCGGCATCTCGGCCAACGTCGGGTCGTCCTTTCACGTTCCGCAGAGGAGGGATGCAAAAGCGCCCCGGCGCGGGAGTCGCATGGGGCATGGGACCACGCCGGGGGCCACCTCCGATCTACTCTCCTCAAAGCAAACCGGGGCACGTTGTAAACGGCGGGCGCGCTGCGGCAGTTCCTAGCCGAGTTCCACGATCCGACATCGTGAAAACGGGGCCGCGGCACAATCCTAGTCGAGCTTGCGAGGCAGACCGGGAAGGCGAATGTCGTCGCCCGTTGAAACGCGACGCTCGATTGCGTCGGCCGCCGCCATCCAACTCTTGGCGACCCGGATCATAAGATCGCGGTGGCTGGGGTTGCTCGTTTCATGGGCCCAGCGCATGCACTCTGCCGCGAACCGGCGCATCTCTTGCGGTGTGACCATGACAGCCTCCACCCGCTGATTTCGCCATGGTAAACGAGTTCCCCAACGTTCCGGTTTCAACCGAATGCATCCCTATCCACATCCAAACCACGCCACTCTCGATTTAAAACCGGCACCAGGGATCAAAACAGGCCAGCACCCGCCAGGCGGAGGGAACAGAATGGCAGCCCGCGGATCAGGTACACTGCTCCTTTGCGCAGGTTTCCTGCTTGCGATGCCGGCGCTGGCCGCCACGCCGGCCGACCGCGACGCGTGCGCCGCCAGCGCCGACAAGCCCGACGTCGGGACCGCGGCCTGCAGCCGCATCATCGATGATGCAAGCGAGTTGATGGCAGAACGCGTCAAGGCCTTCGAGAACCGGGGCCGCGGCTCCTTCAACGGGAAGGATTACGACCGCGCGATTGCCGACTACGGTGAGGCCATCAAGCTCAGCCCGAAGAACGCTTCGGCCTTTGCGCATCGCTGTCAGGCTTACGAGAGCAAAGGGGACCACGCCTCCGCCATTGCGGATTGCACCGAGGCGATCAAGATCGATCCGAAATACGGCTGGGCCTACAACAACCGCGGCGTCGCCTATTACGGTCTGCGTGACTACGACGCGGCGCTAGCCGACCACGCCGAGGCGATCAAGGTCAATTCCAGCGACGCGTGGGCCTATGCGCGCCGCGGCATGGCGTGGACGGAAAAGGGTGAATTCGAGAAGGCGGTTGCCGATCTCACCGAGGCGGTCACCATCGATCCGAAATACGCCTTTGGTTTTGGCCAAAGGGGTCATGCGCTCTTCAGGAAGAGGTTGATCACGAAAAAGGGCGGATGGGAGCCCGCGATCGCAGACTACAGCGAGGCCATCAAGCTCGATCCAGATCTGCTTTGGCTCTACAGCTCGCGTGGTGTTGCCTACAGCAACAATCGCCAATATGACCTCGCTGTTGCAGATTGCAGCGAGGTCATCAAGCGCGAACCGAAAAATTCCGCCGGGTACAATTGCCGCGGCGTCGCTTACGAAGGCCTGAAGGACTATGGCCGCGCGATCGCCGATTATGATCAGTCGATCAGCATCAATCCAAAGAACGGCGTGGCGCATTGGAATCGCGGCAATGCCTATCGGGTGCGGGGCAAGATCGATGACGCGATCGCCGACTATGACCAGGCGATCGCAATCAACCCCAAGGACTTCAACGCGTTCAACTCCCGCGGCAAGGCCTACGCCGCAAAGCGTGACAGCGACCACGCGATTGCGGATTTCACGCAAGCGATCCAGCTCGATCCATCCTATCTCGAGGCCTACAACAACCGCGGCCTCTCCTATCGAGAGCTCGGCCGCCGCGCCGAGGCGATCGCCGATTTCCGCAAGGTGCAATCGATCGACCCGGCCGACCAGATCAGCCGGCAAGGGCTCCGACTGCTGGGTTTCTGATCGCGTGCTCTGGCATCGCGAATATCGCCCATTCGCAAAAATGATCGTGATGGCCGGGCATCAGGGCGTTTCCGCCCGTCTTCGACGTGCTATGCCCGGCCACGACGGCTAACCATAGCCCGACAAATCGGGAGGACGTGCATGCTGAAAATGTGGGGCCGCAACACCTCGTCCAACGTGCAGAAGGCGATGTGGGCGGTCGGCGAACTCAAGATTCCATGCGAGCGCATCGACGTCGGCGGCACCTACGGCCGCACCAAGGAGCCGTTCTATCTGGCGATGAACCCGAACTCGCTGGTGCCGACGCTGGAGGAAGACGACGGCTTCACGATGTGGGAATCAAACTCGGTGGTGCGCTATCTGGCCGCCAAGCATGGCGGCACGCTGGAGCCGAAGGACGCCAAGGTGCGCGCCAAGGCGCATCAATGGATGGACTGGCAGCTTTCCGTGATCGGGCCTGCGATCACGCCGGTGTTCTGGGGGCTGATCCGCACGCCGCCCGAGAAGCGCGACGCAAACGCGATCGCGGCCGGCAAGGAGAAGACCACCGCCGCCGCGACGATCATGGACGAGCAGCTCGGCAAGACGCGGTTCATGGCGGGCGAGGAATTCTCCTACGGCGACATTCCGGTCGGCGTGATGATCCGCCGCTACATGGAGCTGGTGCCGGAGCGGCCGAAGCTGGCGAACCTCGAACGGTGGTTCGGCGAGATCGGGCAGCGGGGAGCCTTCAAGGCGCATTGTGGCGGCATTCCGCTGACGTGACATCATGTCCGCAACGAACAGCCGCCACCTCGGCCTGGTCGGCGGGCTCGGGCCGAACGCGACGGTTTACTACTACAATGGCCTGATTGCCGCCCATAAGGCCCACGGACGCGTCGCGCGCATGCTGATCGCTCATGCCGACGTCGATTTCGGCCGTCCGCTCGCGGAGGCCGGCAAGCTCGACGAGCTTGCGCGCTATCTCAACGGCTTCATCGATCAGATGGCGGCTGCTGGCGCCGAGATGGCGGCTGTCGTCGCGGTCACCCCGCACATCTGCTCGGCGCAATTGCTGCCACTCCTGAAAATCCCGCTGATCGACATGGTGGCCACCGTCGCCGAGGCGATCCGCGCGCGTGGCTTGAAGCGCGTCGCGCTGTTCGGCACGCGCTCGACGGTCGAATCGAAGATGTTCGGCCGTCTCGGTGTGGACGTTGTGATGCCGCAGCAAGACGAGATCGCATTCATCCACGATCGCTATCTCGATGTCGTCTACGACCGCTCGACGCCGGAGAAGATCGACCGGCTGCGCGAGCTCGCACACAGACTGATTAAGCGCGACGGCGCCGAGGCCGTGCTGCTCGCCGGCACAGACCTCTCGATGGTGATGAACGAACAGAATGCCGGCTTTCCGACGCTCGACTGCGCGGGCGTGCACATCGCGGAGATTACGAGGCGGTTGTTGACGTAGCTTGTAGGGCGGGCAAAGGAGCGCAGCGACGTGCCCGCCGCAAGTCTAGATGGCGGGCACGCTTCGCTTGCCCACCCTACAGCGCCTCGCCCCGTAACAGCTTCGGCACATCGCCGGTGACGCCTGCGGCTTCGCGGATGAAGAACGACTTGAGCGCCGGCATGCGGTCGACCAGCCCCAGGCCCACATCGCGCATCAGGCGCAGCACATCCGATTCGTTCGAGAACAGCCGGTTCAGGCCGTCGGTCGCCACGCCCATCACGGCCGTGTCGAAGCGCCGCCAGCGCTGGTAGTGTTCGAGCACCTGCGAGCCACCGATATCGAGCCCGAGCCGCGCCGCATCGACGATCGCCTCGGCAAGCGCCGCGACATCGCGCAGCCCCATGTTGAGGCCCTGCCCGGCGATCGGGTGGATCACATGCGCGGCATCGCCAACCAGCGCGATGCGCTCGGCAACGAACGCGCGCGCGATGAACAGGCCGAGCGGATAGGCGCGGCGCGGCCCGACAACGCCGATGTCGCCAAGATGCAGACCGAAGCGCCGCTCCAGCTCGCCGTGAAACTCATCATCCGGCAGCGCCACGAGGCGCGCCGCCTCCGCGTCGGTCTCGGTCCACACCAGCGAAGCGCGGTTGCCCGTGAGCGGCAGGATCGCGAACGGGCCTGCCGGCAGGAAGTGCTCGACGGCGCGGCCCTCGTGCGGACGTTCATGCGCCACGGTCGTGACGATCGCCGACTGGCCGTAATTCCAGCCGTGGATCGCAATGCCCGCCCGCTCGCGCACACGCGATTTCGCGCCATCCGCCGCGACCAGCAGCGCCGCTGACACGCTGCCGCCGCCGAGCGATACCGCGATGCGCGAACTTTGGTGGTCGAAGCCTGTCACCGCGGTCGCGCACAGCGCGATCCCCTGCGCGCGCGCTTTTGCGGCGAGCGCCGCATTGAGCGGCGCATTCTCGATCATATGGGCGAACGGCTCGCCGTCCTCGATTTCACCCGCGAAGGTGAGAAACACCGGCCGCAGCGCATGCTCGAGCTTCGAGTCCGTCACGACCATGTCGAGGATCGGCTGCGCATCGGCCGCGACCGCGTCCCACACCCCCAGCGCCTCGAACATGCGCCGCGCCGCGGCCGCGATCGCCGAAGCACGCAGGTCCGGCCGTGCACCGGCCGCAAATGCCGGGTCGGCCACCACGACGCGAAAGGAGTCCCCAAGCCCCTGGCGCAGCGCGAGCGCAAGCGCGAGGCCGGCGAACCCGCCGCCCGCGATCACCACATCGGCTTTCTGACTGCTCATGCGCCCAATCTAGCGCCATTCGGCGCAGCCGGACACCTCGCCTTGACTTTCGTTCGTACGCGCGGCCTGTTCGATCCTCATCCGCGAGAACGCCATGTCCGAAGCTGCCGTCAAAGCGATGCTCGATGTGCTCAACCTCGAACAGCTCGAGGTGAATCTGTTTCGCGGCCTCTCGCCGCAGGACCGCTGGCAGCGCGTGTTCGGCGGACAAGTGATCGGGCAGGCGCTGGTTGCGGCGATGCGCACCGTCGAAGGCCGCGCGCCGCACTCGCTGCATTGCTATTTCCTTGTCGGCGGCGACCCGAAGGTGCCGATCATCTACGAAGTCGACCGCAGCCGCGACGGCAAGAGCTTCACCACGCGCCGTGTCGTGGCGATCCAGCACGGGCAGCAGATCTTCGTGCTCGCGGTTTCGTTCCACAATGACGAGGAAGGGCTGACGCACCAAACGACGATGCCCGACGTGCCGCCGCCCGAGGATCTGCCCACCGAAGCCGAGATCCGCGCGAAGTTCATGGAATCGATGCCGGAGCCGGTGCGGCGCTATTATCAGCGCGAGCGGCCGATCGAGCTGCGGCCGGTGCAATACGACCGCTACCTCGGCAAGAAGTACGAGGACGGCAAGTTCAACGTCTGGATCCGCACGACCGCCCCGCTCCCCGACGATCCGGCAGTGCACAAATGCGTGCTCGCCTATGCCTCCGACATGTCTCTGCTCGATACCGCACTGGTGCCGCACGGGCGCAGCCTGTTCGAGAAGGATTTCATGGGCGCGAGTCTTGATCATGCGCTGTGGCTGCACCGCCCGTTCCGCGCCGACGACTGGCTTCTTTATTCGCAGGAGAGCCCGACGATGAGCGGCTCGCGCGGCTTTGCGCGCGGGCTGATCTACCGCCGCGACGGCGTGCTGGTCGCCAGCGTCGCGCAGGAGGGGCTGGTGCGGATCAGGCGGAAGGAAGGACCGGCAGCGAGCGGAACGTGAGTGCGAGCGAGGCGTTCGACGCCATCGTGATCGGTGCCGGGGCCGCCGGGCTGATGTGCGCGTTGACCGCGGGACAGCGCGGCCGCAAGGTGCTGTTGCTGGAGCATCTCAACAAGGCCGGCGCCAAAATCCTGATCTCCGGCGGCGGGCGATGCAATTTCACCAACCTGCATTGCAAGCCCGAACGGTTTCTGTCGGCCAATCCGCACTTTCATAAATCCGCGCTCGATCGCTATACCCAGCACGACTTCATCGCGTTGATCGAACGTCATCGCATTCCCTATCACGAGAAGACGCTCGGTCAGTTGTTCTGCGACGGCTCTGCGCGCGCAATCGTTGCGATGCTGCTCGCCGAATGCGCGGCGGGCCATGTCGATGTGCGCCTTGGCCATCGCGTGACGGACATTTCGCGCGGCGATGACTTTCGAGTCGAGACCGACAAAGGCCGCTTCGCTGCGGCATCGCTCGTGCTCGCGACCGGCGGGCTATCGATCCCGAAAATGGGTGCGAGCGGATTTGCCTATGACATCGCGCGGCGCTTCGGCCTGCGCGTCACCGAGACCCTGCCCGGTCTCGTGCCTCTGACCGCCACACCCGAGGCGCTCGGCGTTGGCGAAGTCCTGTCGGGGATTTCACTCGACGCGACCGCAACATGCGGATCGGAGAGTTTCCGGGAGAATATCCTGTTCACCCACCGCGGCCTGTCGGGCCCGGCCATCCTGCAGATTTCTTCGTACTGGCGTCAGGGAGAAACAATCTCGCTCGACCTGACACCGGAGCTTGATGCGGAGGCGTTTCTGAAGGAGCGCAAGCGCTCGCGTTCGAAGGCCGAGCCGAAGACGGTGCTGGGTGAGATTTTCCCCGCTCGCTTCGCGCAAATCCTTGCGACTTCCCTGCCGCCCGGCCCGATGGCCAACATCGCCGACCGTATCCTGAGCAGCGTCGGGGCCCGCCTCAAACACTGGGAGGTGAGACCAACCGGCTCGGAAGGTTATGCGAAAGCCGAAGTCACCGTCGGAGGGGTCGATACGCACGATCTGTCGTCGAAGACGATGGAAGGGCGCAACGTGCCCGGCCTCTATGTGATCGGCGAAGCGGTCGACGTCACCGGCTGGCTCGGCGGTTATAATTTCCAGTGGGCCTGGTCGTCCGGCTGGTGCGCCGGACAGTTTGTCTAGCCCAGTATCTTATCGAGCGTGATCGGCAGGTCCCGCACGCGCACGCCAGTCGCGTGATAGACCGCGTTGGCGATCGCCGCCGCGACACCAACGATGCCGATCTCGCCGACGCCCTTGATGCCCATCGGGTTCACGACATCGTCCGGCTCGTCGACGAAGATCACCTTGATGTCGTGCACGTCGGCGTTCACCGGCACATGATATTCAGCGATGTTGGCGTTCATGATCCTGCCGAAGCGATGATCGGTCAGCGTTTCCTCGTGCAGCGCCATGCCGATGCCCCAGACCACGGCGCCCATGATCTGGCTGCCGGCCGTTTTGGTGTTGAGGATGCGGCCAGCCGCGACCGCGCTGACGACGCGCGTCACGCGGATCACGCCAAGCTGCTCGTCCACCTTCACCTCGGCGAACACCGCCGAGTGCGTGTTGCTTGCATGCTTGCCGTCGTTCGCGAATTTGTTGAGCTTCTGTTTCTCGATGCGGTCGGCCTTGCCATGCCGCATCGCGCCCGCGATCGACACCGCGCGGCTCGCATCCTTTCTGCTGACGATCTTGCCGTCCGATAATGCGACGTCGTCCACCTTGAGGCCCGCAAGCGGCGACTCCTCCATCTTCTTGGCAAATTTGAGCAGATCGCCGCGGATCTCGTCGGCTGTCGCGGCGACGGCGTGCGCGGTCGACGCCGCCATCCACGATCCGCCTTCGACCGGCGCCTGCGGCAGGCTCGAATCGCCGAGCTTCACCGTGATGTTCTCGATCGGAAGCCCGAGCGAGTCGGCGGCGACCTGCGCCATGATGGTGTAGGTGCCGGTGCCGATGTCGGAGGCCGCGCAGGCGACCTCGGCGTGGCCGTTCGCCGTCAGCACGATGCGCACTGCGACTGGCATCTGCAGCGCTTCCCAAACGCCCGTCGCCATGCCCCAGCCGACGAGGTCGCGGCTGTCGCGCATCGAGCGCGGAGCCGGATTGCGCTTGTCCCAGCCGAAGGCTTCCGCGCCCTGGCGGTAGCATTCGCGCAGTTGCTTGCTGGAGTAAGGCAAGTCGTCGTTCTGGTCGCGATCCGAATACGTGCGCAGCCGCAGCTCCACCGGATCGATCTTCAGCGCCACCGCGAGCTCGTCCATCGCGCTTTCCAGCGCGTAGACGCCGGTCGCCGCGCCCGGCGCGCGCATATCGCTGGATGTCGGAACGTCGAGCTCGACCAGCTTGTGGACGAACTTCCTGTTCGGCGACTTGTAGAGCAGCGCGCCCCAGCCGGTGTCGTTGCGCGAGAACTGCTCGTAGCGCGACGTGACGGCGATTGCCTCGTGCGTCATCGCGTCAAGCATCCCGTGCTCGTTCGCACCGAGTGCAATGCGCTCGATCGAGGCCGGTCGGTAGCCGAGTCCGTACATCTGCTGGCGGGTCAGCATCAGGCGCACCGAGCGTTTGAGCGCGAGCGTGCCGAGCGTCGCCAGCACGCATTCGTATTGCGGGCGTAACCCCGCACCGAATCCACCACCCATGAAGGGCGACATCACGCGCAACTGCTCGGGCTTCTTGCCGAAGATCGCGCACAAGTACTTCTGCACGTTCTGCACGCCTTGGGTCTTGTCGTAGACCGTGAGCTTGCCGCCGCCTTCCCACACCACTGTGGCGGCGAACAACTCCATCGGGTTGTGGTGCTCCATCGGCACGAAATACTCGGCCTCGTGCTTCATCTTGGCGGCTGCGAATGCTTGGGCCACATCGCCGCGCGGCTTGGGCTTTTCCACCACGAAGGCCTCGCCGCGCACGGCGTCGATATCGGTCTCGAACTCTTGCCTCTCGTATTCGATGCGCACCAGTGAGGCCGCGAAGCGCGCCGTCTCCCAGTCCTCGGCGAGCACCAGACCGATAGGCTGGCCGTTGAACAATATCCTGTCGTCGTAGAGCGGACGAAACGGCGAGCCCTCCTCGGGCGCCACCTCGTCCTTGTAGGCTCTGTCCTTGTCCGGCATCGGCGGCCTGTGCGCGTGCGTCAGCACGTCCAGCACGCCGGCAACCCGCAGCGCCTCGCTGGTGTCGATGAGCACGATGCGTCCGCGCGGGATCGTCGCTTCGATCACGCTGCCATAGACAAGATCGGGCGCCGGAAATTCGCCCGCGTACTTCGCCGCGCCGGTGACTTTCGCGCGGCCGTCAACTCGTGAGGTCGCTGTGCCAATGTAGGGGGTCATCGATTGCTCGCTTGCTGCGTGCTCACGCGATCTTCTTGTTCGACTGCGACTGCGGCGTTCCCTTCGCAGCTTGGGTCAAGGTCCGGACGATCGCCCGACGCGCCAGATCGATCTTGAATTCGTTGTGCTTCAGCCCCTTCGCGTCGCGCAGAAACACATCGGCCGCGCGGCTGAAGTTCGCTTCGCTCGGCGCCTGACCGGTCAGCACCGTTTCGGCTTCCGGATCGCGCCACGGCTTGTGCGCAACACCGCCGAGCGCGAAGCGCGCTTGCTTGATCGTCTTGCCCTCCAGCTCCAGCGCGGCGGCGACCGATACAAGCGCAAACGCATAGGAGAGGCGGTCACGGATTTTCAGATAGCTGTAGTGCGGCGCGAAGCCTTCAGGCGGCAGTTCTATCGCCGTGATGATCTCGTCCGGGCGCAGATTCGTGTCGATTTGCGGCGTATCGCCCGGCAGGCGGTGAAAGTCCGCAATCGGAATCGCGCGGTCCCCGGCCGCGCCGGTGACGTGCACCGTTGCGTTGAGCACGCGCAGTGCGACGCACATGTCGGAGGGGTGCGTCGCGATACAGGACTCGCTGGTGCCGAGGATCGCGTGACCGCGGTTCAATCCCTCGATCGCGGAGCAACCGCTGCCCGGTTCGCGCTTGTTGCAGGGCGTGGCAACATCATAGAAGTACGCGCAGCGCGTCCGCTGCAGGAGGTTGCCGCCCGTCGATGCCATGTTGCGCAGCTGCTGCGAGGCGCCGGCCAGGATCGCGCTCGCGACCAGCGGGTAGCGCGCCTCGATCAGCGGGTGATAGGCGAGATCGCTGTTCGGCACGAGCGCGCCGATGCGCACACCGCCCGCCTTGGTTTCCTCGACGGTTCGGAACGGCAACCGCGAGATGTCGATCAGCTGTACTGGTTTCTCGACCTCGTACTTCATCAGGTCGACAAGGTTGGTGCCGCCCGCAATGAACTTCGCCGCCGGATCGCGCCCGATCAGGCGCACGGCGTCCGCGACGCTCTCGGCGCGCGCATAGCCGAAATTGATCATGATTTCGCACCCATAGCCTGCTGGATCGCCGCCACGATGTTCGTGTAGGCGCCGCAGCGGCAGATGTTGCCGCTCATCAGCTCACGGATCTCGTCCGGGGTCTTGGCCTTGCCCTCGGCAATGAGGCCGACCGCCGAGCAGATCTGACCTGGCGTGCAGTAGCCGCACTGGAAGGCATCGTGGTCGATGAAGGCCTGTTGCACCGGATGCAGCTTGCCGTCCGTCTCGAGTCCTTCGACGGTCGTGACCTTGGCGCCGTCCTTCATCACCGCGAGGGTAAGGCAGGCATTCACCCGCCGGCCATCGACCAGCACCGTGCAGGCGCCACACTGGCCATGGTCGCAACCCTTCTTGGTTCCGGTCAGGTCCAGGTGTTCGCGCAGGGCGTCAAGCAGGGTCGTCCAGGGCGCGATGTCGAGCTTTCGCTCGACGCCGTTGATGTTGAGGGAAATGCTGATTTTCTGGGGAACCGGGATCGTCTCCGGGGTTTTTCGGGCCACGTTGTTTCGCGCCATCCGAATGCTCCTTGCCGGTCCGGGAGGGGCTTCGTGCCTCGCGGCGACCGGAATTTGCCGAGCAGGTCGACGGCGGACAACCAGACAAAGGTTTGGAACGTTCCCAACCTTTTTCGGTGTTGCGGGCAGGAAAAGCGCACAATCTTGCGACCGCAGCGGGATGGGCTGACGGACTTGCCCACAGGTTAGGCGTCTGACCGTTTCCGCGCCGCTTAATCCTTGTTTATGCTGCCGATAGTGTAGGCAGCCGCTGTGAGCCGGGGGCGTCATGAAGCTGATCACCGCCATCATCAAGCCGTTCAAGCTGGAGGACGTGCGCGACGCGCTGACCAAGCTCGGCGTCGCGGGCCTGACCGTCAGCGAGGTCAAGGGTTTCGGCCGCCAGAAGGGCCACACCGAGATCTATCGTGGCGCCGAATACACCGTGAACTTCCTGCCCAAGATCAAGATCGAGGTCGTGGTGCCGGACGATCGCACCGACCGGATCGTGGAAGCGATCGCCAGCACCGCAAAGACCGGGCAGATCGGCGACGGCAAGATTTTCGTGATCGAGGTCGAGCACGCGTTGCGCATCCGCACCGGCGAGACCGACAGCGACGCGTTGTAGTTTTCAACGGCGGTGCCGGGTATCCGCGTCCTGGTGGTGAGGCCAGGACGCGGACCACAGCCCGGCGCGGCAAGCGCAAGAAGTCGGGGGATCGAAATGATATTTCTGTCGCGCGCCGTGCCGATGCTGATCGGCATCCTCGCAGCCACGCCCGCATTCGCCGAGATGGTCACCGCCAGCGCGCCTGCATCGAAAATCGATGCCGGCGATACCGCCTGGATGATCGCCGCGACTGCGCTGGTGCTGCTGATGACCATCCCCGGCCTCGCGCTGTTCTATTGCGGGATGGTGCGCAAGAAGAACGTGCTGGCCACCATGGCGCAGAGCGTCGCGGCCGTCGGCGTCGGCTCGATCGTGTGGGCGGTCGTCGGCTATTCGCTCGCCTTCTCGGGCGATGCGCCGGCGCTCGGCAATTTCGACCGCGTGCTCCTGCTCGGCATCGGCATGGACTCGGTGAGCCCGCTCGCCAAGACCATCCCCGAAAGCCTGTTCATGATCTACCAGATGACATTCGCGATCATCACGGTCGCGCTTGTCGCGGGCGCGGTCGCGGACCGCATGCGCTTCTCGGCGTTCCTGTTGTTTTCGATCCTGTGGCTCCTGATCGTTTACGTGCCGCTGGCGCACTGGGTCTGGGGCGGCGGCTTCCTGCAGAGCTACGGCGTGCTCGATTTCGCGGGCGGCACCGTGGTGCACATCAACGCGGGCGTCGCCGGGCTTGTCGCCGCGCTGATGCTCGGCAAGCGGCGCGGCTACGGCACCGAGAACCTCGCGCCCTACGATCTCTCGCTGGCCGTGATCGGCACCGGCCTGCTCTGGGTCGGCTGGTTCGGCTTCAACGGCGGCTCCGCGCTTGGCGCGGGCCCGCGCGCCTCGATGGCGATCGTGGCGACGCACCTTGCCGCCAGCGCCGGCGCGCTCACCTGGATGCTGCTCGAGTGGAAGGATCGCAGCAAACCCTCCGTGCTCGGCCTCATCTCAGGCGCAATCGCGGGCCTCGGCACGATCACGCCGGCGTCGGGCTTCGTGCTGCCCTGGCATGGCATCGTGATCGGCATCGCGGCGGGCGGCGGCTGCTACTGGGCCTGCACCAAGCTCAAGCTCTGGCTCGGCTATGACGACTCGCTCGACGTGTTCGGCGTGCATGGGGTCGGCGGTTTTATCGGCGTGACGCTCACCGGCGTGTTCGCGACAGCCGCCATCTCGATTGATGCCGCCACGCCGAACGGCCTGCCCGGCCTGATCGACGGCAATCCGCGCCAAGTGCTGATTCAGCTCGTCGGCGCGCTCGTGACGATCGCATGGTCGGGGGTGTGCACGGCTGTCATCCTGAAGCTGGTCGGGTTCGTCACGGCGCTGCGCGTCACGCCCGAAGCCGAGCAGATGGGGCTCGACATCACGTTGCACGGCGAGTCGATCCACTCCTGAGGGCGTGGTCGGTTTGCCCATAGGTCAGGCGTTTTGAGGCCTGACTAATTTCTATGCACGTTTGACGCACGATTGTGCGCGGCCGGTGAGCGTACTCCCGGTCGCGCCCTCGCATCCCATGAAAAGCCAAGACCTGTCAGTCGCTTAACCCCTCCGCGCGAGTCTGGCATGCGGCTTGATAGGCAGCCCCCTGTTACCGCGCGGCGAACGCTGCGCGGGTTTCGTGTCATCGAGCCCGCCGGGAACTCTCGTGAACGCGGGCCGCAGGGGATAGGACCCATGAAAATCGTCATGGCGGTGATCAAGCCGTTCAAGCTGGACGAGGTTCGCGATGCGCTGACGGGGGTTGGCGTCCACGGACTGACGGTCACGGAGGTCAAGGGGTACGGGCGCCAGAAGGGCCACACCGAGATCTACCGCGGGACCGAATACGCAGTGAACTTCTTGCCCAAGGTCAAGATCGAAGTCGCGGTCGATGCCGGGCAGGTGGACAAGGTCGTCGAAGCCATCACGGCCGCCGCCAAGACCGGCCAGATCGGCGACGGCAAGATCTTCGTCATTCCGCTCGACCACGCGGTGCGCATCCGCACCGGCGAGTCCGACAGCGCGGCGCTCTGAGCATGTTCCAGAAAAGCATGTCCTCGACCCCGATCGGGGATGGACACCGGTTTTCCGAACAGGACATGCGCAACAAAAACCGCCGCATGCCTCATCGATCAGGACAGGAGTTTCTCACCATGACGTCAGTTTCACTCTCCCGCGCCAAGCTGGCGGGGCTTGCACTGGGCATTCTCTTCGCCCTCTGCATGACGCACTTCACGCTCGATCACGCGCTGGCCGAAATGGCTGCGCCCGCAACGCCGGCCGCGCCCGCCGCAGCGGCGGCCGAGCCGACGGTCAACAAGGGCGACACCGCCTGGATGCTCTCGGCCACCGTGCTGGTGCTGCTGATGACGATTCCCGGCCTCGCGCTGTTCTACGGCGGCCTCGTGCGCGCCAAGAACACGCTCTCGGTGCTGATGTGGGTGTTCTACGCGGTCTGCGTCGTCACCATCCTGTGGGTGTTCGTCGGCTACAGCCTGGCATTCACCGGCGGCCCGACCTCGTTCGTCGGGGGCTTCTCCAAGGCGTTCCTGTCCGGCGTCACGCCGGACTCGAAGGCCGCGACCTTCTCGGTCGGCGTCAACATTCCGGAGCTCCTCTACGTCTGCTTCCAGATGACGTTCGCCGCCATCACCCCGGCGCTGATCGTGGGTGCGCTGGTCGAGCGCATGAAGTTCTCCGCGATGGCGCTGTTCCTGCCGCTGTGGCTGCTGCTCGTCTACTGCCCGATCGCCCACATGGTCTGGTACTGGGCCGGTCCGGACGCGATCGATGCCGCCGCCAAGGCGCTCGCCGCGGCCGCTGACGGCGCCGCCAAGACCGCCGCGCAAGCAAAGCTCGACGAAGTCAACGCGGACTCAGGCCTGATCTTCCAGTGGGGCGCGATCGATTTCGCCGGCGGCACCGTGGTGCACATCAACTCGGGCATCGCCGGCCTCGTCGGCGCGCTGCTGCTCGGCAAGCGGATCGGTTTCGGCAAGGACCTGATGGCACCGCACTCGCTGACGTTCAACATGATCGGCGCCGCGCTGCTCTGGGTCGGCTGGTTCGGCTTCAACGCCGGCTCCAATCTCGAAGCCTCGGGCGGCGCAGTCCTCGCGATGGCCAACTCGTTCGTCGCCACGGCGGGCGCGGCACTCGCCTGGATGTTCGTGGAGTGGATGGCCAAGGGCAAACCCTCGATGCTCGGCATCGTCACCGGCGCGGTGGCGGGGCTTGTCGCGGTGACGCCCGCCTCCGGCTATGCGGGTCCGATGGGCGCGATCGTGCTCGGCCTCATCGCCGGCGTCGTCTGCTACGTCTTCTGCTCGGCGGTGAAGAACGCGCTCGGGTATGACGACGCGCTCGACGTGTTCGGCGTGCACTGCATCGGCGGCATCGTCGGCGCGATCCTCACCGGCGTGCTGGTGAACCCGGCGCTCGGCGGCGCCGGCATCATGAACTACGAAACCGGCAAGATCGCCGAGTACGTGTTCTCCACGCAGGTGCTCGCGCAGCTCAAGGCGGTGCTCATGACGCTTGTTTGGTCGGGCGTCGGCACGCTGATCATCCTCAAGGTGATCGACGTGATCATCGGCCTGCGTCCGACGCCGGAGGCCGAGCGCGAAGGCCTCGATCTCACCGAGCACGGCGAGCGCGCCTACACGTTGTGAGCTACCGGCCCTCTCCCACGGGAGAGGGCCTACGACCCGAATACGGTTGGGGTGGAGACCCGGCACCGCCCCCTCCGTCGAGAGGCCTCGGCTCACCCCGAGGCCTCTCACTTTTTGGGCGGGTGTGCTATTCGTTGCCGATGACGAAGCTCCTCGAACAGGCCATCGCCAAAGCGCAATCGCTTCCCCCCGAAGATCAGGATGCGCTCGCGCTTGCCATGTTGTCCCTCACCGAAGGCGACGCATCCGCGTACCCGATTGACCACGCGACGCGAGCCGCCATCCTGGAAGGCCTCGCGGAGGCCGACAGGCAGGACTATGCATCTGACGAGGAGGTCGCCGCGGCGGACAAGCGCCACGGGATATGAAAGTCCGCTACACCCGGCGCGCACTCGCTGAGCGCGAGGCGATCTTTGAATATCTGAATCAGTATGACCCTCGCGCTGCGCGGAACGTCAAAGCCTTCATCAAAGACAAGATTGAGTCCCTGACCTATTCACCGCGGCGCGCGCGGGTCATCAAGGACCTTGGCGTTCATGCCCTTTGGCTCGGCCGCTATCCCTACATCGTCTACTATCGGGTCGAAGGCGAGGTGGTGTCGATCATCCATATTCGCCATGCCGCTCGGAGACCTTGGACAGGCGGCGAAGACTGAGCGCCTGCGCTTTGCGCAAGGTGTATGTTGGAACTCGGAGAGCCTGTGAGTCGCGCAGCGCAGCGCACCGCGATCGAGGTCGTCGACATGATCAAATGGGGCGATATCGAACTGCCCGGCTTTGATCGGCCCCTGCGTCCGGTTGGGGCAAAGCGGCGCAGAATCTTCGCCGCGTTTCTGGAAGAACTGTTCGCCGAAGTCTCGCGTCCTCGCGGCAAAACCGCCGACGAACACAAGCCAAAGCCCGAAGCAACGGCATTCGCAGGCGCGTGCGCCGCGTGCCGCGGGCATTGCTGCAGCAAGGGCGGGAACGACGCCTACCTCGACGAAAACGCCATCGCGCAAGCGTGGGCGCGGCATCCACGGTTGAGCAAGCGCGGTCTGATGCAGCTCTATCTCGACGCCATCCCGAAGAAGGCGTTCGCGGATTCGTGCATCTTCCACGCCGAGCATGGTTGTAGCCTGCCCCGGCCGCTGCGCGCGCCGATCTCCGAGGCCTATCTCTGCGGCCCGCTGATGCGGCTGATGAAGCGCTGACCATCACGCCCGCTTGTATGCTAAACGGCGGCGCGTGGAGCATCGCGCATGGTTTCCTTCACGCGCCGCGCGCTTCTCGGATCGCTTGCAGCGAGCGCAATCGCGCCCGCCGCTGCGGCGCCGGCCGTGCTGACGCGCTCCATCCCGTCGAGCGGCGAGGCGATCCCGCTGGTCGGGCTGGGCAGCTGGATCACCTTCAATGTCGGCAACGATCCCCTCGCGCGCGCATCCTGCGCGGAAGTGATGCGCGCGTTCTTCGCGGCCGGCGGACGCATGATCGATTCCTCCCCGATGTACGGCTCCTCGCAGCCGGTGATCGGCGACGGCTTGAGGAAGATCGGCGCCGCCAACGTCTTCTCCGCCGACAAGATCTGGATCTCGTCGCCCGCGCGCGGGCCGGCGCAGATCGAGGCATCGCGCAGCCTTTGGGGCGTGCCGAAATTCGACCTCCTGCAGGTGCACAACCTGCTCGCCTGGGAAGAGCATCTCCCCATGCTGTTCGCCATGAAGGCCGCCGGCCGGCTGCGCTACGTCGGCATCACCACATCGGAAGGCCGCCGTCATGGCGACTTCGAGAAGATCGTGCGCGCGCATCCGCTCGATTTCGTGCAGCTGTCCTACAACATCCTCGACCGCGAAGCGGAAGCGCGCATCCTGCCGCTCGCGCGCGAGCGCGGCATGGCGGTGATCATCAACCGCCCGTTCCGCGAGGGCGACCTGATCAAGAAGATCGCCCGCAAGCCGCTGCCGCCGTTCGCCGCCGAAATCGGCGCGGCCTCGTGGGCGCAGCTCATCATCAAGTTCATCATCTCGCATCCGGCCGTGACCTGCGTGATTCCGGCGACCACGCGCGTCGATCATGTGCAGGAGAACGTGGGCGCGGCGCGCGATCCGTTGCCCGATGCCGCGATGCGGGCGCGCATCGTGCAGTACGTGGAGAGACTTTGATGACTCACGCCGCGTCATCGCCCGCGCAAGCGGGCGACCCAGTAAACACAGGCGGTCGTGACACGGAACGGTTTGCGTTTACTGGGTGCCCCGCTGGAGCCTGTCATCGGGCCGGCCCTTGGCCGGACCCGTTGGCGGGGCATGACGATCGAGGGTGACATGTCGGAGTGGTGGACCTACTCCCTCACCAACTTCCTGCTGTTCTCAGCCCGCACCTATTACCGGCTGTTCGAGCTCACCAACGCCGACGTCTGGCCGCTGCAGCTCGTCGCGCTCGCGCTCGGTATCGCGATTGTGTTTCTCATCTGGCGGCCGCGCGCGTGGAGCGGCCGCGCCATCGCGGCGATCCTCGCGGCGCTCTGGCTGTTCGTTGCCTGGGCGTATTTCCTGGAGCGCTACGACACCATCAACTGGGCGGCGCGCTATGTTGCGATCGCGTTCGCATTGCAGGCGGCGCTGCTGGTCTGGAGCGGTGTCGTTCGCAATTGGCTGATCTTCAGCGCGCGCGACACCGTGGCGAAAATCGGCCTTGCCTTGCTTTTCTACGCACTCGCGATCCACCCGCTGACCACACTACTCACCGGCCGCCCGATCACGCAGGCCGAAATCTTTGGCCTCGCCCCCGACCCGACCGCGGCCTTCGCACGACGAACAAACGGAGCCACGTGATCTCACGGGGGAAACCTCGTCCGCAAGACGGGTTGTTGCTTCTCAAACTGGCAACGCGTGGTTAGCATCGTGCAGCATGTCACAGCTGTACAAAATCGCTGAAGCTAGTGGTCCCCACCGGGCGAGCGCGATTTTCATTCACGGACTCGGTGGCGATCCTCATACAACGTGGCGCTCTGGATCGGGCGAGGACACGTTCTGGCCGAAATGGCTCGCGAGCGACGTGCCGGGTCTGACGGTTTACACGCTCGGGTATGAAGCCGCGATTTCGCGTTGGCGCGGGGCTGCGATGCATCTGCCGGATCGCGCCAAGAACGTGCTAGAACAACTGCTTGTTTATCCCGATCTCGCGCACGGGCCACTTTATCTCATCGGCCATAGTCTTGGCGGCCTCGTTATCAAGCAATTGCTGCGCACTGCGGAGAGCGAAGGCAAATATAGGCCGGAGGTTGCGGATTTTCTTGCCCGGATCGAGAAGGTCGCGTTTCTCGGCACGCCGCACACCGGATCGGGACAGGCAACACTGGCCAACGTCTTACGCGTGCTCGTGCGGCCATCAGAAGCGACCGCTTGCCTGATCCACAATGATCCATCATTGCGCGACCTGAATCATTGGTATCAAGACTGGGCGAACAGTAAGGGCCTTCCACACCTCATCCTGTCGGAAACGCAGCCCACTCGAATTCTCGGCAAACTAGTTCAGCCAAATAGCGCCGATCCAGGAATCGCGGGCTGGCGCGCGCTGCCGGTAGGCACGACGCATAGTGGCGTCTGCAAGCCCGTAAGCAGGGACCACGAGGTCTATCTCCATGCCCGTGCTTTTGTGGCCCGCGATGTGCGCCCACGCCCTGACCCGATAATTGCAAAGGTCGGGGAGGTGTCTGACGACGTCAAGAAGCTTCTGGCGGCTTTCGAAGCCAGAGGCGGGGTCGAGAAAGCCGAGACTGGCGGCCTTGAACGGCAGGCGGTGGTTGACCTCGCCGGGCGGCTGAAGCCCGACGAAGCGCTCGACTTTGATAGAGCTATGGTCGAACTAGAAGGTGCCGTCAACGTTGCGCTGAACGTCATCGCGAAGGGTGAACGCGGCACAAACCAAGGCGATTTCATCAATGCTGTACTGACGCGCGTTGCGGACCAAACGAAAGCCGGCCGGTTCGATCAGGCGGCCAAGGAGGTAGACGCGGCCCTTATCGAGCTTGCCCAACACGAAATTGAACATCGTGAGGAAATACATCGCTCGCGCCTGACCTTGCTCCAGGCAGGTATCGACCAAGACATCCTGCGCCGAGACGCGGTCAGCGTCGCGCGCCGCATCCAAGAAACTGTTGAACTTGAACACCCAGACAATCCAACCGCTTGGTTTGAAGGCTTAGCTAAGAAACATAGAGAGTCATGGATTGAAGGTCGCAACAAAGGAACCAACTTTTCATTGGAGATCGCCGCAGAAATCGCGCGACGAGAACTCCTGATTGCGCATGACGAACGTGAGCGAGGCGCTGCGTTGAACGACCTTGCGCTCGCCCTCCGAACTTTAGGGGAACACGATAGCGGAACTACACGCCTCGAGGAAGCGGTTGCTACTTACCGTCGTGGACTCCAAGAATGGACCCGCGAGCGCGCTCCGCTCGACTGGGCGGGGCTACTGAATAATCTCGGCAACGCGCTTGGACTTCTCGGCGGACGAGTATTAGGAACCACGCACTTGGATGAAGCCGTTGGCGCCTATCGCGAAGCGCTTAAAGAACGGACACGTGAACGAGTACCCCTCGATTGGGCTATGACACAGAGCAATTTGGGGAATGCGCTTGCGACCCTTGGGGAGCGGAGGACCGACGATCAGCACCTCGATGAAGCGGTTGCTGCGTACCGCGAAGCGCTCAAAGAACGGAAGCGCGAGCTAGTGCCCAAGGACTGGGCTGCGACACAGAACAACCTTGGAAATGTTCTCAGATCACTTGGTATGCGTCAACGCAATCGGGACGCTCTCATAGAAGCAATCGAGGCCTTTCGTGAGTCGCTAAAAGAAAGAACGCGAGACCGCCTACCGCTGGCGTGGGCAGCAACACAAAACAATCTCGGTATTGCACTCGCAAACTTGGGCGACCTCGATGACGACATCGCTGCATTCAACAAGTCGCTCGAAGCGTTTCACCTAGCTTTGCAAGAAAGGACCCGCGAGCGCGCTCCGTACGGTTGGGCCCAAACTCAAGAAAATTTGGCTGGGGCTCACTTTTCGATTGCAAAGCGCTCTAGGAGACAGGCGGACGCTGTCGCGGCAAACGGTGCTATTAGCGCGGCTTTGGAAATCTACCGCGAAGGTAATGCGGATTACGACATCAGCACGGCTGAATGCTTGCAAGACGCGATTTCAGACCTTCTCTCACAGCCCCCGCCCCCGATTGGTTAATCGCGCCTTAACCTGCCCCCTCCTATGGTGAAGCAACCGGGCAACACGCCCAACACGGAGTCTCTCGGCGGAGCGACCAGCGCCGCCGACTCGGTCCATGAACGCACCCGAACGCGCGCCCTCTCCCGCTCGGACAACCGACGCACGCTCGCCGTTCATGCGGCTGGCCGACCTGCTGGGCGACAGTGCGCCCGGCATGCCGCCGATCAACATTTCGGTGGGTGAGCCGCAGCACCCGGTGCCGCCGTTCGTCGCGCCGATCCTTGCGAAACACACCGCGGATTTCGGCCGCTATCCCGGCAATGCCGGCACGGATCGTTTCCGTCAGGCTGTCGCGGGCTGGCTCAACCGCCGCTACGCGCTCGCGCGGCCGATCGAGCCGTTGAGCGAGGTGCTCGTGCTCGGCGGTTCGCGCGAGGGCCTGTTCCTCGCCGCGATCGCGGCGAAGCGCCTCGGCGGCGAGCGTCCCGGCAAGCCGGCGATCCTGGTGCCGAACCCGTTTTATGCGCCCTACTCGGCCGGCGCGGTCGCGGCCGAATGCGAGCCGGTCTACCTCGACGCCACGGCCGGGAACGGCTTCCTGCCCGATCTCGATGCACTCTCGAACGATTTGCTCGCGCGCACCGTCGCGTTCTATCTCGCGTCGCCCGCCAACCCGCAGGGCTCGGTGGCGAGCCGGGCGTATCTCGCGCGCCTCGCAGGGCTCGCGCAGAAGCACAACTTCATGCTGTTCGCCGACGAGTGCTACTCGGAGATCTACTGGAAGGAGCCGCCGGTCGGCGCGCTCGAAGTCGCCGGCAGGGATTTCGCCAACGTCGTGGCGTTCAACTCGCTCTCCAAGCGCTCCAGCCTGCCCGGCCTGCGCATCGGGTTCGTCGCGGGCGACAAGCGCTTCATCAAGCCGTTCCTCGATCTGCGCGCCGTCTCGGCGCCGCAGGTGCCGGTTCCGGCGCAGGAAGTCGCTATCGCCGCCTATACGGACGAGGCGCATGTCGAGGAGAATCGCGCGCTCTATCGCGCCAAGTTCGACCTCGCCGACCAGATCCTCGGCAACCGCTACGGCCACCGGCGTCCGGCCGGCGGCTTTTTCCTCTGGCTCGATGTTTCGCAGCACGGCGGCAGCGAGGCGGCGGCCGTGAAGCTCTGGAAGGAAGCGGGCCTGCGCGTCGTGCCCGGCAACTACGCGGCGCGGCCGCAGCCCAACGGGTTCAACGCCGGCGAAGGCTATATCCGCGTCGCCATGGTGCAGGACCGCGAGACCACGGCCGAGGCGCTCCATCGCATGGTCAAGGTGTTGGGTTAGCAATGCCCGCGCTCCGTTACAGTCTCTCGCTCGGCGACATGGTCTCGGACGATCTGCGTACCGCTGCGCGCCGTCGCGGGCGCGAAATCATTGGGCTTGCGGTGCTTGGCATGGCCGGCATCGCGGCGCTCGCGCTCGCCACCTGGTCGGTGCAGGACCCCTCGTTCAGCCACGCCACCAATGCGCCGGTGCGCAACGCGCTCGGCCTCGTCGGCGCCGCCAGCGCCGACCTGATGATGCAAATTCTCGGCATCGCCACGGTTGCGCTGCTGCTTCCGGTGGCGTCATGGGGCTGGCGGCTGCTGACGCACCGTCCGCTCGAGCGGCAGCGCACCCGCTTCATCCTCTGGGTTGCCGGCACGATCGCGGCGGCCGGCTTCGCCTCGTGCCTTGCGCCGAGCAAGTCGTGGCCGCTGCCGACGGGACTTGGCGGCGTGGTCGGCGACTCGCTGTTGCACGTGCCGGCCTGGATTTTCGGGCCGCTGTCGGGCGCACCACGCTTCGCGATCGCCATCATGCTGGGGGTCGCGGCGATCGCGACACTCGCGCTTGCGGCGGGCTTCGGGCTGCGGCGCGAGGAGGAGGACGAGATCGACGAGAAGCCGGCGCGGAAGGCCGCGAAGGTTAAGCATGACGACGAGGACGAGGAGCGCGAGCCGCGCAGCTTCGTGTCGCTCGGCTGGCTCTATCATTTCCTCTACAGCCTGAAGGCGCGTCTGCTGCTGCTGCCGCTGCTGCTGCTGCGGCTGCTGCCGTGGCGGCGGCGCCCGCGCGTGGTCGCGCTGCGCTACGATCCCGCCGCCATCACGATGATCGAGCCGCATGTCGAAGCCTACTCGAATCCGGCCGACGATCAGGAAGGCGAAGTCGAGGAAGAAGACCCGGAGGAGGAAGTCGAGGTCACGCCGCGCAAGAAGATCAAGGCGGCCGCGCGGCCCACAAAGCGCGGCAAGGGCGGCTACGAACTCCCCTCGCTGGCGCTGCTCGCGGCGCCGCGCGCCATCGACCGGCAGACGCTCTCCGATGATGCCATCCAGGAGAACGCAAAGGCGCTGGAAAGCGTGCTCAGCGATTTCGGCGTGCGCGGCGAGATCATCAACGCGCATCCAGGGCCCGTGGTCACGCTCTACGAGCTCGAGCCCGCGCCCGGCATCAAGTCCTCGCGGGTGATCGGCCTCTCCGACGACATCGCGCGCTCGATGAGCAAGGTTTCCGCGCGTGTTGCTGTCGTGCAGGGCCGCAACGCGATCGGCATCGAGATGCCCAATCCGAAGCGCGAGAAGGTGCTGCTGCGCGAGCTCCTCTCGGCGAATGAGTACACCGACACGCAGGCGCGCCTGCCGCTCTGTCTCGGCAAGACGATCGGCGGCGAGCCCGTGATCGTCGATCTGGCGCGCATGCCGCATCTCTTGATCGCCGGCACCACCGGCTCGGGCAAGTCGGTCGCGATCAATACGATGATCCTCTCGCTGATGTACCGGCTGACGCCCGACGACTGCCGCCTGATCATGATCGATCCCAAGATGCTGGAGCTCTCCGTCTACGACGGCATTCCGCATCTGCTCACCCCGGTCGTCACCGATCCGAAGAAGGCGGTCGTCGCGCTGAAGTGGGCGGTGCGCGAGATGGAAGAGCGCTACCGCAAGATGTCCAAACTCGGGGTGCGCAACATCGATGGCTACAATGCGCGCGTCGCCGAAGCGAACAAGAGCGGCGAGATGCTCAGCCGCACGGTGCACACCGGCTACGACAAGGAGAGCGGCGACGCGATCTACGAGAAGGAAGAGCTCGATCTCGACCTCATCCCGTACATCGTGGTGATCGTCGACGAGATGGCCGACCTGATGATGGTCGCCGGCAAGGACATCGAAGGCGCGGTGCAGCGCCTCGCCCAGATGGCGCGCGCGGCCGGCATCCACGTGATCCTCGCGACGCAGCGCCCCTCGGTCGACGTCATCACCGGCACCATCAAGGCGAATTTCCCGACCCGCATCTCGTTCCAGGTCACCTCCAAGATCGACAGCCGCACCATCCTGGGCGAACAGGGCGCCGAACAGCTGCTCGGCCAGGGCGACATGCTCTACATGGCGGGCGGCGGGCGCATCAGCCGCGTGCACGGGCCGTTCTGCTCCGACGAGGAAGTCGAGAAGATCGTGCGGCACCTGAAGTCGCAGGGTACGCCGCAGTATCTCGACTCCGTCACCGTCAGCGACGAGCTGGAGGAGGGCGAGGACGGCGATGTGTCCGTGTTCGACAACTCCGAGATGGGCAAGACCAACGACCTCTATTCGCAGGCTGTGGCGATCGTGATGCGCGACCGCAAGGCCTCGACAAGTTACATCCAGCGTCGGCTGCAGATCGGTTACAATCGCGCCGCCTCGCTGATGGAGAAGATGGAACTGGAAGGCATCGTCGGGGCCGCCAATCACGCCGGAAAACGCGAGATTCTGGTAGGCGAGCCCGAGCACGCGTCGTATTGAGGTCTCTTGATCCTCGAACGCCCGAGAGCGGTTTTCGGATCGGGATCATGCGTAGGCACGGGGCCGCGAAATCGCCATAGCGAGGCGATTAAGGTGGCGGCTCTTTGGAGGTTGGGATGCGGAAATCGATTCTGGCCGGCGCCTGCCTGCTTCTGGCTGCATCCATGGCGTCCGCCCAGCCTGTGCCGACACCCGCGCCGCGGCCAAAAGCGGGCGTCGCGCCGCCGCCGGCCGCCGCTCCCGAGGTACGTGCGGGGCCGGTCCAGTCGATCGCGAACAATCTGTTTCCGTTCAAGTTCCCGGGCTTCGGCTCATCCGGCACCACCACCGCCTTTGACGCGAAACAGCGCGGGCTGATCGACCGCGTGAACATCTATCTGATGAGCGTGCAGAACCTGGTCGGCGATTTCGTGCAGGTCGGTCCCGACGGCCGGCGCTCCGAAGGCAAGATCTATCTGTCGAAGCCCGGGCGCGTGCGCTTCGAGTACAAGCCGCCGAGCCCGATCGAGCTTGTCTCTGACGGCTCCTCGCTGGTGGTGCGTGACCGCAAGCTCGAGACCCAGGATCTTTATCCGCTGTCGCAGACGCCGCTGCGCTTCCTGCTCGCCGACCGGATCGATCTGCTCAAGGAGACCAATGTCACCGCCGTTGCGGCCGACGACACTTTCGTCAGCCTGGCGATGGAGGAGAAGCAGACGCTTGGCGGGACGCACAAGGTGCTGCTGATGTTCTCGGTGAAGGACATGCAGCTCAAGCAGTGGACCATCACCGACCCGCAGGGCTACGACACGACCGTCGCGCTCTACAATCTCGACCCGACGCAGCGGATCGATCCGACCATGTTCCGGATCAACTACGAGCGCAAAGAGATCATTCAGTAAGCTGCCCCTCATCCTGAGGAGCGGCCCATAGCGCGTCGAAGACGCGCGTAACCGCGCTTATGGGCCGCGTCTCGAAGGATGGCCAAGAGCTCCGGCTGCGTTTCGGGCCATCCTTCGAGGCTCGCTTCGCTCGCACCTCAGGATGAGGCCTAAGCGGCACGACGACCTCCTTGCCCCATCGGCTCTGAAATCCTAAAGCTCGCTCAAAGCCGCACACCGGCACGAGGGAGCGATAATCATGCACTTTGTACGACGCGGCCTTGCTACGCTGGCCGTTACGCTGGCGCTGACCGGCAGCGCCTGGGCGCAAGCCTGGCCGAGCAAACCGATCCGCTGGATCGTGCCGTACACGCCCGGCGGCTACACCGACCTGATGTCGCGCTTGGTCGGCCAGAAGGTCGCCGATGCGCTTGGCGTCACCGTCGTCTTCGAGAACAAGCCGGGCGCGAACGCGATCATCGGCACGGATGCCGTCACGAAGGCGGCGCCCGACGGTTACACCTTCGGGACCGTGATCGCCGCGCACTCGGTGAACGCCACGCTCAATCCAAAGCTCCCCTACGACACGATGAAGGATTTCACCTACGTGTCGCTGATGAGCTCGGCGCCGCTGATCATCATCGCGAACAAGTCCCTGCCGGCGAACAACATTCAGGAGCTGATCACGCTCGCGAAGTCCAAGCCCGGATCCTTGAGCTTCGCCTCGTCGGGCGTCGGAGCCGCGGCGCATCTCACGATGGAGATGTTCAAGGCGCGGATGGGTCTCGATATGGTCCACGTCCCCTACAAGGGCACCGCAGGCGCATTGCAGGATACCGTCGCGGGCAACATCAACATCATGTTCGACATCGTCGGGCCGCTGATGCCGCAGGTGACGGCCGGCAACGTCAAGGCGCTTGGGCTTGCCGCCAAGGAGCCGATCCCGGCCGCACCGGGCGTGAAGACCATCAGCGAGCAGGGCGTGCCGGATTTCATCTCCGGCACCTGGGCCGGCATTATCGCGCCTGCCGGCGTGCCGAAGGAGATCGTCGACCGGGTCGCTGCCGAGGCCAAGAAGGCGCTCGCCGATCCAACCACCGTCCAGCGGCTCGCCGATCAGGGGATCGTGGCGGTCGGGAGCACGCCGGATGAATTTCGCGCCTTCGTCGGCGACGAGATCGCCCGCTGGGCCAAGGTCATCAAGGACGGCAATATCAAAGCCGGGGAGTAAGCGGCTCGCGCGGGTGCCTCGAATCGTCATGCCCCGCGAAAGCGGGGCATCCAGTAATCACCGACGGAGCCGATGCGCGCGACTGGTGTTTACTGGGTCGCCCGCCTTCGCGGGCGATGACATCGCTGCGAGCGCGCGTCCGCCGCATTACCGCAAGTGATACTTCAGCCGCTCGACCTGCTCGATGGTCAGCTCCTTCTGCTTCAGCGCGACGATCATCATTTCGACCAGCACGTCGAACGGCAGCTCGGGGCAGCCGCGCGAAACCTTGCCGCTCTTGTCCCGATAGGCATATTTGATCGAACGGCTCTTGAAGTCGCCCTGATCCCACGAGGCGATCCCGATGCGGAGGTCGCCAGCGCCGAAAGGCTGGGAAAACGTCGGTACCATGCGGGTTTCTCATCGAATCGTGATAGTATAAAGATACTATCATCGTACTATCTGCATAGTATGTGTAAAGGCTGAAAATGCCGCTGACCGTCACCACCTGGAACATCAACTCGGTCCGCCTGCGCATCAATCTGGTCTCGCGCTTCATCAAGGCGGTACGGCCGGATGTGATCTGCCTGCAGGAGACGAAATCCCCGGACGACGCCTTCCCGCTGAAGCGTTTCCGCCGGCTGGGCTACACCCATGCGGCCCTCAACGGGCAGAAGGGCTATCACGGCGTCGCGGTGCTCTCCCGGCTGCCGTTCGAGAGCGTCGTGATCGACAATTACTGCGGCAAGGAGGACTGCCGCCACATCGCGGTCACGCTCGGCGAGAAAGCGGGCCTGCGCGATCCCGTCACGCTGCACAATTTCTATGTGCCGGCGGGCGGCGACGAGCCCGATCCGGCGGTCAACGAGAAATTTGCCCACAAGCTCGCCTTCCTGGACGAGCTGCACGCGATGGAAAAGCTGCGCCCGCGCGCCGGCGAGCGCGCGATCCTGGTCGGCGATCTCAACGTCGCGCCCCTGGAGCACGATGTCTGGAGTCACAAGCAGATGCTCAGGGTCATCTCGCACACGCCGGTCGAGACCGAGAAGCTCACCGCGTTTCGCAAGGCCGGCAACTGGGTCGACATCGCCCGCGAGCTGACCCCTGAGCCCGCCAAGCTCTACACATGGTGGAGCTACCGCGCGATGGACAACTGGAAAGCCGCCGACCGCGGCCGCCGCCTCGACCACGTCTGGGTCTCACCCCAGCTCGGAGACCGTGTGTCGCGCCTCGATATCGCCAAGCACGCGCGCGGCTGGGAGCGCCCCTCGGACCACGTGCCGGTGACGGCGACGGTGGAAATTTAGCTCCGTCACCGCCGGGCATAGCCCGTTGCAGACGGGCGTAAACGCCCTTGTGCCCGGCCATCCACGTCTTGTTTGCTGTGCGAAGACGTGGATGCTCGGCATAAAGCCGGGCATGACGAATCGGTGTGCGCCCATGGACCGTTGGCTCGCTGCCGCGCTCGATTACATCCCGCGCTGGCTCGAATTTCAGATGCAGGCATCGCAGCAGCCAGGTTGCATCATGGCCATCGCGCATCGCGGCAACGTCGTGCTCGAACGCGCGTTCGGCACCGCCAATCTCGCGACCGGCGAAGCGCTCACGCCGCGCCACCGCTTCCGCGTCGCCTCGCATTCCAAGAGCTTCACCGCCGCCGGCGTCATGCGGCTGCGCGAGCAAGGCAAGCTCAAGCTTGACGACATCGCCGGGCAATTCGTCGAAGGCCTGCACCGGGACGTCGCGCGCGTCACGATCGCGCAGCTCCTGTCACACAGCGCGGGCCTAATCCGCGATGGCGACGATGCCGGCCAGTTTGTCGACCGGCGGCCGTTCTACAGCGGACGGGAGCTTGCCGCCGATCTCAAGAAGCCGCTCGTCATCGAGGCGAACTCGCGATTCAAGTATTCCAATCACGCCTACGGGCTCATTGGCCTGGTCATCGAGGCAATCGCCGGCGAGTCCTATCGCGATTGGATTGCGCGCGAGATCGTCGCGGCTGCGGGCCTCAAGGAGACCACGCCGGACGCGCCGGTCCGTCGCGGCACGCCGTTCGCGCGCGGCCATTCGGGACGGATGCTGCTCGAACGCCGGGTGGTGATCCCCGGCGACAATCCGACCCACGCGATCGCGCCGGCCGCCGGCGTCGTCAGTACGGCGAGCGACATCGCGCGCTATTTTGCGCAGCTCGCGCCCAACGCACGGACCAGCGTCTTGTCCGCCGCGAGCCGGCGCGAGATGACGCGCCGCCAGTGGCGCAATCCCAACTCCAGTCTTGAGCTCTACTATGGGCTTGGCACGATCAGCGGCACGACTGCGGGCTGGGACTGGTTCGGCCATTCGGGCGGACTGCAGGGCTATATCTCGCGCACCTGCGTTTACCCGAAGCAGGAGCTGACCGTCTGCGTGCTCACCAATGCGGTCGACGGCTGGGCGCACATGTGGGGCGACGGCATCGTTCATATCCTGCAGGCATTCGCGCGCGGCGGCCCGCCGGGCCGCCGGGTCCGCGACTGGAGCGGGCGCTTCTGGAGCCTGTGGGGCGCACTCGACCTCTTGCCAGTCGGCGACAAGGTGCTGGCGCTCGCGCCCGGCCTCATCAACCCGTTTCCGGATGCGAGCGAAATCGCGGTGACCGGCCGCACCACCGGACGCATCGCGGCGGCGTCCGGATTCGGCAGTCACGGCGAGGGAGTGCGCTGCACGCGCGCGAAGTCCGGGAAGATCACCGAGGTGTGGCTCGCCGGCGGCCGCTATCGTCCCGCCGCGAGGGCCGCACGCGAGATGGAGACGCTCTACGGCAAGCCCGCACGCAAGCGGAGGCGACGATGAACAAGATCAATCTCGCCGAAAAGCTCGGCACTTTCTCCGAGCATTGGTCGCCGCGCACGGTGACCACCTACAACGGCCACGACGTGATGGTCGTGAAGGTCAAGGGCGAGTTCGTCTGGCACAAGCACGACGACACCGACGATTTCTTCCTCGTGCTCAAGGGCACGCTCGACATCGAGCTGCGCGACCGCACCGTGACGCTTGCCGCCGGAGAGATGTTCATCGTGCCGAAGGGCGTCGAGCATCGCCCGGTCGCGCGCGAGGAGGTGCATCTGTTGCTGATCGAGCCGACCGGCACGCCGAACACCGGCGATGCCAGGACCGCGGCGGCGCGGAAGGTGATCTGAATGCCGCCTTGAGCGGCCAGCCGGACACTTGTAGGTTGTGACCTCAACCTCCTTGGCTGAGATGGCACATGAGCGAGCTCTGGTCCTTCATCCGGCAAAAGAGCAACCGCGAGATCCTCGGCTGGGCTGGTGGCGGCTTGGTTGTACTGGCGACGGGTCTCTGGGTGGCGTTCACATACGCATTTCCGCCATCGAAATCCTCGTCCGGCGTCTCGGCGGATTGCAGCAGCGTAGCGATCGGCGGGAACGTTACCGGGGTCGTGACTGCCGGCGGCTCGACGGACTGTTCGCGCAAGCCCACCAAATGATCCGTTGGGGCGTAGCTGCGCTACCGTTGCTCTCGATCCTCGCGGGGTCGCCTTGCTACGCTCAGCTTCTCGGTAACCGCGCCGACGCCACTTCTTGTGCGTCTGCGATCGGTGGCAGCGTTACGGCGAGCCACATTTCGGTCGTGTGCGGCATTTCCCCAGATGTGCTCGATGCGCTGATCAAGAGCCGCACGCAGACGCTGGAAGAGCTGGTCGGCGCCCACCGAAAAACAATCACGGTGCTGGAGGAAAATCTCGACCTCAACCGGGGCCAGATCCGCGCGGCGCTGAACATTCTCGGAGAGGCCAACGTTTCGCCTGACCAGATTGCCAACAGGCTCATCGAGTTTGCCGATCGCTTCAGGACGTTGCGTGCCGCAGCAAACGCGGAGCCGGGCGACACCACGAGAGTCGCCGCCCTCAAGTCGGAGGCCAAGAGCGCCATCGACGGCGGCGATCTCGCTCTGGCAGACCAACGCCTGGCGGAAATCGAAAAACTTCAGGACGAGGACATCGCCAGGGCGGTGCTCAGCCGTGCAGAAACAAGCGCACAGCGCGGCAACGTGGCGTTGACGCGGCTGCGCTATCGCGAGGCGGCCGGCCATTTCGCCGCCGCTGCGGCGCGTGTTCCGGCGGATCAAAGCGATCTTCGGGAGAAGTATCTGCTGGCGGAAGCCAAGGCACTCTTTCACCAAGGCATGGAGTTCGGTGACAACGCGGCCGCGGCTGTCGCGATCGAGCGATACCGCAGCGTCTTGATCCTTTTCCCCCGCGACCACCTGCCGCTGAAATGGGCTGCCGCGCAGAGCAGTCTCGGCAGCGCTCTCACGACGCTTGGTGGGCGCGAGAGCGGCGCCGCGCGGCTCCTTGAGGCGATTGTAACCTTTCGTGAAGCCCTCAGGGAACAGACGCGCGAGCGCGCGCCGGTTCAATGGGCCGTGACACAGAACAATCTCGGCATTGTGCTCGCGCTCCTCGGCGAGCGTGAGAGCGGCACGGCACGGCTCAACGAGGCGGTCGCGGCCTACCGCGAAGCGCTTAAGGAGAGAACGCGCGAGCGCGCGCCGCTTGACTGGGCTCAGACACAGAACAATCTCGGAAATGTGCTCTGGACGCTCAGCGGGCGCGAGGTAGGGACCACACGTCTGGATGAGGCGGTCGCGGCCTATCGCGAGGCGCTTAGGGAATACTCGCGCGAACGCATGCCGCTCGAGTGGGCCGGGACGCAAAACAATCTCGGCAATGTGCTGCTAACGCTCGGGGCGCGGGAGAGCGGCGCCGTACGGCTTGAGGAGGCCGTGGCCGCCTATCGCGAGGCGCTCAAGGAGAGGACGCGTGAGCGTGAGCCGCTCGGATGGGCCGCGACGCAGAACAATCTCGGCGCGGCGCTTCAAACCCTCGGCGAGCGCGAGAAAGGCACGGTACTGCTCGACCAGGCGGTCCTGGCCTATCGGGAGTCGCTCAAGGAGAGGCTACGTGAGCGCGTGCCGCTCGAATGGGCCGCGACGCAGAACAATCTCGGTGGAGCGCTGCAGGCTCTCGGCCACCGCGAGAGCGGCAGCGCGCGGCTCGACCAGGCAGCGGCGGCCTACCGCGAGGCACTCAAGGAATGGACACGCGAGCGCGTGCCGCCGGACTGGGCGATGGCGAATCACAATCTCGGCAATGTGCTCGCGCTCCTCGGCGCACGTGAGAGCGGCACGGCACGGCTCAACGAGGCGGTCGCAGCCTATCGCGAGGCGCTCAAGGAAAGGACGCGCGAGCGTGCGCCGGTGCAGTTCGCCGCGACTCAGGCCGCTCTCGGCTTGGCCCTCCATAAGCTTGGCAAGATGAAGCGCGAAGGGGCGCGATTACGGGAAGCGCTGGCGGCCATGGACGAAGCTCTTGCAATCTATCGGCTAAACCAGATCGACAGCAAAATTGAGCAGACGGAGCAGCTCCGCGGGCGGATCGTCGCCGATCTCTCTGAGCTATCCACGGGGAAATCCGGCCGCAAGTGATGATTCGATCCGCCGCCACGCGACGGATGCTTGCGCACTGGCTTACGTTCTCTGGAAATTCTTCACGCTCTTCCAGATCAGCCAGACGAAAATCGCCAGCGCGATCGCCTGCGCGATCAGGAACGGCGGCTCCGGATTGTCGGGGGCATTCGGCGCGAGCGCGTGCAGGAAGCCGACCTTGAGAAAAAGCTGCGTCACCAGCACGAAGAAATTGAGATAGATCGCGATGCCCATCGTGACGGCGTAGACAGCACGCCAGGTGCCGGCAAAATGAAACACGTAGTGGGCGACGAGCGCCACGGCGATGACCACAAGCGAAATGATGCCGGTGATGTGCGAGGGCAAGAGCTTCGGCGCGGGCAAGAGGAAGCCGGTCACGTCGGTTAGAATCATCGCGATCAGAAACGCGAGCGTGCAGTAGCCCGGTCGGCCGCCCTTCGACATCGCGAGGATGACGCACGCGCCGGTGCCGATCGCGATCAGGCTGAGAATGGTGTGAAAGGCAATCGGTCCCGTCGCGAACATGTGGCCCCCATTGGCGCGCGCGATCCCCGTCGATCGCGTCGTCGAGTATACCGGGTCAGTCGTCGCTCCCCAACGGCCGCCGCACGCCCCAATGCCGCAATACCTCCGCCATCTCCTCCGCCACGAAATGGCGCGCGCTGTCGCGGTCGTAGCCTTGCGCCAGACGCTCGTCGTAGTCCGTGAAGGTGTGCCGCACATAGGCGACGAGCGAGAGCCAGGCCGCTGTCTCGGGCGCAGCGGATCTGAGACCTGCGCTGTCCAACGCATGATCGATGACGGCGCCGAACTCGTGCGGCGGAATCTTCGGCGCGAGACGACGCAGCGCCGCCGCGAGCGCATCGCGCCGGTTCACCGGCGCAAGGGCCCGCGCATCAGGGTATCGCGCACGCGCGAGAGTTCGTTCGCGGTCTGGCTCACCTTGCCCGCGACGGCATCGCGCATGCGCCGCGCCGCATCCGGATAACCTTCGAGCATCTTCAGGAAGAGCTGGCGCGGAATGCGCACCACGGTGGAGGGCTCGCGCGCGACCGCGGCGGTCGTACGCTTCGCCTCGATGAACAGCGCGGTCTCGCCGATCAGCGTTCCCGGGCCGGCAACCGAGGGCGCGATCGCGCTCCTCTCGGCAACGAGGTTGAACGAACCTTCCTGCACCACATAGGCGCAGTCGGCATCGTCGTCCTCGCCGAATAGCGAGTTGCCTTCATGGATGGTGCGGCTCTCCGCGCCGATCGCCAAGATGCGCAACGCATCGCGGCCGAGCAGCCGGAGCGAAGGGATGCGCTCCAGGAAGGCGATGTCGTCCTCGATGGTCATCCCGCGTTCGTCATGCCCCATAGCCCGTCGAAGACGGGCGTGGACGCCCTGATGGGCGGGGCATCCAGTAAGCGCCCCGGTGAGCAAGTGGCATGAGCCTAACCCGATTCGATGTCAGAGGTTACTGGGTCGCCCGCCTTCGCGGGCGATGACGCCAGCGAGATTCACGGCATCAGCTTGTAGCCGCCGCCCTCGGTGACAAGGATCGCGGGCGCTGAGGCATCCTTCTCGACCTTCTGGCGCAGCCGGTAGATGTGCGTTTCGAGCGTGTGCGTGGTGACGCCCGAGTTGTAGCCCCACACCTCCTGCAGCAGCACCTCGCGCGAGACCGGCCGCTGCCCGGCGCGATAAAGGTAGCGCAGGATCGCGGTCTCCTTCTCGGTCAGGCGAACCTTGTTGCCTTTTGGATTCATCAAAAGCTTCGACGAGGGGCGGAACGTGTAGGGCCCGATCGTGAACACCGCGTCCTCGCTCGCTTCGTGCTGGCGCAGCTGCGCGCGGATGCGCGCGAGCAGCACCGCGAAGCGGAACGGCTTGGTGATGTAGTCGTTCGCGCCCGATTCGAGGCCCAAGATGGTATCCGAATCGGTGTCGTGCCCGGTCAGCATGATGATCGGCGCCTTGAAGCCGTTCTTGCGCAGGATGCGCACCGCCTCGCGCCCATCCATGTCGGGCAGGCCCACGTCCATGATCACGAGGTCGACGTGCCCGTTGCGCGCCGATTGCACGCCTTTTGCGCCGGAATCGACTGCCTCCGCCTCGAATTCCTCGTGCAGCGCAAGCTGCTCGACCAGCGCCTCGCGCAGCTCGGTGTCGTCGTCGACGATCAGGATCTTGCGCACGTTGGACATGGGAGTGCTCCGGGGGGTTCCGGCAGTTGCGCGAAGTAGAACATTCGGGAGAGAAAGCGCAAGCACCGCGGCTGTTGATTCAATTCGCGAAATGCAGGGTGGCAGGGTGGGAGGGGATGCGACGGTTGAAGACGATCTATATAGGCACCGCTACGGGCACCCGCACCCGCGGCGTGTTGCGGGCCGGCCCGCTCGCTTGGCCGGTGGCGCTCGGGCGCGGCGGCATTCTGGCAAACAAGCGGGAGGGCGATGGCGGCACCCCGCGCGGGACGTTTCGCCCGGTCCGGCTATGGT
>JBAVXH010000197.1:0-14144 GCA_049698215.1 Xanthobacteraceae bacterium | reverse complement strand
ATGACAGGCTCCACGGCTATCCGGGACCCAGTAAGCACCGCCGGTGCGATCAGTGCATGACGGCACCACCGGTGTTTACTGGGTCGCCCGCTGGAGCCTGTCATCGGGCCGCGCTCCGCGCGGACCCGTTGGCGGGCGATGACGACGGAGGGGACCGCGGGCGATGACGCCGGAGGGGACCGTTGCGCCGGCACAGGCTGCGACCTCGTGTGCTTCGTCATCGGGGCTGCCGCACGCCGACCGCGATTGTCGGAGCAGAAGATTCATTGATAGGCTGACGGCTCTGCTCAGATTGGGAGGGGTCAATGAACAGGCGCAGCTTGCTGGTGATCCTCGCTTTGGCCGGGATCGCAGCGTTCGAGATTGAAAGCGCATCGGCTCAGGACAAGACAATCAAGATCGGCGGGCTGTTCCCGATGTCCGGCCCGGGCGCCTATTTCGGCGCGCAAGACAAGCAGGGCATCGAGCTCGCACTCGAGGAGCTGAACAAGGCCGGTGTGAACGGCTACAAGTTTGCGATCCAATACGAAGACTCGGCCTGCTCTCCCCTGCCCGCCTCGCAGGCCGCGAAGCGCCTGCTCGATCAGTACAAGCCGGACGTGATCATCGGCGAGGAATGCTCTGACGCGACGCTCGCCATCATGCCGATTATCGCCGAGGCCAAGGTGCCGATGATCAACGCGGGCTCCTCGTCGATCCGGATCACCGATCCGGGCAATCCCTACACGTTCCGCATCATGCCGAACGAGGTGATGCAGGGCGTCGACATCGCGACGCAGGCGTACAACAAGCTGAACGCGCGCACCGCGGTCCTGCTTTACGAGAACACCAATGCCGGCATCGGCAACGCCAAGGTGTTCAAGGACACGTTCGAGAAGCTGGGCGGCAAGATCGTCGCGGACATCGGCTTCGGCCGTGACGTGAACGATTTCACCGCGATCGCGACCCGCGTCGCCGGCGCCGGCAAGGCCGACGTCGTTCCGACCTATACGCTGGAAGGCCAGGGCCTGAAGATCACGCAGGCGCTCGCGCAGGCCGGCGTCGTGAAGGGCGGCGGCGGACCCTCGATCCAGCTCGGCACCATCTGGCTGCCTTTCGGCTTCGAGCAGAAGGCCGGCAAGGCCGCCGAAGGCTACGTGCGCATCGTGCAGTTCGATCCGACCGACCAGCGCGACATGGTGAAGAACTTCGTCAAGAACTTCAAAGAAAAATTCAACGCCGACCCGACGCACATCAACGCGCACGCCTACGACCAGATCATGCTGATCGCCGATGTGGTGAAGCGCGGCGCCAAGGACGCGCAGTCGATCCGCGACACGCTCGCCGCCACCAAGGACTTCAAGGGCGTCACCGGCAGCGTCGAGTTCGACAAGGCCAACCAGAATACCAAGATGGACACGATCCACTACATGGAGACCAAGCCGGACCTCTCCTGGAACGCGCTGAAGTGGAACTGACCGCGTGACCGCGACGATCGTCGCGCAGCAGGCGATCAACGGAATCGTACTCGGAAGCCTGTATGTGCTGGTTGCTCTGGGCCTCACGCTGATCTACGGCGTGCTGGTCCAGATCAACTTCGCGCATGCGGATTTCGTGACGCTGGGCGCATTCGCCGCCTATTTCTTCATCCATCTGCTGGGCGGCAATTATCTCGCCAGCATCGCCGTCGCGCTCGCGGTCGGCGCGATCCTCGGCTGGGCCATCAATCTCACGATCTTCGCGCCGTTGCGGCACAAGGGGAGCGAGCTCCTTCCGCTCATCGCCACGATCGGTGTTTCGACCATGATGCAGAACGCCATGCTGGCATGGTTCGGGCCGATCCCTTACGCATTCGAGACACCCTATAGCCAGCAGGTCTTTCGCGTCGCCGGGATGTTCTTCACCGCGCAAAGCCTGATCATCATCGCGGTATCGACCGCGACGATCGCGCTGCTCTACGCATTCATGAAGTTCACATTCCTGGGGAAGGCCCTGCGCGCCGTCGCGCAGGATCGCGAGACCGCCGGGCTGATGGGCATCAACCCGAGCTACCTGATCATGCTCACGATCGTGCTCTCCTCGGCGCTCGCCGGCATGGCCGGCGCGATGCTCGCGCCGGTGCTGGTGCTGACCCCGTTTGCCGGCACCACCGTGATCGTGAAAGCCTTCGCGATCGTCATCATCGGCGGTTTCGGCAACGTCGAGGGCACGATCCTCGCCGGGCTGCTGGTCGGCCTGATCGAGAGCTTCACAACGCAATATTTCGATCCCGGCCTGATCGATATCTTTGTCTTCGCGCTGCTGCTGCTGATGCTGGCATTCCGTCCGACCGGCCTGATCTCCGAGAGGCGGGAAGAAAATGTCTGAAACGGCGGCGGCCGCGGAATATCGGTCCTCGCACCGGCGCTGGGCGTTTCTCGCGGCTGCGCTGATCATCGCGGTGCTGCCGTACGTTCTGACCGGCAGCTACTGGCACACCAATCTGACGATCTGCGCCATCAACGTGCTGCTGGCGCTCGGTCTTGATTTCATTCTCGGTTACGCGGGCCAGCTCAATCTCGGTCAATCGGCCTTCTACGGGCTCGGCGCCTACGTCTCGACCTTGCTGATCACGAAATGGGGAGTTCCATTCTGGGGCGCGTTCGTCGCCGGCGTTGCCTTCGCGGGTCTCTCGGGAGTCTTCCTCGCCCTGTTCGCAGTCCGCCTGCGCGGTCATTATCTCGCCATCGCGTCGCTCGGGTTCGCCGTGATCGTCCATCAGATACTGCTCAACTGGATCAGCCTGACGCAGGGCCCGCTCGGCATCTACGCGATCCCGCCGCCGCCCCCGATCGCGATCCCGGGATTGCCCGCGATCAGCTTCCGCAATCCGGTCGCGCTGTTCTATCTGGTCGCCGGCTTCGCGCTGCTCGTCTACTTCCTGCTCGACCAGCTGGTGCGTTCGCCCATCGGCGAGACGCTCACCGCGATCCGCGAGGACGAAATCTCGGCGTCTTCGCTCGGCATCAACGCGGCCGCCTGGAAGGTGTTCGCATTCGGCATCGGGGCGGCGGTTGGCGGCGCCGCCGGCTGCTTCTATGCGCCCTTCGTCGGCACCCTGGTGCCGGACGCGTTCTTCATCACAGAGTCCTTCACCATCCTCTCGATGGTGATCGTCGGCGGCATGGGCACGCTGATCGGTCCGGTGTTTGGCGCCATCCTGCTCACACTGCTTCCCGAGCTGTTGCGCGGCATCGGAGACTTGCGCCTCGTCGTCTACGGCGTTGCACTCACGCTTGTCGTGCTGTTCATGCCCGGCGGACTTGTGCAGGCCTGGAAACTGATCCGCGCCAAGCTCACCGGCGCGCCCGCGTTTTCGCAATGACCGCGTTGCTCAGCGCCAAAGACCTGCACAAGAGCTTCGGCGGCGTGCGCGCGGTGCGTGATGTGTCGTTCGACGTGGCCGCCGGCTCCGTCTTTGCCATCATCGGCCCGAACGGCGCCGGCAAGTCGACGATGCTCAACCTGATCAGCGGCGTCTACCAGCCGGATGCCGGCACGCTGAGCTTTGGCGGCGCAGATCTCGCTGGCCTGCCCGCCCATCGCCGCGTGCGGCGCGGAATCGCACGCACGTTCCAGAAGATCAGGTTGTTCAAGCAGCTTTCCGTGCTCGAGAACGTCGTCGCGGGATTTCACGTTCATCATCACGTCCCCGCCTGGCAGTACCTGGTCCATGGGAGCGCCTTTCAGAGCGACCACGCGCGCTGCCGCGCCGAGGCGATGGAGCTCTTGTCCTTCATGGGGCTTGCGGCAAAGCGTGACGTGCTCGCCGGCTCGCTGCCCTATGGCGAGCAGCGCATGCTCGAGTTCGCCCGCGCGCTTGCAACCAAGCCGAAGCTTTTCCTTGTCGACGAGCCGGCCGCCGGACTCAATGCGGCCGAAGTGGACACCCTGCTCGATCGCATTCGCATCACGCGCGATCGCGGCGTCACGGTGGTTTTGGTCGAGCACAACATGGAACTGGTGATGAACGTCGCCGACCGCGTGCTGGTGATGGATTACGGTCAGCACCTGTTCGAGGGTGTTCCGGCAGAGGTGCAGAAGAGCGAAGCAGTCCTTGCGGCCTATCTCGGCGGAGAGCTGATGTGAGCGCGCTGCTCAAGGCCGAGACCCTCGAGCTTGCCTATGGCGAGGTCGCGGTATGCCGCGGCCTGTCGCTGGAGATCAATGAGGGGGAAATCGTTGCGTTGATTGGCGCGAACGGCGCCGGCAAGTCGACCACACTGCGCGCTATCGCAGGGCAGCTCCGGCCGCGCGCCGGCGCCATCACGTTCCGCGGTCAGGATGTCACCGCGCTCGCCGCGCATGAGCGCGCGATGCTGGGCATCGCGCTCGTGCCGGAGGGGCGCCGTGTGTTTCCGTTCCTCACCGCGCGCGAGAACCTGGAGCTCGGCGGCTTCAAGAACCGCAACGACAGCGCGAAAGTCCGGCGCATGATGGATGGCGTGTTCGAGATGTTTCCGCGGCTGCGCGAGCGGAGCGGACAGAACGCCGGCACGCTCAGCGGCGGCGAGCAGCAGATGCTGGCGCTCGGCCGCGCCATGATGTCGGAGCCGAAGCTCCTGTGTCTCGATGAACCGTCGCTTGGGCTTGCGCCGCTGATGGTGCGCGACATCTTCCGCACCATCCGCGCCATCAACGAGGCCGGGACCAGCGTGCTGCTGGTCGAGCAGAACGCCCGCTATGCCTTCGAGACCGCGAGCCGAGGCTACGTGCTGCAGACCGGCGCCATCATCGTGAGCGGTCCCTGTGCCGAGCTCGCCAAAGATGAACGCGTGCGCGAGGCCTATCTCGGACGGGCAGCGACGCGGGAGGCTGTGCGATGACAAACGAGGTGTTCTCGTTAAGCGGCAAGAACGCAGTCGTCACGGGCGCCGGAACCGGAATCGGCCGCGCCATCGCGCTCGCCTTTGCGGAGGCCGGCGCGCAGGTCGCCTGCATCGACCTGAACGAAACGACCGCGGAGGAAACGGCGGGCCTTGTCCGCGAGCGCGGGCGGCATGGTATCGCGGTACGCTGTGATGTCGGCAGCGAAGACGATGTGACAGCAGCCGCCACCAAGGTGCTGGCCGCATTTCCGGCGATCCATGTGCTGGTCAACGGCGCGGCGGGTCACGATCCGAACGGAACGGTGCTGGAACTCTCGCTAACCGACTGGAATCGCGTGATGGCGGTCAATGTCGGCGGCGCGTTCCTGGTCAGCCGCGCCTTCCTGCCCGCGATGATCGCGGCAGGTGGCGGCAGCATCATCCACGTGGCGTCTCAGATGGGCAGCGTCGCCGCGCCGCGCCGCGCGGTCTACTGCACCAGTAAGGGCGCGCTCATCCAGCTCGCCAAGGCGATGGCGACCGACCATGCGGCGCAGAACATCCGCGTGAACACACTTTCACCGGGCGCGGTCGAGACGGAGCGGCTGGTGCGCCGCTTCGGCGACATGGAAACGGCGCGTCGCACCGCCGGGCCGAAGCATCTGCTTGGCCGGCTCGGTCAACCGGACGAGATCGCCGCGGCGGCCGTGTTTCTGGCGAGCGATGCATCGCGCTTCATGACCGGCGCCGACTTGCTGGTCGATGGCGGCTACAACGCGACTTAGCTGCTCACCGTCCTAGGATCGCGTTCACCATCGCGCGGGGATCGCGCACCGGCCACGTCCCGGCGTCGGCTGCCGCGAACAGCTCGGCGAGGTGCGCGTTGAACGCCGCCGGATCCTCCAGATTGATGTTGTGGCCGGCGTTCGGCATCACGACGAGGCCGGCGGTCGCGATGTTCTTCTTCATCAGCACGCCAGGCTCGATGCAGGGCCAGTCCTCGTCACCGGTCATGATCAATGTCGGCGCCGTGATCTGCTTCATCTTGTCGACCAGCTCGAATAACGACGGGCGCTTCGCCTGCACGCCCCGCATGGTAAGAGCGGCCCCCTCGGTCGAATGCTCGGCGAACTGATCCGCAAACTCGCGCCATCCGCGCGGATCGCGATTCTGGTGCTGGACGCGTGTCGGTCCCAGCGCATAACCTTCGGCGGCCTTTGCCATCGTCTGTTCCTCGAAGCGCTTGGCCGAGGCCTCGGCTTCGGCGGAAAACTGCGCGCGCTTGTCGGGTTCCGCCCCATAGCCGCAGCCGGCGATCACCAGCGAACGGGCACGATCCGGGTACGTGAACCCGAAGTGCAGCGTCGCGAAACCACCCATCGAGAGGCCCACGATATGCGCCTTGTCGATCTTGAGCGCATCGAGCACCGCGCGGATGTCGTCGCGCGCGCGCTCCTGCGAGTATTTCGTGCCGTCCTTCGGCACGTCGGACGGCGGATAGCCGCGCGCGTTCACCGCGATGCAGCGGTAGTAGCGCCCGAAGTAGCGCACCTGCTGTTCCCACGAGCGATAGTCGCCGGCGAATTCATGGATGAAGACGACCGGAATGCCCTTGCCGGTCTCCTCGTAGTAGAGCTTCACGCCATCGTCAGTCGTCAGGTGCGGCATTGCTGTCCTCGATCAAAATGCTGTTGCGCGCGCCGAAAGGCCCGCGTCGATGGTCACGACCGAACCCGAGGTGTAGCCGGACAGCGGCGAGGCCAGGAACGCCGCCATCGCGCCGATCTCCTCCGGTGTCGCGCAGCGCTGAAACGGCAGCGGCTTGCGCAGCTCCTGCCAGTTGTTCTCGTCGCCGGTGCGGTCCTTCGCCTTCTTCTTCATCAGCGTGACGATGCGGTCTGTCTCCACCGGCCCGGGACTGAGCGCGACCACACGAATGCCGTCCTTCGCGCTCACGCAGCCGAGCGACTGGCTGAACGCGGTGAGCGCCGCGTTTCCGGCGACGCCGCAAATGTATTCGGGATCGTGCGTATCGGCGGCATTGCCGACCACATTGACGATCACGCCGCGTTTGCGTTCCTTCATCAACGCATAGAAGCGACGGCACATGTTGACATAGCCGAACACTTTGAGGTCCCACGCCTTGCGCCACGTCGCCTCGTCCACATTGAGCAGCGCGCCACCCGGGATCGCGCCGGCATTGTTAATGAGGATGTCGATGTCCGGAAAATCCTGCGCCAGCCGGTCGACATTCTTGCTGTCGGAGAGATCGGCCGCAACCGTATCGACCCGCACGTTGGATTTTTGCGCAATCGCCGATTTCACCTGAGCGAGCGTCTCGGCCGTGCGCGACACGATGATCACGTTGCAGCCTTCGGCAGCGAAGACTTCGGCCGTGGCGCGCCCGATCCCCTTCGAGCCGCCGGTGATCAGCGCAGTTTTGCCTGCGAGCTTCAGGTCCATGAACGCTCCTCGGTGGGACAGCCTGGCGGGACGCGAACTATGCGGCTCGCACGCGTCCGCCACAACACCCTCGTGCGGCTATTGCGGCGCGGCGATCATGCGGCGAATGCCTTCGCGGTGACCCACTTGCGCGCGAAAGCCGAAATCACGCGCGGCTGCCTCGACGTCCACCAGACCGCGGGAGGACCTCGGCCTGGAGATATCGATCTCCAGCTTCACGGGACGCCCTGCCGCCGCACAGGCCACCGCGATGTCGTCAGGCGTTACGCGCTCCGGATGCGCCACGAAGTAGGCAAGCTGTTTGCGCGTGTTCGAGAAGCACGCGGCAATGCATGCATCTGCGGCGTCATCGACGTAAACGTATGGCCAGTCGGACAACGGCGCGATGTGCGCCGGCTGGCCGGCAAGGGCGGCGCGCACGATGGTGTCGACGTTGAACTCGGTCTGCCGTCCGGGCCCGTAAACCGCGGTCAGCCGCAACGAACAGATGTCGAGCGGCACCTTCCGCCACAGCGCGCGCAACACGTAGTCCATCGCGGCCTTGGAGCAGCCATAGGCCGAGGCCGGCCGCATTGGATAGTCTTCTCCGATCGGGTCTGTTTCATAGAAATCGCCGATTGCCGCCACCGACGAGCAATACACGAACGTGCGGACGCCGCAGTCCATCGCAACGTAGAGCAGATTCATGCTGCCGGTCACGTTGATGGTGATAAGGCCGGCCGGATCGTCTGCCAGCAGCATCGGGCCGGAGACGCCACCAGCATGGATGATGTGCGTCACGTGCTCGCGCTGTAGAAGGTCGCGCAGCCTGCTGCGATCCGAGAGGTCGTCGATCACCTGTGTCGTCGCAGCCGGAACGGGATCAAGGCCGATCGCCCGATGTCTGGCCGCCGCGAGGCGTTGCACAACGACTCGCCCGACGAAACCGCTCGACCCGGTGACCAAAACGGTCGAATTCATCGGCCCCCGTGCTCCGCTGTCGCGATCTATGACAGGCCAATCTTGCGCACGACCTTGACCAGGCGATCGGTGTCGCCCTCAAGAAAGCGTTCGAAATCGGGACCATCTAGGTAAGACACTTGGCTGCCCGCGGCCACGAACCGCTCCACGACAGCCTTGTCCTGCATGAAGCGCCGGATCGTGTCGCGCAGAATGCGCGTCGCATGGTCGGGCGTCTTCTTCGGCGCGAACACGCCGGCCCACAGGATGTAGACGACATCGGGATATCCCGCCTGCTGGAACGTCGGCGCGTCGGCAAAATTCGGAAGCCGCTCGGTGCCCCATTGCGCCAGCACGCGGAGGTTCCCCGCATCGAACTGCCCTTTGCCGATCGACTCGAGCGTGGGAATGACGGGCACCTGATCCGCCAGGAACGCCGCGAATGCCGGGCCGCCGCCCTGATAAGGTACGTGGACCATCTTCAGCCCCGCGGCGTTCAGGAACATTTCCATCGCGAGATGCACGGTCCCGAGATATCCGGACGTGCCGTACGGAATTTGGCCCGGGCTGCTCCTGACTGCCGCGATGAAATCGTCCAGTGTTTTCCACGGCGACGATTTTTTCACCGTCAGCAACGGCGGGTCCGCAAACATGCGCGCGAGTGGGACGAACTGGTCGATCTCGTAGCTCGGAGGCTTGCCCTGCAGCCGGTTGGCCTCAGGGATGACGGCGAGCGATGGCAGCGCCGTCATGATGGTGTAACCATCGGGCTCGGAGCGGGCGACGTAGGCATGCCCAATCCCACCGCCCGCGCCGCCCTTGTTCTCAACGACAACGTTGCGGCCGAGCTTCTCGGCAAGGTGAGCGGCGAGCGGACGCGCCGCGATGTCGGCCGTGCCTCCGGGAGGGAATGGAACCACGATCGTGATGGTTCGGCTTGGCCAAGCGCCCTGCGCACGTGCGGCGTCGGAGGCCAGTGCTCCCTGCGAAAAGGGGAACGCGGCCGTGGCCTTCAGCACGTCCCGCCTCGTTACCATCGCCCGTCCCCCCTGCATTTTTGACGCGAATTCAAGAGCTAACGTTTCAAGTGGACTGCCCGGCGCTCCTCCGATGGATGGCGCGCCAGATCCGTTCCGGCGTCGCCGGCATTTCGATGTGCCGGACGCCGAATTCCGACAACGCATTGACCAGCGCATTCGCGACCGCCGGCAGCGCGCCGACGCAGCCCGCCTCGCCCGCCCCCTTTACGCCGATCGGATTGGTCTTGGTTGGCACCGGATGGCTCTCAACCGCGATGTCGCCGACGTCGCTGGCGCGAGGCAGTGCGTAGTCCATGAACGAGCCAGTCAGCGGCTGGCCGGAAGCGTCGCGGCGGATATCTTCCATCAGAATCTGTCCAACGCCCTGCACGACGCCGCCTTGGATCTGGCCATGTAGCAGCATCGGGTTGAGCACGGTGCCGACATCATCGACCACGGTATAGCGTGCGATTGCGACCTCGCCCGTGTCGCGATCGATTTCCACTTCGCAAACATGGCAGCCGTTCGGATAGTTCTCGACATCGGCCTTGTAGACCGAGGTCGCGACAAGGCCGCCCTCCATGCCCTGCGGCAGCTTGTTGGGATCGGCCGCGGCGCGCGCGACATCCTGCATCGTCAGCGTGCGATTGGTCTTGGGGCTGGAGAAGATCCCCTCGGCAAAGTTGACCCCGGCGGCATCGACGCCGAGCAGATGGGCCGCGAGCTGCTTACCCTTGTCCAGGATCTTCTCCATCGCGCCGTGGAACGCCGATCCGGCCAGCGTCGCCGAGCGCGAGCCGCCCGTTCCCTGCCCAAAGAACACCTTGTCGGTATCGCCCTGCACGTACGTGGCTTGATCGGGATGGATGCCAAGACGGTCGCAGACGAGCTGCTTGAACACCGTCTCGTGACCCTGGCCTTGCGTCATGCTTCCGGAAAAAAGCGTGAGCGCGCCCGAGCGGTCGAAGCGCACCTCGGCGCCCTCGAAGCCGAGTGTCCCGGCGCGCTCGATCGAATATGAGATGCCGAGCCCGCGCAACTTGCCGCGCTTTTCCGACTCGGCGCGCCGCTTGGGAAAACCCGCAACGTCGGCGCGCCGCAGCCCCTCGTCGAGAACCTTTTCGAACTCCCCACAATCGTACGTGAAGGTGAGCCCGGTCTTGAACGGCATCGCCTCCGGCGGAATGAGGTTACGCCGCCGCAATTCGATCCCGTCGATGCCGGTCTGCGCGGCGGCGAGATCGACCAGCCGCTCGATGACATAAGCCGCCTCGGGCCGGCCGTTTCCGCGATAAGGCCGTACCGGATTGGTGTGCGTGTACACGGCCGTGACATCGGCGTGGATCGCGGGCGTGCAATAAACGCCGGCGAGCGTGCCGAGATTGTTTAGGAAATTTGGCGTGCCGGATTGAAGGTGCGCGCCCATGTTGGCGATGGTTTTGACCCGCATACCGATGAAGATGCCGTCCTTGTCGAGCGCGAGCTCGGCTTCAGTCACGTTGTCGCGCGCTTCCGCGTCGCTGAGAAATGCCTCCGACCGCGTGCTCTGCCATTTCACCGGCCGGCCGGTGAGCTTCGATGCGAGCAGTACGAGCGGCGCCTCGTTGAAGATCGCCGACTTCATGCCGAAGCTGCCACCGACATCACCGGCGATGACGCGCACCTTGCTCTCTGGGACCTTCAGCACTTGCGTCGCAAGATCCGACCGGAAGGTGTGCACGCCCTGCGGCTGGGCATAGAGGATGTAGTGGTCAGCCGTCTCGTCGTAGTCCCCGATGCAGCCCCGCGGCTCCATCGTCACGGCGGTGACGCGATTGATCACCAGCTGATGGCGCACGACATGATCCGCGCGTGCTAACGCCGCATCGGCAGCTGCCTTGTCGCCCGCGAGATGAACGAAGCAAATGTTGTCCGGGCAATCGTCCCACACGCGCGGGACTCCCGGGACTACAGCGTCGGCGGTCGAGGTAACGGACGGCAGCGGCTCGTAGTCCACCTCGATCAGCTCGGCGGCGTCAGCCGCCTGCGCGTAGGTTTCCGCAACCACGAAGGCAACGTAATCGCCGACCCAGCGCACGCGCTCCTGCGCCAGCGCCGGATAAGGGGAGCGGTACATGGCGCCGCCGTCGCGGCGCTTCTGTCCGCCAGGCACCGGCAGATCGCCCCAGCCGGAGCGCTTCCAGTCGGCGCCGGTCAGGACAAGCAGCACGCCTGGCGCAGCGCTCGCCTGCGTCGTATCGATCGAGCGGATCTTGGCATGGGCATGAGGAGAACGCAGGACGTAGCCAATGGCCATCCGCGGCAGGACGATATCGTCGATGTAACGTCCGCCACCCTTGAGCAGTCTCGGATCTTCAAACCGCGTGACGCCCTGACCAACCGCGAACTCCCCCACGCCAAGTCCCTCCTCGCCTGCATGTCGTCATGACCCGCCGGAGCGGAAGGGCTGGATTTCATGGGGAGCAGCCGGTCCGGTCAAGGCAGTAGTTGTGCCGGATCGGCGGGAATATTGGGTAGCAGCAGCGTGCGCGAAACTAGTCGCGGCATCTGGATGGTGTCTTGCCGTTACCCGCCCAGGCTGTTGCGGTGTAGGACCGCAACGCATCCGCATCACCAAGGCGTCGCTCGCCGCGGTCGCCTGCCGCGTCGCCGCGCCGATCACGATCGCCGCGCCAGCATCACGAATGCCGTGCAGTTCAGGAATGCGCGCGACATCGACGAGACACGTTGGCCGTGCGAGCCGCATCGCCATCATGGGCACGAGGGTCTGTCCACCGGCGATGATCACGGCTTCAGGGTCGTCTGAGAGACGGACGCACACCTCCTCGACCGAACGTGGTCGCACGTACTCGAAGGAAGCCGCCTTCATTCACCGGGCCGTCAGTTTGCGGTCGATCGGGGTAACACCTTAGTCGCCGCGGTCCCTCGTATCCATCGCTTTTGATGCGAACGCATATTCCGCGACGCCCATCATCGCGACATCAAGCCTTACAACCCGATTCGATAGGTCTTGGGCGGATCATGGCCGATGACCAGGTTATGATTGCACGGTTGGCATTGTGAGTTGATATCCAACACTATGAGAAGCCCAAGGTAAGGGGCATCGCCCTCGGTCCCCTGAGCGCGCCAACCGAAGCTTCAAGCCACATGCCGCCGCGGATCGCTGTCTTCACCAAGAACCTCACGAACCCGGCCTATGAAGCAGCCCGCCTCGGCGCGGATCGGGTCGCAACACGGCTCGGTGCCACCACCATCCATTACGTACCCCGGCAGCCGGACAACGTTTCAGAGCAGACCGCGCTCATCGAACGTGCGATCGCGGAGCGACCCGACGCAGTCGTGTTCACGCCCGTGCATGAAACCGCGGTCAACGACGCCATCCTCGCCTTCGACGCCGCAGGTATTCCATTATTCAATTTCGTAACGCGGACCACGGCCGGACAGCCAGTGTGTTTCGTCGGTTCGGATGATCGCGCCTTGGCGACCGACATTGCTCGCTACCTGTTCTCGAAGTTGGGCGAACGCGGAGAGATCGCCATTTTCGAAGGCACCCCCGCATCGGCGACGAGCCACGCACGGCTTCGAGGATTCCACGATGCGCTCGCGGATCGCCCAGGCGTCACTGTCCGATTGTCACTGCGTGGCGACTACCAGCGCGATATCGCCCGCGAAGCGTTTCTGGGCGCAGCTGACATGATGCAAGGTGTCGACGCGGTCTTGTGCGCCAACGATACGATGGCACTGGGCGTGCTGGATGCACTCGAGTCCGCGTTGGATCGTCGGAAGTGGCCGCTTGTGGTCGGCGTCAACGCCATTCCCGAGGCCATTGCGGCGATCGAGTCTGGCCGGATGCTGGCCACAGTGAATTTCGACGCCATGGCGATGAGTGCCATCGCGACGGAGGCCGCCGTCCGGCACTTGCGAGGCGAGACGGTTCCGCGCGAGATCATCCTCCCGGTGCAGGTCGTCGACGCGTCGAACCTTGAAAAATGGAACATGCCATTCCAGGCGCGCTCCTGCCCAAGTTGGCAGGACGTGGTGGGGTTGTCGGCGCGGCCCTAATGCCGTGTTTCGAGTTTCCGCGCGCGCGAGCAAGTTGGCCACGCTTGAGACACGCGTGATTGTCCGCCTGAGACGCAGACAGCGATTGTTTCAGGCTTGCGTATCCGCTTTGGGCGAGCAGCATTCGGGTGACCGGCCGTGCCCGCCTCGAGGCTGCTGGATTAGCCGCCACCTCCAGCCTAGACTTGTTGGCCGACAGTCGGCGGCGAATGGCCGCGACGACGGGAGGAATTTTGATGCCAGTGACGCACGAGCGATGGCTCGTTGCGCTTTCGCTGATCGTGGCGATCCAGGGAGCTTATGTGGGGCTGAGCCTGGCCGTACAAGTCGCCGAGAGCGCCGGACTGCGCAGAAGGCTCCTGCTTGCAGGCGCGGCCTTGTCGCTCGCGGTCGCCGTCTGGGCGATGCATTTCGTCGGCATGCTGGCGGCGCGCGTGCCGTTTCCGGTCGATTACCTCGTCCTGCCGACGCTGCTATCGTTTCTGGTCTGCGTCATCGTGGTGGGCGCCGCGGTGTATGCCACGAGTTCCGGCCCGCTGACGCTCGTTCGCCTGACGCTCTCCGCCGGCCTGATGGGCGCCGGCATCTTTTCCATGCACTACATCGGCATGGCGGCGCTGGATGCCAGCGCGCACATGACGCATGCGCCGGCTTATGTGGCGGCCAGCATGGCGGTTGCGATCGGCGCATCCGGGCTCGCGCTTTGGCTCGCGGCCGGCCGCAGGCGGCGCCCGCCGCTGATCCTGTCGGCGGCCGCATTCGGCGTTGCGGTGTCGGGAATGCACTACACCGCCATGGCGGGGCTGACGGTTTTCCCTCACGCGACCGCCGCCTC
>JBAVXH010000196.1:0-4588 GCA_049698215.1 Xanthobacteraceae bacterium | reverse complement strand
CGTCGTTTCCGCTCGCAAGTGCGCCGCGATTAAGGTAAATGGTTCCTCAATGACCTTGAGGCGTAGTTTGGCGGCATGACGAAAGCCGCAGACCGGGCGCGCGGCCGGCTGGTCGCCGGCGCCATCGGCGCGGGCATGCTCGCGCTTGGCGTGGCGCACGCGCAGCCGCTGCAGCTCAGCCCCACGGCGCAAAACACCAGCAGTGTCGTGGTCGCGCCCGAGGCGCAGAAGGGCGTCCGGCAGGAGGAACTCGACAAGGTTCTGGCCGAGCAGAAGAAGACCGCCGACCTCACCGCGCGGCTCAAGGCCGAGCTGGACGCAATCGGCGAGGACCGCCGCAAGCTCAACGCCATGCTGATCGGCTCCGCCGCCAGCATCCGCGAACTGGAGACTCGCCAGGCCGCCGCCGAGGCGAAGCTCGCCAGCCTGCAGACGAGCGAGGATACCGTGCGCCGTTCGCTTGGCAGCCGCCGCGCCGTCATTGCCGAGGTGCTGGCCGCGCTTCAGCGGGTCGGCCGCAAGCCGCCGCCCGCCCTGATGGTGAGCCCGGAAGACGCCCTGCAATCGGTGCGCACCGCGATCCTGCTCGGCGCCGTGCTGCCGGACATGAAGACCGAGGTCGACACCCTGCTGGCCGACCTCGCCGAACTGGTAAGACTACGTAGCGAAATAGCTGCCGAACGGGACGCCCTTGGCCGTGATCTCGCCGCACTTTCGCAGGAAAGAATACGGATGACCGTGCTCGTTGCCGAGCGACAGCGGAAGCAATCGGATACCGAGAAGGCGCTCGAATCGGAGCGCGCCCGGTCGGTCCAGCTGGCGAGGGCCGCGGACAACCTGAAAGAGCTGATCGGCCGAATCGAGCAGGAAATCGCCAGCGCGGCCCGTGCGGCCGCCGCGGCGCGGGCCGCCGAGAAGCCTGATTCGAAGGCAAGCCTGGCGGCGCTCAACGATCCGGGCCGCCTGTCGCCGGCAATTGCCTTTGCGTCAACCCGGAAAACGCTGCCGCTGCCGCTGAATGGCATCAAAATTCGCGAATTCGGCATGCCGGATGGCTTGGGCGGAACCGAAAAAGGCCTATCTTTGGCAAGCCGGGCGGGCGCACAGGTGACGGCGCCCTGCGACGGCTGGGTTGTCTACGCGGGTCCGTTCCGGTCCTACGGACAACTCTTGATCCTGAATGCAGGCGGCGGGTATCATGTGCTGCTTGCGGGGATGGAGCGGATTTCGGTGGATCTCGGCCAGTTTGTGCTGACCGGAGAACCCGTTGCGGTGATGGGTGGCGGACCGCAATCGGCCGCGGCTGTGGCAACCGGTTCGAGCCAGCCAGTCCTCTACATCGAGTTTAGAAAAGACGGGTCTCCCGTCGATCCGAGCCCATGGTGGGCCTCCGACAGCGAAAAGGTTCGCGGATGATACGCAAGACTTCCCTGGTTCTCCTCGGCGCGGCGGCTGGTGTCGCCATCACGCTCGGCGCCACCCAGCCGCGCACCTTTGCGTTTCTTGGCGCAAGCGCCAAGGCGGCGGCAGCCGACACCTATCGGCAGCTCAACCTGTTCGGCGACGTGTTCGAGCGGGTGCGCGCCGACTACGTCGAAAAGCCGGATGACGCCAAGCTCGTCGAGCAGGCGATCAACGGCATGCTCAACGGGCTCGACCCGCATTCGAGCTACATGGACCCGAAGAGCTTCCGCGACATGCAGGTGCAGACGCGCGGCGAGTTCGGCGGGCTGGGCATCGAAGTCACGATGGAAGACGGTCTCGTGAAGGTCGTCACCCCGATCGATGAGACGCCCGCCGCCAAAGCCGGGATTCTCGCGAACGATGTCATCACCCAGCTCGACGGCGAGCAGGTGCAGGGCCTGACCCTCAATCAGGCGGTCGAGAAGATGCGCGGTCCGGTCAACACCAAGATCAAGCTGACCATCATGCGCAAGGGCGCGGACAAGCCCATCGAGGTCTCGATCACGCGCGACATCATCCGCGTGCGCTCGGTGCGTTCGCGCGTCGAGGGCGACGATGTCGGCTTCATCCGCATCAGCCAGTTCAACGAGCAGACCTCGGAAGGCCTGAAGAAGGCGATCGCCGACATCACCACGCAGCTCACGAAGGACAAGCTGAAGGGCTACGTTCTCGATCTGCGCAACAATCCGGGCGGCCTGCTCGACCAGGCGATCTCGGTGTCGGACGCGTTCCTCGAGCGTGGCGAGATCGTCTCGACCCGCGGCCGCAACGCCGAAGAGACCCAGCGCTACTCTGCGCGCCCGGGCGACCAGACCAACGGCAAGCCGATCATCGTGCTGGTCAACGGCGGCTCGGCTTCGGCCTCCGAAATCGTGGCCGGCGCGCTGCAGGACCACAAGCGCGCGACCGTTCTCGGCACGCGCTCGTTCGGCAAGGGCTCGGTGCAGACCATCATTCCGCTCGGCAACAACAACGGCGCGCTGCGGCTCACCACGGCGCGCTACTACACGCCCTCCGGCAAATCGATCCAGGCGAAGGGCATCGTGCCGGACATCGAGATCCTGCAGGACGTGCCGGATGACTTGAAGGCGCGCGCCGACACCAAGGGCGAGGCCTCGCTGCGCGGCCACCTGAAGACCCAGGAAGGCGAGGAGCAGACCGGCTCGCAGTCCTACATTCCGCCGGACGTGAAGAACGACAAGGCGCTCAACATGGCGCTGGAGCTCATTCGCGGCACCAAGTCCAACCCGGCCTTCCCGCCGACCGCCAAGGCCGCGCAGGCGCCGACACAGCCGCAGCAATAAGCTCGGCGATACGGAATCGAGTTAAGGGGCGGCCTTCGGGCCGCCCCTTTTGCTTTGGTCGCCGTCATCATTCGCTCAAGAATACCAACGCACCCCGACAACCTGCGTATTGGAGCCTTCGTGCATCCATCCCGGCGCATGCACTACTCTGTCACCACGCATGAGCGCGCATTGGGTCGGAACACTTTGGCGTCACGCGCTTGGCCCTAAGTTTACCGACGGATACGTCCATCTACTTGTGAACAGGGCGGGGTGCGGGACAATCACACGGGGATTGGGATTGTAGAGAAAGGGACCGCATGTCGCTCCGAATCCTCATTGCCAGCCTTGCGGCTGGAATCCTCGTCCTCGCAAGCGTGCCCACTGAGGCCGACGCACGAGGCGGTGCGCGTGCCGGCGGCGCCCGTGCCGGCGGCGTCCATGCGGCCGGCGTTCGTGGTGGTGGTGCTGTCCGCGCGGGAGGCGCCTATCGTGGCGCCGCTGTCTATCGCGGCGGGACCGCCTATCGCGGCGGCGCCTACCCCTACCGAGGCGTGGGCCGTGCCGTGGGAGCCGCTGCCGTTGGCGCCGCCGCCTATGGTGCTGCCACGTATCCATACTCCAACAACCAGTGCGGATATTACCCGTATCCGGCCTGCTAGCAGGCGTGGGCGATATCCCGGCACCGCGCCGCTCAAATCACAGCCCCGCCGTCGATCGGCGGGGCTTGCGGAGCGGCAAACATCGAATGCTGAACCCGTGTCGCGCTGCGTTGATGGACGGCCTGAAGAATCAGCTCGGGCTTGCGGTCAGCGCGCAAGTCGAAATGGAACCTCGCCGCCCTTTTCCGATTTCATGGTTTGCCCGGTCTCGCTGAACGCCGCATGATGAACTCACCGATCGCTAAACGATCCATCATCCTCCACGCCCACAAGACGAGCGTGTCTTTGGAGCAGCCGTTTTGGCTCGAGCTCAAGTCAATTGCTGCCGAGAGAAGGGTGCCCCTGCACCGGCTCATCGCCGAGATTGATGAGAAGCGGCAGCACGGGAACCTTTCATCCGCACTGCGGCTGTTCGTGCTTGCAAGGTATCGTCCGGAGGCCGCCGATGTCACCGCGCGGCACCACGGGTCCACCGAGCCCCTGCCAAAAGAGCTCCCGCCGTAGCCAGACGCCGACGAGAGCGCTGGTCGTCAGCGTGAACTCGCTTTGGGAGAGCAGGTGTAGACTGTGCTGATCGAGTTCTCGAGCAGGGCTTTCTGGTGTGCTCGTGCTGCGGCTTCGCAAGCCTGCGGGGTATCATACTCGGCGACGATGGTATGATTTACTCCTGTCAGCATCGTGAGCAGCAATACTGTGATTGTCATTTCCAGGCCCTCCTCGCCGCTTAAAGATGCCGAGCGCTCACCAGCGGTTGGATTCTGACAGGATCGGGCTCTGGTCCGAGTAAACTTACGTCTGGGAGAGCACCTATTAGGCGTAGTCCGCGCGCATATCGCACCCGCGCCCCAAGGCACGGGACCAGGCGGCAAACGCTCACGGTAAACGGTCGGTTAACGCCTGCGGCTTAGTCTCGGACAAGCGATCCCGGGAGCCGTTCCTTGTCCACCGACGAACCGGCCGACGACCTTTCGAAGCCGCTCGGCCAGACCAAGCGAAAGAAGAGGCGCTTCGTGCTGCCCATTCCATGGGTGGCGCGTACGGTCGCGGGGGTGCTCGGCATCTGCGTCGCGGTGCTGGCAGGGTGGATCGTCTTCGTCGATGACCCCTATGGCGGCGAGCCCGCCGCCGTGATCACCGCCGCCACCGCCGCGACCCAGGCGAAGGCGGCAGGCGAAGGCC
>JBAVXH010000195.1:0-1509 GCA_049698215.1 Xanthobacteraceae bacterium | reverse complement strand
GCTGCGCACGGCGCTCAAGGATCACCCTATCGACGTCGTGGTGCAGCCGCTCGGGAGCCGGCGCAAGCGGCTGTTCGTCGCCGACATGGATTCCACCATGATCGAGCAGGAATGCATCGACGAGCTTGCGGACTACGTAGGGCTGAAGGCGCACGTCGCGGCGATCACCGAGCGTGCGATGCGCGGCGAAATCGCCTTCGAGCCGGCGCTGCGCGAGCGCGTCGCGCTGCTGAAGGGGCTGCCGGTCGCGGTCGTGGACGAAGTAATCGAAAAGCGCATCACGCTGACACCCGGCGGCCGCACGCTCGTCGCCACCATGCGGGCAAATGGCGCGTACGCCTGTCTCGTGTCGGGCGGCTTCACGCTGTTCACTGGCCGCATCGCCGCGATGACCGGATTCGATGAGCACCGCGGCAACACGCTGATGGTGAAAGACGGCAAACTCTCCGGTCGCGTGCAGGAGCCGGTGCTCGGCCGCGACGCCAAGCGTGCCACGCTGATCGAGCTGCGCGAGCGCCTCGGCCTGTCGCCGCAGGATACGCTCGCGGCGGGCGACGGCGCAAACGACATTCCGATGATCGAAGCGGCGGGGCTTGGGGTTGCCTATCACGCCAAGCCGAAGGTTGCCGAAGCCGCGCATGCGCGCATCGACCACGGCGACCTCACCGCGCTGCTCTATCTTCAGGGATACGCCCGCGCCGACTTCGTCGAACCGTAGCGCCCAATCAAAAGCACGGCGATCGCCATCAGATAGACCAGCGCCGCTCCCGCGAACACCGCGCCCGCACCGGCAAATTCGCGGATGAAACCGAAGGCGGCCGGCGCGAACGCGTAAGTCGCCTGCCCGATCGCGACCACCAGCGCGACCACGCGCGGCACATCGTCCTTCACGAACTCCACTTGTGCGATCAGCGGCGGCATCGAGGTGACATTGCCGATGCCGACCCCGAACAGCAGCACGCCCGCGAGCAGCAGCGGAATGTTCTCGCCTGCGGCTACGATCAGCAGCAGCGTGCCGACGATCTGCACCGCATAGCTCATGCAAGCCACGAGACGCCGGTCGGCGCCGGCCGGCATCAGCCAGGCGACCAGCATGCGGCCGCCCATGCCGGCGCCAGTCCCGATGCCCATCGTGAGGCCGGCCCATTCGGCGCCGAGCGCGGGCACTAGCAGCGAATAGAGGTGCGTGATCAGCCCGATCTGCGCGAACAGCGCGAGCGCCGCGCCCGCCGCAAGCGTGATGAAGGTGAAATCGCGCCACAGCGCGGGCCCCGGCAGCGGGTGCGCGTAGGGTGAGGTCACATTGTTAGCCGCACCCACTGCATCGCCATCCGGCTCAAGCCCCATCTGCTGCGGCGTGCGCGCGAAGTACCGGGCCGCGAGCACGGCCACGGCGACGATGGTGACTGCGCCAATGATCGCCGCAGCAGCCGGAAAGCCCATCAGCGAGATCAGCGCGACCCAGAGCGGCGAGAAGATGAGCCCGGCAAAGCTCGCGCCGTTATAGGC
>JBAVXH010000194.1:0-20705 GCA_049698215.1 Xanthobacteraceae bacterium | reverse complement strand
GCGCCGCGATGGTGGAGCACGGCGCCACGCCCGCGGCGCTTGCCGCCTACAACGAAAAGCTCTGCGGCCCGATTTCGCAGCTCATTCTGCGCAACCGCGGCGCCGGCCCGTTCGGCCTGCTCGACATGGTGGACGCGCGCTGCGGCGGCACGTTCGAGACCATCGACGAGGTGATCCCGCCGGCCAAGCGCGCCGCGTTCATGGCGGGCTACCGCGCCGCCGCGGGCTTTGCGATGGAGGAGCTGAACAAGGCGGAGCCGACGATTGCAAAGAGGGCGAGAGTGCGGGCGACAGCCGCCGCACTCTCATCGTAGGGCGGGCAAAGAAGCGCAGCGACGTGCCCGCCGCCTGGCGTAATGGCGGGCATGCTTGCTCCGCTTCGCGATCGCAAGCTTTGCCCGCCCTACACCGCGACACCCCTCCCCTTCAGCGCCTCGCCCACCTCGTCCAGCACCTTCGGATCCTCGATCGTCGCCGGCATATTCCAGCTCTCGCCATCGGCGATCTTCTTCATGGTGCCGCGCAGGATCTTGCCGGAGCGCGTCTTGGGGAGTCGCGGCACCGTGATGGCCAGTTTAAAGGCAGCAACAGGCCCGATCTTCTCGCGCACCAGCGCGACGATCTCCTTCTCGATCTCGCTCGGGTCGCGGTTCACGCCCGCCTTGAGCACGATGAAGCCGCAGGGCACCTCGCCCTTCAGCGCATCCGCGATGCCGATCACGGCGCACTCGGCGACGTCCTTGTGGCCCGCCAGCACCTCCTCCATGCCGCCGGTCGAGAGCCGATGCCCCGCGACGTTGATGATGTCGTCGGTGCGGCCCATGATGAAGAGATAGCCGTCCGTGTCCTTGAAGCCCGCGTCGGCAGTCTTGTAGTAGCCGGGGAATTCCGAGAGGTAGCTTTCCTTGAAGCGCTCGTCCTGCTGCCACAGCGTCGGCAGACACGAGGGCGGCAGCGGCAGCTTGACCACAATCGAGCCCATCTTGCCGGCCGGCACTTCCTTCACCTGCTCGTCGACGATGCGCACGTCGTAGCCCGGCATCGCCACCGTCGGCGAGCCGTGCTTCACCGGCAGCATTTCCAGCCCCATCGGATTGCCGGCGATCGCCCAGCCGGTCTCGGTCTGCCACCAGTGATCGATCACCGGCTTCTTCAGGAGCTGCTCGGCCCATTCGATGGTCGGCGGATCGGCGCGCTCGCCGGCGAGGAACAGCGTGCGAAATTTCGAGAGATCGTATTGCGCGAACAGCTTGCCGTTCGGGTCTTCCTTCTTGATCGCGCGGAACGCGGTGGGCGCGGTGAACATCGCAGCGCACTTGTGCTCGGCGATGACGCGCCAGAATGCGCCCGCGTCCGGCGTGCCGACCGGCTTGCCCTCGTAGAGGATGGTGGTGCAGCCATGAAACAGCGGCGCATAGACGATATAGCTGTGCCCGACCACCCAGCCGATGTCGGAGGCCGCCCAGTACACTTCGCCGGGATTCACGTCGTAGTGATTCTTCATCGACCAGGCGAGCGCGACCATGTGCCCGCCGTTGTCGCGCACCACGCCCTTCGGAATGCCGGTCGTACCTGACGTGTAGAGGATGTAGAGCGGGTCGGTCGCGAGCACCGGCACGCAGGGCGCGGACTTGTTGGCGGCGAGCGCCTTGTCGCGCAGGCTCGCCCAGTCGTGGTCGCGCCCCGCCGTGAGCGGCGCCTCGCACTGCGGGCGCTGCAGAATGAGACAGGCCTCGGGTTTCGCCTTCGCCAGATCGATCGCCGCATCGAGCAGCGGCTTGTAGGGGACAACGCGCGCGACCTCGATGCCGCAAGAAGCCGAGAGGATCAGCTTCGGCTTGCAGTCGTCGAGGCGAGTCGCCAGCTCCTTCGCGGCGAACCCGCCGAACACCACCGAATGGATCGCGCCGATGCGCGCGCAGGCATACATTGCGAACAATGCCTCAGGCACCATCGGCATGTAGAGGATGACGCGGTCGCCTTTCGTAACGCCGAAGTCCTGCAGCACCGCCGCGAGCGCCGCGACCTCGCGCTGCAGCTCCGTATAGGTGATGGCGCGCTTGGTGTTGGTCACCGGCGAGTCGTAAATGATCGCCGGCTGCTCCCCGCGGCCGCGCTCCACATGGCGGTCGATCGCGTTGTAGCAGGTGTTGCAAACGGCACCCGTGAACCAGCGGCCGTAGACGCCGGCGTCCTTGTCGAAGACTTTTTTGGCCGGCTCGTACCAGTCGATCGCGGCCGCCGCCTCGCCCCAGAATCCTTCCGGGTCGGCAAGCGAGCGCGCGTAGATCTCGTGGTAGCGGCTGGTACGGGCGTCCATCATCGATTCCTCAAAACGCGATCTTCCCCGTGATGGTCTGCCAGAACATCTTCCAGTCGCCCATGAAGCTGTAGAGCGGCTGCCGGAATGAGGCCGGCTGGTTCTTCTCGAACGCGAAGTGCCCGATCCAGGCAAAGCCGTAACCGCAGAGGAGCGCTGCGGCGAGCCACCACGGATTGCGCGTCACGACTGCCGCGACAACACAGGCGAGCGCGAGCGACGAGCCGGCGAAATGCAGGCGGCGGCAGGTGTGGTCGGAATGCTCCGAGAGATAGAACGGATAGAACTCGGCGAACGAGCTGTACTTGCGTGCGGCGGGCTTTGCGACATCGCTCATGGCAGTTCCCTCCCAGGGACCTTTCGCCGGCATCTTGCTCCAGCGCGCCGCCCTTGAGAAGCCGCGCAGCCGCGGCAAACCGGGCATGCAAATGAGCGCTGGCCGTGCGGGCAGGCTTTGATCTAAGCCAGCCGCGCTGATGTTCTCCGATCCCGCCTTCCTCGCCGCAGCCTTCATCGCCGTTCTGCTCGTCGGCCTCGCCAAGGGCGGGTTCTCCGGCATCGGCATGGCGGCAACGCCGCTGCTTGCGCTCACCATGCCGCCGTTGCAGGCGCTCGCGATCCTGCTGCCGATCCTGATGATGCAGGATGTCATTTCGGTCTGGTGGTACCGCCACGATTGGGATCCCTGGAACGTGAAGGTGATGCTGCCCGGCGCCATCATCGGGACCGGGCTCGCCTGGGCGCTTGCCGCCGTGGTGCCGGACGACGCGGTGCGGCTCCTCATCGGCGCGATCGGCGTGCTGTTCGTGCTCAATGTGTGGTTCGGCAAGATGCCGCCGCCGCGCCGCCCGAGCGCGGCGAGCGGCGTGTTCTGGGGCGGCGCCTCCGCCTTCACCTCGACCATCGCGTCCGCCGGCATGCCGCCGTTCGCCGTCCACGTGCTGCCGCAGCGCATGGACAAGATGCGCTTCGTCGGCACCGTCACAATGTTCTTCGCGGCGGTGAACCTGATGCGGCTCGTTCCCTACTACGGGCTCGGCCAGCTCACGCGCGAGACGCTGCTGATCTCGCTCGCGCTGATGCCGCTCGCGATCGCGACCAACTTCCTCGGCTTCTGGCTGGTACAGCGCATCCCGACCGGCCCGTTCTACCGCATCACCTATGCGCTGATGTTTCTGATATCCGCCGCGCTGCTGGTGCAGGGCGTTATCGGACTGTTGCGCGGGTGGGCTATACTGCCCGCATGAGGATCGTCGCCTTCGCCCTGTGCCTGGCCTTCGCGGCGCCCGCGCTCGCGTTCGACCTGCAGGGCCACCGCGGCGCCCGCGGGCTCGCGCCGGAAAACACGCTCGCGGCTTTCGACACCGCGCTGCGCATCGGGGTGACGACGCTCGAGCTCGATATTGCGATGACGAAGGACAGCGTGCTGGTCGTGAGCCACGACCGCAGGCTCAATCCCGACCATACGCGCGGGCCGGACGGCAAATTCCTCGACCGCGAAGGCCCGCCGATCCGAACGCTCAGTTTCGCGGAAGTCCAGCAGTATGACGTCGGCCGGCTCAAGCCCGGCACCGACTATGCGAAGACCTTTCCCGAGCAGCGGCCCGTCGATGGCGCGCGCATCCCGGCGCTCACCGAGCTGTTCGCACTGGTGAAGCGTGCTGGCGCAGAGCATGTTCGGTTCAACATCGAGACCAAAATCACGCCGACCTCCGGCGATGAGACGCCGGACCCGGAGGCTTTCGCCGCCGCCTTCGCAAAGGCGGTACGCGAGGCGGGCCTCGTGTCGCGTGTCAGCATCCAATCGTTCGACTGGCGCACGCTTGCAGCGATGAAGCGCATCGCTCCGGAGATCGTGCGCGTGTGCCTGACCGCCGAGGCGCTGACTTTCGACACGATCCGGCGCGGCGAGCCCGGCCCGTCGCCATGGACCGCGGGGCTGGACATCGCCAATTTCGGCGGCTCGGTGCCACGCATGGCCGCGATGGTCTGCTCCGTCTGGTCGCCGCTCTATCGCAACGTGAAAGCGGACGATATCGCGGTCGCGAGGTCGCTCTGGATGGGAGTGATCCCCTGGACGGTGAACGAGCGCGCCGACATGGAGCGCCTGATCGCGCTCGGCGTCGACGGCATCATCACCGATTACCCGGACCGGCTGCGCACCGTGATGGCCGAGAAGAACATGCCGCTGCCGCCGCAGGTGCCGGCGCGCTGACCCATTTGCTTGCCGCCTATCCCATTCGTTAGAGTCCAACCGATCCGCTCATGCCCGCGAAAGCGGGCATCCAGTTCTCGGCAAGCACTGGGTCCCCGCTTTCGCGGGGACGAGCGGAAGATGGCCCGCAGGCGAAAAGCATGACCAACCCTTACGACACCGATCTCGATCGCAATCCGGCGAACTTCCAGCCGCTCACCCCACTCACCTTCCTGGAGCGCGCCGCGGCGGTCTATCCGAAGCACACCGCGATCATCCACGGACCGCTGCGGCGCAGCTACACCGAGTTTTACGCGCGCGCGCGAAAACTCGCCTCGGCGCTGGCAAAGCACGGCATCAAGCGCGGCGACACGGTGTCGGTGATGCTCGCCAACACGCCCGCGATGCTCGAAGCGCACTACGGCGTGCCGATGACACAAGGCGTGCTCAACACGCTCAACACCCGGCTCGATGCACCGATCATCGCGTTCTCGCTCGATCATGCCGAGACCAAGGTGCTGATCGCCGATCGCGAGTTTTCCAGGACCGTGAAGGAGGCGCTAAAGCTCGCCAAGGTGAAACCGCTGGTGATCGACTACGACGATCCGGAATATTCGGGCGACGGCGAGCGGCTCGGTTCGACTGAGTACGAGGCGTTCGTCGCGCAGGGCGATGAAAACTTTCCCTGGAAGATGCCGGACGACGAGTGGGACGCGATCGCGCTCAACTACACCTCGGGCACGACCGGCGATCCGAAGGGCGTGGTCTACCACCATCGCGGCGCGCAACTGCTCGCACTCGGCAACATCGTCACCTGCGGCATGGGCAAGCATCCGGTGTATCTGTGGACGCTGCCGATGTTCCACTGCAACGGCTGGTGCTTCCCATGGTCGATCTCGGTCGTGGCCGGCACGCACGTTTGCCTGCGCGCGGTGCGCGCGGGAGCGATGTATGACGCGATCGCCAACCACAAGGTGACGCATCTGTGCGGCGCGCCGATCGTGATGGCGACGCTTCTGAACGCGCCCGACGCAGAGAAAAAACCGCTGCCGCATGTGGTGGAGTTCTTCACCGCCGCCGCGCCACCGCCCGAAGCGGTGCTCGCCGCCATGAAGGAAGCGGGCTTCAACGTCACGCATCTTTACGGGCTCACCGAATGTTACGGTCCGGCCGTGGTGAACGACTGGCATGCCGAATGGGACGGCCTGCCGCTCGCCGAGCAGGCGGCCAAGAAGGCGCGCCAGGGCGTGCGCTACGGCGCGCTCGAGGCGCTCGACGTGATGGACCCCGAAACGATGACGCCGGTGCCGCGCGACGGCGAGACGATGGGCGAAGTGATGATGCGCGGCAATGTGGTGATGCGCGGATATCTCAAGAACCGGACATCGACCGAGGCGGCATTCGCGGGCGGCTGGTTCCATACCGGCGACCTCGGCGTGATGCATCCCGACGGCTACATCCAGCTCAAGGACCGTTCCAAGGACATCATCATCTCGGGCGGCGAGAACATTTCGTCGATCGAGGTTGAGGATGCGCTCTACAAGCACCCCGCCGTCCAGGCCGCCGCCGTGGTGGCGAAGCCGGACGACAAATGGGGCGAGACGCCCTGCGCCTTCGTCGAGCTCAAGCCCGGCGCGAGCGCAACGGCGGAGCAGATCATCGCGCACTGCAAGGCCAATCTCGCGGGCTACAAGGTTCCGCGCCACGTGGTGTTCGGCGAAGTGCCGAAGACGAGCACGGGGAAGATTCAGAAATTCAGGCTGAGGGAGATGGCGAAGGGGGCGTAATCGGCATTTGCCGGATAGCTTGCGGCATTTGCCGGGCGGGTATATATCCGCAGTAGAGTGTCTTGTCATGGCCCGTGCCGCTGCCCGGAAGCTGAAAAGCATCCCCAAACTCGCAGGCTTCGCCGAAGAGGCGCAGCCATTTCTGCATGATGACATCGTCCGCGGCGTGCCGGCGAAACGCGTGCAGGAGTTGATCGACAAGGGCGTGTTGCCGGCGAAGGCGGTCTATCGTGTGATCCCTGAGCGCACGTTCAAGCGACGGCTGGCCAACCGAGAAGCCTTGAAACCGTCCGAAGCCGACGCAGTCGCGCGGCTCTTGCGGGTCACAGAGACAGCTATCAAGGCCTTCGGCGACGTGGATTTTGCGCGTAGATACCTTAGCCTTCCCGTTCCCGCTCTCGGAGACAAGATACCCCTCGAGCTTGCTCAGACTGACTCGGGTGCGCGTGAGGTTGAAGCTGCGCTGATGCGCTTTGCGCACGGCATTTATATCTGATGCCCTTGGTTTGGCGGCTGGCGCGTCCAGAGTTTGCCGAGCAACTTGATGGCGAGGGTAGCCGGATTGAGGGCGGGCGCTGGAATCCAGCCGGTGTGCCGGCCCTCTACACATCGGAGCACCTGTCGCTGAGCGTGCTGGAAGTCTACGCGCACCTGCCACCGCAGATGCGCGATGTTTTGCCGGTTCTCACTGCGGTTCAAATCTCGCTGCCTGATAAGGTTGGAAGCGCGCGCGTCACACCGGAACGATTGGCCGAACTTCTGGCGTCTGCGGATCCGCTCGCGGCGTGTCAGGCTCTCGGAGAGGCGTGGATCAGCCACGGCCGCGATCTCTTGCTTCAAGTGCCGTCGGTTCTCGTGCCGGAAGAGACAAATCTGATTCTCAACCCGGCACACGCGCGGATGCGTGAGGTCAAGATCGTGTCAACGCGTGCCTTCCACTTCGACCCGCGTCTGGTTGTGCGGAGAGCCTGAACCTCACCACAGCCCGTTCTTCTCCCATTGCTCCTGCGGGATCGGATCGCCGATCCGGTAACTGAACGAGAGCACCTGCATGTGATCGGGCGAGGTCTTGCAGGTGAACGAGAACTGGTACCACTGGCCCTTGCTTTTGAACGCACCGCCCGTGCCGGTCATGGTCGTGTCCGAGACCTTCGGATCCGCGAGCGCGCCGACGATCGAACGCTCCGGCTTGTAGGCCTTGTCCTTGCCGATGCGCTGCATCGCCTCAAGGTCGCAGATCTGCTCGAAGCGCGCGTCGGGATCGAGCTGCCTGAGCGTGCGCTCGACCTTCGCATCAATCGCAGACGCAACGGTTGCCACAGGCGCAACGAGCGCCAATGCGAATACGGCACGAAGCAAAGTTCCGGTCTCCCACCAGCGCCCCGCGGCCCGTGTGCCTCAACGGTGCTGAATCGGCAAGCGAACGAAGCGCGACCAAATCACGGCGCGATTTCTGTCTCGCGCTTGCCGCTAGGACAGCCGTCGCAATACAATGTTAGCGACAGTCCTATCCATACTCAGCTTGGAGGCGTCACCATGGTCAGCCCCGGACTTCGGCCGTCGTCGCAGCCCTTCGTGCGTCTCAGCGGGCCCGCGCATCAAGTGGCCGAGTCGCTCGGTCCCCTGGCCGACCTGGTCGGCACCTGGTTCGGCAGCAAGGGGTGGGAGATCATCGCGGTGCCGTCGGTGGAGCCGGAGCCGGGCCAGCCCGGAAAGACCAGGGAGGGCTTCCGCCTGATCGTGCGGCCCTACATCGAGATCATTACGTTCGTGCCGATCGGCGCGCCGGTGCCGAACCGCGGCTATCCGAACGACCTGTTCATCACCGGCGTGCAATACGAGATGCGCATCACGGATGCCGAGACCAACCAGCCGCTGCATCTCGAAGTGGGCATGTGGCTCTATATGCCGGGGCAGGATCAGGCCATCGCGCGCTCCGCAACGGTACCGCATGGCGACAGCCTGCTGGCGCTCGGCAACGCGCTGACGCTCAACGGCAAGCCCACGATCCCGAAACTCGACGTCATTCCGGATATCGGCGGCCGCAAGGCGGGATACACCGACCCATACATTCGTCTCCCTCCGCCTGCGACGTTCGAGGCGAAAAACGTGAGCCAGCCGCTCCAGGATGCAATCGCCAAGCAAACCATCACCGAAACGGCGCAGCTGCAAATCTCGACCGCGAACGGCGGCGGCGTCCTCAACATTCCGTTCGTCACGGCACAGGCGAACACGACGGCGTTCGCGTGCTCCTATTGGATCGAGACCATCACGACCGAGAGCGGCGACAAGGTCCAGCAGCTGCAATACCTGCAACAGAGCAACCTGAACTTCATCAAGCAGTTCAATCCGTCGGGCGACCTGATCATGTGGCCGCACGTCAATCTGAACACGCTACAGAAGCAGTAGTCAGCGCGCGCACGCGTCCTGCAGGATCATGTCCGCGCCCTTCTCTGCGATCATGATCGTCGGGGCATTGGTGTTGCCGGAGACGAGCGCCGGCATGATCGAGGCGTCGACCACGCGCAGCCGCTCGATGCCATGCACGCGCAATCGGGCATCGACCACGGCGGTCGGATCGCTGCCCATGCGGCACGTCGAAGTCGGATGATAGACGGTCGAGCCGCGCCGGCGCATGTAATCGAGGAGATCGTCGTCGCTCGCGCAGGCCGGGCCCGGCTCGTGTTCAGCCTCGATGAACGGCGCCATCGGCGGCGCCGCCATGATGCGGCGAAGCACGCGGATGCCCGCGATCGTGGTGTCGCGGTCCTTCGCGGCGGAGAGATAGTTCGGCCGGATCGCCGGCGGCTGGCGAGGATCGGCCGACTTGATACGGACCGTGCCGCGGCTTTCCGGCCGCAGCACGATCACCGGACAGGTCACGCCCGAGAACGAATGCAACGGGCCACCGATCGAGTCGGCCGAAAACAGCATGATGTGCGTCTGCACGTCCGGCGTCTCGACCGCCTCGTTGGTGCGCAGGAAGCCGCCGACATAACCGGCGCCCATCGCGAGCAGGCCGCGGCGGCGCAAGAGATAATTCGCGCCGGCGAGCAAGCCGCGCAGCTTGTTCGAGAAGAAATCGTTCGCCGAGACGGGCTGCTTGGCGCGATACACCAGCCGCGCGTGATAGTGATCCTGCAGGTCCGCTCCGACACCCGGCATGTCGGCGGCGACCGCGATGCCGTGCTCGCGCAAGAGCGCGGCGGGACCGAGGCCTGAGAGCTGCATCAGTTGCGGTGAATTGAACGCGCCGCCGGCGAGGATCACTTCGCCGCCGCGCGCTTCGTGCTTCGTATCGCCCTGCAGGTATTCGATGCCGACCGCGCGCCTGCCCTCGAGGAGAATGCGCGTGGCGAGCGCATTGGAAACAACCTTCAGATTGCCGCGCTTGCGCGCCGGCTTCAGATAACCCACCGCGGTCGAGCAGCGCCGCCCCTTGCGCGTGGTGAACTGGTAGTAGCCGAAGCCCTCTTGGGCGGCGCCGTTGAAATCCGGATTGCGCGGGTAACCGCACTGCTCCGCGGCTTCGATGAAGGCCTCCGCGATCGGCAGATCGCCGAGGTCAGAGACGCAGAGCGGCCCGCCCTCGCCGTGCCATTCGTCGGCGCCGCGGGTCTGATGCTCGGACTTGCGGAAATACGGCAGCACGTCCGCATGGCTCCAGCCGGCATTGCCGAGCTGGCGCCAGCGGTCGTAGTCTTGCGCCTGCCCGCGCACATACATCAGCCCGTTGATCGAGGACGAGCCGCCCATCACTTTTCCACGCGGCTGTATCACTCGGCGCCCGTGACACTCCGGCTCCGGCTCGGTCTCGTAGAGCCAGTTGATCTGCGGGTTGGAGAAATTCTTGCCGTAGCCGAGCGGCACGTGGATCCAGATGCTGCGATCCTCGCCGCCGGCTTCGAGCAGCAGCACGCGATGCCCGCCGCTTGTCGTGAGCCGGTTCGCCAGCACGCAACCCGCGCTGCCGGCGCCGACGATGATGAAGTCGAAGATCTCCATCAGGCAGCGAGCGGCGGCGCCTTCGCGCTCGCGTCAGCCAAGATCATGTCGGAGGCTTTCTCGCCGATCATCACGCAGGCCGCGTTGGTGTTGCCCGAGACCACCGTCGGCATGATCGAGGCATCCGCGACGCGCAGGCCCTGGAAGCCGTGCAGGCGCAAGCGCTCGTCCACCACCGCGGTGACATCCGAGCCCATGCGGCAGGTCGAGGTCGGGTGAAATACGGTTGTGCCCCGCTGGCGCACGTACTCGAGATAATCGTCGTCGCTCTGTATCTTCTGTCCGAACGCGAGCTCTTCGTCGATGTAGCGCATGATTGCGGGCTGGCTCATCACGCGGCGCAGCAGCTTCATGCCCGCGACCATGCAGTCGCGATCCGCCTGCGCCGTGAGGTAGCGCGGCTGAATCGCGGGGGCCTGCGCGGGATCGGCCGACTTGATACGCACGAAGCCGCGGCTCTCGGGGCGAAGCTGGCAGATCGAGGCAAGGAAGCCCGGCCACGAATGCAGCTTCTGTCCCACCGAGTCGGCCGAAAACAGAATGAAATGGAATTGCACGTCGGGCGTTGCCATCATGGGATCGGTTTTCGCAAACGCGCCCGCGTAACCCGCCCCGATGGTGAGAAAGCCCTTGCGCAACAACGCATAGCGCAGGCCCGCCGCGACGCGCCCGGTCAGGCTGCCCATCATGTCGTTGATGGTATTGCGCGTCTTGGAGCGATAATTGACGCGCGCCTGATAGTGATCCTGCAGGTCGGCACCGACGCCCTTCATGTCGGCGATCACCTTGATGCCGTGCTGCTGCAGGAGATCGGCCGGGCCGACGCCGGAGAGCTGCAGCAGCTGTGGCGAGTTGAACGCGCCGCTCGACAGGATCACCTCGCCGTTCGCACGCGCGGTGTGTGTCGCGCCGTCCTTGCGATATTCGACGCCAACCGCACGGCGGCCGTCGAACAGGATGCGCGTGGTCAGCGCATTCGACACGACCGCAAGGTTGCCGCGCTTGCGCGCGGGCGCGAGATAGCCGCGCGCGGTCGACCAGCGCCGCCCCTTGCGGGTGGTGAGCTGGAAGTAGCCGGCGCCTTCCTGGCTCGCGCCGTTGAAATCGTCGGTGCGCGGGATGCCGGCCTCACCGCACGCCTCGATGAAGGCCTCGCATAAGGGATGCGGCTCGCTGACATCGCGCACCGCCAGCGGGCCGCCGACGCCATGCAACTCGTCTTCGCCACGCTCCTGATCCTCGGCGCGGCGGAAATACGGCAGCAGGTCGGTGAAACTCCAGCCCGCATTGCCGAGCTGGCGCCAGTGCTCGAAGTCCTCCGCCTGCCCGCGAATGTAGAGCAACCCGTTGATCGACGAGGAGCCGCCCATCACCTTGCCGCGCGGCTGGATGATCGACCGGCCGCCGAGCTCAGGCTCGGGCTCGGAATTGTAGAGCCAGTTGTGCCGTGCGTCGGTGAACAGCTTGGCGTAGCCGATCGGCACGTGGATCCACAGATTGCGATCCTCGCCGCCGGCCTCGATCAGCAGCACGCGATGCTTGCCGCTCGCGGTCAGGCGGTTTGCCAGCACGCACCCGGCGCTGCCGGCGCCAACGACGATGTAATCGAACGAACCTTCCACGGCGTTTCCTCTTTATTGTTTCACTCGCCTTGCCGCATGGAACAACATCAGACCAAGCACGCACAAGAGCGTCATTGCGGCGGCGAATAATGCAGGCGCCGCCGCGCTCCCTGACAGGTCGCGTGCCAGACCCGCGGCGCCGGGGAGGATCGCCATCGCGACGTAGTAACAGGTGAAGAAAACCCCCATGCCGCCGCCACGCGATTCCGGCCGCAGCACTTGCGCGGGCAGCGCCATGATCAGGCCGGCGGGAACGCCGATCCCGACCGAAAGAACCCCAAAAGCAATCAGCGGGGCATTCACGAAGGGCAACGCGGAGGCGGCTGCGGCAGCGACCAGAAGTCCTCCGCGCATGAAGACGTTGGGCCAGCCGACGCGCTCCACCAGCAGACCCGTGAACGGAATGAGCGGGATCAGCACCCAGCCAATGATGCTGACGATGCTGCTCGCCTCGGCCAGCGAATAGCCGCGTGCGGTGAACAGATCGGGCGCAAAGCTGATCAGGACGATGTAGGCGACGTTGAACAGGCCCCAGATCGAGCCCGCGATCAGGACCAGACGCCATTCGCGCCGCGTCAGTCCGACGCGAAAGCCGCTCGATGACGCGCCCGCGACGCCGGGCGGATCGCGATAGGTGAGCGCGACCAGAGCGAATGCAGCGACCGCCACGAGCGCGCCAAAGGACATGACCGCGCGCCAGCCCGACGCCGTCGCGAGCGCTCCGTATGCCACAAGCCCAACGGCAAGGCCGAACGGCCAGCTGACGATCACAATCGACATGGCCGTCACGATTTCGCGTCCCGCGAACCAGTCCGTGACCATCTTGGAAATGAGCACCGTCAACAGCACGGCGCCGGTGCCGCTGACGATCCGGCCCGCGGCGGCCACTGCGAACGACGAACCGAGCCCCATCAAGGCGCCGCCGATGGCCATCAGCGCGAGCCCCGTGAGCACGACGCGCTTCGCGCCGAAGCGCTGTCCGAGCATGCCGCCTGGCAGCGCGATGACGACCCCCGGCAACATGTAGAGGCCAATCAACAGGCCGAGCGAGGCGAAATCGATGGCAAGCGCGTCAATGAGAAACGGGCCGGTGGATGCGACCGTCTGAAACTGCAGCGCCATCGCGGTGCGTGCCAGGAACAACGCGAATAGAATAAGCCAACGATTTTGGATCACGCGCCCCGCCCCCCGGACCGTGCGTCACTCCTGCTGAGTGCGCGCGATCATTCGACTTTCAGATTGAGCTTGCGGATCAGCGCCGACCACTTCGCCTCTTCCTTGTCGATGTCGGCGGCGTATTCCTCCGGCGTCGAGGTCAAGGGATCGCCGCCTTCCGACTGGATGCGCTGCTTCACCTCGTCGGCGGCGACGAGCTTGCGCAGTTCGGCATTGATCTTGTCGACGATCGGACGCGGCATGCCGGCCGGCCCGAGCACGCCGTAGTGCAGCACCGACTCGAATCCGGGGAGCCCGGACTCGGTTGCGGTCGGCACGTCCGGCAAGAGGCTGAAGCGCCGGTCGCTGAACACCGCGATCGCGCGCAACGTCCCGGCCTGGATGTTGCCGAGCGCCGGCGGCAGCACGCCGAACGCGATCGGCACATGCCCGCCGACCAGATCGTTCATGACGCCGCTGGTGCCCTTGTAGGGGACGATCTGCGCGTCGATGCCCGTGACCGACTTGAACAGCTCGGCCGAGAGATAACCGCCGGTGCCGACCGCGGACGTGCCGATGTTGTATTTGCCGGGATTGGCCTTGAGCAGGGCGACGGCTTCGCCGACGGTTTTCGCCGGAAACGACGGATGCGCAATCAGCGCCACCGGCATCGCGGCGATCAGCCCGATGGCGGTGAAATCCTTGCGTGGGTCGAAGCCCGCATTGGCATAGAGGCTCGGGTTGATCGAGATCGAGCCGGTATGGCCGAGGAACAGCGTGTAGCCGTCGGGCGGGCTCTTGATCACGGCGCGCGTGCCGACGAGGCCGGAGCCGCCGCCGCGGTTGTCGACCATCACCTGCTTGCCCAATGCAGCCGAGAGCTTGTCGGCAACGATGCGCGCCATCGCGTCCACCCCGCCGCCGGGCGGATAGGGCACGACGAGGGTGACGGTGCGGGTGGGGTAATCCTGGGCGAGGGCGAAGCTCGCGAACATCGCGAAAACGAATGCGACAAAAGTTCTCATTGGCGCGGCCTCATACCCAAGTCCTCATCCTGAGGAGCGCCGAAGGCGCTGCGCTCGGCTCCTCAGGATGAGGACTGATGTCACTCCACCTTCGCGCCCGACAGCTTCACGATCGCGGACCACTTGGTTTCCTCGGCGTCGATGTCGGCAGCGTATTCGGCCGGCGTCATCGCCATCACCTCGGCGCCGTCCGCCGTGATGCGCTCGCGCACGTCGCTCTCGGCCATAGCGGCCTTCATTGCGGCAGCCAGCTTTTCGACGATCGGCCGCGGCGTGCCGGCCGGCGCCACAATGCCGTAATGCAGCACGGCTTCGTATCCGGGCAGCGGCCCCGCTTCCGCGACGGTCGGCAGGTCCGGCAACAGCGGCGAGCGCTTCGGCCCGGTCACGGCGAGCGCGCGCACCTTGCCTTCTTTGATCAGCGCGAGCGCGGGTGGCAGCGAGGAGAAATAGATCGCCACGTGCCCACCGATGAGATCGGTCAGCGCCGGCGACGAGCCCTTGTACGGAACGTGCGTGAGCTTGATGTCCGCCATCGTGGCGAACAGCTCCGCGCCGAGATGGATGCCGCTGCCGACGCCGGCGGATGCGTAGGTCAGCTTGCCGGGATCTTTCTTCGCAAGCGCGATCAGCTCCGGAATCGACGTGGCCGGCACGTTCGTATTCACCAGCACCACGAGTGCTGACGTCGCGATCAGCCCGACCGGTGCGAAATCCTTGCGCGGGTCGTAGCCGACATTCGGATAAAGCGTCGGATTGATGGCGAGCGTCCCGGTGCCGCCGAGGCCGAGGGTGTAGCCGTCGGCTGCTGCCTTCGCGATCTGGCGCGTCGCGATCGAGCCGCCAGCGCCACCCTTGTTCTCGATCACGATCTGCTGGCCGAGCGACCTGCTCATCTTCTCGGCGACGATGCGCGCCATCACGTCGTTGCCGCCGCCCGCCGAGTAGGGCACCACCAGCGTGATCGGACGTGAGGGATAGTCCTGCGCTGCGGTTACGCCGCTAAGCGCAAGGACAAAGGCGGCCGCGAGCGTCGCTCTTCCTGCCATCGGCAAATCCGCCCGGTCTCTCCAACTGTCCAAAAAAGCAAAACCGCCGGTCGTTTCAAGAACCGGCGGTTCGCTGAAAAACAAACGCGACGCCACTCCCGCGGCCCGGTGCCGCGGCGCCGTCGGTCGGCCGCCTTAGTGCACGCTCGCAGTCTGCCTCAGGCGGGCGATTTCATCCTTCACCTGCAACTTGCGACGCTTCAATTCCGCGATCGTCATGTCGTCGACCGAGGGGTGCGCCAGCGCGTCGGCGAGTTCGCTCTCCAACGTCTGATGCTTGCGTTCCAGTTCCGCAAGGTGCGCCTGCATGGACATCGATGAAGCCTCCTTGTGTCAGTTTTCTGACCACACCAGTTTGCCAGAAGCGGGTCGCCAAGTCGACGGACGCTTTGCCACGCATTGCTTCAAATCCCCGCTATCCGCGCATGGCTGGTAACCCGTGCGGCCTTGATGGACTCCTTCTAACGCGCGATACTTGTTTGGGTTTCGGCGCGGGGACTTGGCGCCGGGCGGCCTCTTAACCATTGCGGCGCATGACAAAAGAGGAAGAACGCGAGCTCCGCGCCCAACTGGCGCGGCTGCTTCAGGAGCATCGCGACCTCGATGCCGCGATCGAGGCGCTTCAGGTTTCGCCCGGCTCCGACCTCTTGCAGGTGCAGCGGCTCAAGAAGCGCAAGCTCGTGCTGCGCGACCGGATCAGGTTCATCGAAAACCAGCTCACGCCGGACATCATTGCGTGAGATTTCTTCCACTTGATTGGTAACACATACGGCACTATATAGTGGACATCCTCGAATACCTCGATGCGGCCGGGGTAAGCAGATTCGCGCGCTGGTTCGACCAACTTGATGGTGGCAGCAGCCGCAAAGGTGACCGCCGCTCTGCAACGGATTTCGGACCAGGCTATCGAATCTACTTCGGAAAAGACGGAGAGATCGTCATCGTCTTGGTGGGTGGCGGAACGAAGCAGCGGCAATAGCGCGATATCGAAACAGCACAAGCAAGATGGGCCGACTACCGACGGCGAAAAGGAAAGTAACGAGATGCCACTGACCCGAGAATTCAAGACGACCGTAAAGGCGCGGGCTGAACGCGACGCCGCGTTCCGCGAAGCATTGCTGACTGAAGCGATCGAGTTGCTGCTTGCCGGTGAAGTCGAAACCGGAAAGGCGATTCTGCGCGACTACATCAAGGCGACGATTGGGTTCGAGCGACTGGCGAAGAAGACGGGCACACCGCCCAAGAGCCTGATGCGGATGCTCGGCCCGAAAGGAAATCCGCGCGCCAGCAATCTGCTCAGCGTGATCAGCGCGCTACAACAAGCTTCGGGCCTTCATCTCGAAGTGGCGGCCCGATAGCCCTTCCGCGCGGCCTTGCGCGCGTACATCGCTTGATCCGCCCGCGCCATCACGGCGGCAAGCTCATCCTCCGCCGTAATCATCGCAAAGCCGATCGAGGCGCCGACGCCAAGCGGCTCGCCCTCCCACTCGATCGCGGCCTCGGTGGTGGCGGCTTCCAGCGCCCAGGCCTTGGAACCGGCATCCCCCTCGCCCAGGTTCCACAGGATCAGGCCGAATTCGTCCCCGCCGAGGCGCGCCACCGTGTCGGAGGCGCGCACATTGCGCGTCAGCATGGCGGCGACCGCCTTGAGCACGGCATCGCCGGCCGCATGGCCGTGCCGGTCGTTCACCGGCTTGAAGCCGTCGAGATCGATGTAGAACAGGGCTGCGCGGGTGCCGTAGCGCTTCACGTAGGCGAGCGAGCGCGCAAGCTCCCGGTCAAACCCGCGCCGGTTGAAGATGCCGGTGACCGGGTCGATGTCCGCGGTCGCTTCGAGCTCCTTCATCCTGGCGCGCGTAGCTGCAAGCTCGCCCTCGAGGCGCTGCACTTCTCCAAGCAGAACGGCAAGCTCGGACGGGATATTGCGGCTTGGCTGGAAAGCGTGCGGCTCGGCCTCGTCGCGAACGGGACGCGCGGCGGCCGCGCGCATACGCGCAGGCATTGCCCTGGGTTTAGCCGGGCTCCCCTTCATTGTCCCTGACCGTTGAAAATTCACCCCTACGATCGGCCCGATATGGTTAACGAATCGTATCTGCTTGCCTCTGCGGAGGGCGTTCCCCTATATGGCGCCTTCTTTTCGGCCGATGCCGAGGGAAGCGCGCACATGTCGGCCAAACCTGTCGCCATCATCATGGGGAGCCAGTCGGACTGGCCGACCATGCGGCACGCCGCCGAGACCCTCGACGCGCTCAAGGTCGGCTACGACAAGCGGATCGTTTCGGCGCACCGCACCCCCGAGCGGCTCTACGCCTTCGCGAGGGGCGCCAAGGCGGACGGCGTGAAGGTGATCATCGCGGGCGCCGGCGGAGCGGCGCATCTGCCCGGCATGACCGCAGCGATGACGACGCTGCCGGTGCTCGGCGTTCCGGTCGAATCCAAGGCGATGTCCGGCGTCGATTCGCTCTATTCCATCGTGCAGATGCCGCCCGGCGTGCCGGTCGGCACGCTCGCGATCGGCAAGTCGGGCGCCATCAATGCGGCGCTGCTCGCCGCAAGCGTCTTGGCGCTCACCGACGCGGCGCTCGCGAAGCGGCTCGAAGCCTGGCGCAAGCAGCAGACCGACGCCGTCGCCGAGACGCCCGAGGACAAATGAGCCCGCAACGCCGGCCGCTCGGGCCTGACGCGACGATCGGCATTCTGGGGGGCGGCCAGCTCGGCCGCATGCTGGTGCTCGCGGCCGCGCGGCTCGGCTTTCGCTGCCACGTGTTCTGCCCGGACTCGCATTCGCCGGCCTTCGATGTGGTGCGCAGCGTGACCGAGGCCGACTATCTCGACATGGCGGCGCTCGATCGCTTCGCTGCGGACGTGGACGTCGTCACTTACGAGTTCGAAAACGTGCCCGCCGAAACCGCGACGTTCCTCTCGGCGCGCAAGCCGGTGCTGCCCGACCCGAAGGTGCTCGCCACCACGCAGGACCGGCTCACCGAGAAGGAATTCGTCAAAGGCCTCGGCATCGAGACCGCGAAATTCGCGCGTGTGGACTCGGCGGATGGACTGATCGCGGCGATCGCCAATGTCGGGAAGCCGGCCGTACTGAAGACCCGCCGCTTCGGCTACGACGGCAAGGGCCAGATCATGATCCGCGACGGCGGCGATCCTACAATGTTCGACGAGCTCGGCGGACAGGCGCAGATCCTCGAAGCGTTCGTCCCGTTCGAGCGCGAGATTTCGGTTGTCGCCGCGCGCGGGGGCGACGGCGCGATCGAATGCTTCGACGTGATCGAGAACGAGCACGAAGACCACATCCTGAAGACCTCGCGGGTGCCCGCGAACGTGTCGCCCGCGGTCGCCGCCGAGGCGCGCCGCATCGCCGCGAAAATTGCCGAAGCGTTCGACTATGTCGGCGTGCTGGCGGCCGAGATGTTCGTCGTGAAGGACGGAGCCGGCCACGCCGTGCTGGTCAACGAGATCGCGCCGCGCGTGCACAATTCCGGCCACTGGACCATCGACGGCGCGTCCGTCTCGCAGTTCGAGCAGCATATCCGCGCCGTCGCGGGCCTGCCGCTCGGCAGACCGATCCGGCGCGGGCGGATCGAGATGACGAACCTGCTGGGAGACGACGTGAAGGATACGCCGAAATGGCTGGCGACGCCCGGCGCGGCGGTGCATCTTTACGGCAAGTCCGCGGTGCGGCCCGGCCGCAAGATGGGCCACGTGACCCAGGTGTTCGACCAGTGACGCTCGCCGGCACTTACATCGCGCAGCGCTTCGAGGCGAGGTTTCCCGACCGCCTGCGGCTGCCGTTTCGCTTCGATCCCGCGCTGCTCGCGCGCGATCTCGCGACGCTCTCCGCGAGCGCGTGGGTCCGCCACTATGTGAGGGCGAACTACGAGGGTGACTGGTCGGTGGTGCCGCTCCGCGCGCCGGCGGGCGAAAGCCATCCGATCCGGATGATCGGCGCGAACCCCACCTGCCGGAACTTTGTCGACACGCCGCTGCTCGATCCCTGCCCTTACTTTCGGCGGATCATGGAGACCTTCGAGGCCCCGCTGCGCACTGTCCGGCTGATGCGGCTGACGGCTGGGTCGGTGATCAAGGAGCACTTCGACGTCGATCTCAGTTTCGAGGACGGCATGGTGCGGCTGCACATTCCGGTCGTCACCAACGATGCGGTCGATTTCCGCCTCAACGGAACGCGCGCCGTGATGGAGGCCGGCAGCTGCTGGTACCTGCGGCTCTCCGATCCGCACAGCGTGGCGAACCGCGGCAGCGCGGACCGGGTGCATCTGGTGGTCGATGCCGAGGCGAACGACTGGATCGCCGGTGTATTCGAGCAGGCTTTGACCGCGGCACAAGCGGCCGAATAGGCGTCAGCCTCGCTCGGAGGCCGGCAGAGCGCTCATATCGCCGAGCCAACGTTGCGACGATCGCATCCAGGATTGCTGTTGCGGAATCAGCCGATCGCGCTGGTGCACCGATCCAACGCGGAGCGAATGCACCTTGTTGGGATCGTCGTCGGATGAGGCCGAAAAGATCGGCGTGCCGCATTGTGGGCAGAACGACTGCTGCGGCTTGTTTCCGCTCTCGGCGGTCTTCACATAGATCGCGAGCTCGCCCGAGCGGAGCCTGAAGCTTCCGGGGTCAGTGAACACCACGGTTCGGAATGCCGAGCCCGATAGCGTCTGGCAGTCGGCGCAGTGGCAGATTCGCACCTTGTCCGGATCGACTTGCGCCTCGTAGACGATGTAGCCGCAGTGACAGCCCCCATCGATTTTCATGACGTTTCCCTCCGCGGCTCGTGGATCGCCGGGCATGGCCTGCATGCCGCCCGGACTCACTCTCTTCACCTCTTTTCGTGTAGGATACCGCGAGGAGTTGGGTATGGCAGGGCGTGCGGCGATCGTGCTGGTTCTGGCTGCGTTGAGCATAACGCTGGCCGGCTGCAGCCCGTGCGGGTTCTTCTGGGATGACTGGCGCTCCGGGAAGGCCTGCCGGAGCGACCCCGCGCCGCCCAAATAGCGTGGACTTTCCGCTTCTGTTCTGCTAAAGGCCCGCGGCCCGGCTCAAATTCGGCCGCAATTGCGGCTATTTATGCCGGAACTCAATTCCAGGCCCGACCCGAACACGAGCAGAGAAGGAACATTCGTTTGCAGGTTCTCGTCCGCGACAACAATGTCGACCAGGCCCTCAAGGCGCTCAAGAAGAAGATGCAGCGCGAGGGCATTTTCCGCGAGATGAAGCTCCGCGGTCATTACGAAAAACCATCGGAAAAGAAGGCGCGGGAAAAGGCGGAAGCGATCCGCCGGGCCCGCAAGCTCGCGCGCAAGAAGATGCAGCGCGAAGGTCTGTTGCCTGCCAAGCCGCGTCCCACTCCCGGCGCCGGCCCGGGCGGCGGAGGCTACGGCGGTCACGGTGGCCATGGCGGTCATCGCGCCCCACGGATGGGCTGAAGGCTACGATTGTTGTTCATTGTTGGGGTGGTGCGGGCCTTTAGTCGCCCGCGCTATTGTTTTTAGGGCCTTTTTCCGCCCGACAACCGCCCGTAAGC
>JBAVXH010000193.1:0-21719 GCA_049698215.1 Xanthobacteraceae bacterium | reverse complement strand
TGAGCGCCTGCACAGCTGCATTGTTGTTGTCGAGCGTGTAGGTCCACTGTCCGTCTGCCGTCACCGCATAGGTGCCGAAGCCGTTGGCCGTCGCGGCGCCGGCCGCCACCGCCTGCCAGGCATCGGCAGCGTTGTCGACGTCGGTGAAATCGAGATTGCCGGTCGCGGTCGGCGTGCCGTTGCCGACGATGCTGGCCTCGGTGACGTTGCCGCCGGTGTCACCGCTGATGGCGGCCGCGTCATTGGTTCGATGCACCTGGACGGTCGAGACAATGTTCAGCGCCGCGGAATCGTCGCCGGTCCCCGCCGTTCCGCCCGAGTCGACCAGTTGCGTGATGGTGATCACGCGGTCGGCCTCGGTCGGGTTTTCGCTGGCGTTCCGATAGGCCAAGCCGTCGATGAGCGCCTGCAACCCGGCCGCATCGGCCGCCCCGGGGAAGGTCACCGTCGCGGTCGTCCCGGCGACGCTGACGGTCACGCCTGCCACCGAATTTCCGTCGGTCAAGGCGAGGTCGTGGCCGAGGAAGCCGAGGATCTCGTTCGCCCCATCGGTGACATTGGTCACTGTCAGGCTCAGCGACGTGAAGGTCTGGCCCTCCTCGATGGTCGAGGCCAGCGGCGCGCCGTAGATGTCGGCCGCCTCACCGCCTTCCGTGAAGGCCGGATTGTTGCCGGTCGCGGTGAGCGTCGGTTCGTGATTGGTGTCGTCGATCAGCTTGAACACGCTGACGCCGTTATCGAAGTTACTCGCCGCGATGACGTAGGTCTGGCCGTTCATTTCGACCGTCGTCACGCCGATGACGCGATCAAGCAGCAGCGTGGCGTCGTCCGACACGTTCGCCACATTGGTCAGCGCGCCGTCCGCGCCCATCGCAAAGACGCTCAAGCCGTCGTCGTCGGCTCCCGCCACGAGCAAATAGGTCGTGCCGCCGATGACCGCGGTCGACAGGCCGACGGGATTGTCGAGCTTCAGCGTGCCGTCGTCGGGAAGGTTGAACACATTGCTCAGCGCGCCGTTCGCCGCGACGGAAAAGACGGTCAACCCATCGTCTTCGAAGCCGCTGACGACGAGATAGGTGGCGCCGCCGACCGCAACCGTGATCGCGTCGACCGGCCCGTCCAGCTCCATCGGGCCCGAATCCGAGACGTTGAACACGTTGGTCAGGTGACCGTCCGCCGCGACGGAATACACGCCGACGCCGTCGTCGTGGAATCCGGTGACAAAGAGGTAGGTGTTGCCATCGACCGTGGCGGTCGCCATCCCTTGCGGGCCCTGGATCCGCGATGTGCCGTCGTCGATCACATTATCGACGTTGGTGAGCGTGCCGTTCGCCCCAACCGCGAACACGCTCACGCCGTTATCGTTGACCCCGTCGGCAAACAAATAGGTCGTGCCGCCGACTACCGCCGTCTCGACGTCGACAGAGAGAGCGAGCTGCAGCGCCGCGCTGTCGCCGATATTCGCCGTGTTGGTCAGCGAGCCGTCCGTGCCAACGGAAAACACGCTCACGCCGGAGTCGTTCACGCCGCACACGAACAGGTAGGTGGTGTCGCCGACCACCGCAGTGGTCAGCGCGAACGCGCCGCCAAGGTTTGTCGTGTTGTTGTCGGCGACATTGAAGACATTGGTCAGGGCGCCGTTGGCGCCGAGCGAGAAGACGCTCACGCCGTTGTCGCCCCCGCCCTTGCCGGTAACGAAGACGTAGGTGGTTCCGCCGATCGCCGCCGTCGTCACATAGCTTGCGCCACCAAGCTGCAGCGTCGCGTTGTCGCCGACATTGAAGGAATTGATCAAGCTCAGTGCCATGGCGACGATCTCCGGTGAGCGCGGCATTGCGCATCTGGCGGAGAGGCACAGCCGTGCGCGTCCCGCTGGCGCACTACCTATCGGCGATCAGATTAGGGCGCTTGGAGGCGGGCTGGACGGGAGCGTGATTTTGTCTGGAGATTTGCTGGAGATTGAGAAATCAAGGGAGGGAGTACCGGTTTCCGCTCTCGAAGCCGACGTTTGGGGGCGTTCATGAGCACGCGCCCTGAGCTTTCTTGCGCATGATCTGATCCTAAACCGGTACCCACCCCGGAGCACGTCCAAGGCATGCTTTTTCGGGATCATGCGCCCAGATACTCGTTCCAGATTGCTTTACGCCGAGCGTCGCCACGAAGGCGAGATGCGCCTCCGTCACGGCAACCGGCTCGGCAGCGAGGCTGCAGGTAGCCAAAGGCTGGCATTTCGGACATGAGTCTCATTTGCGGTTTTCGGCCGCCGCTTGATCGCCTGCCGCTTCGGCTTAGGGTGTGCAGCCGAGGCAGGTGAGAGCTGATGCTGAAAATCGATTTCGCCGATCCGGCGACGAATGCCGATCCATTTCCAATCTTCAAAAGACTGCGCGAGAACGACCCCGTACATTGGTCCGAGCCGATGAAGGCCTGGGTCGTGACGCGCTATGAAGACGTGAAGGCGATGGCTCTGAACAATGCCGAGGTTTCGGCAAATCGGCTCGCCCCTTTCTTTGCCGCCGTGCCGGAGAGCCGCCGCTCCGGGTACGTCAGCTTGATGATGTACCTCAGCACCTGGATGGTTTTTCGTGATCCGCCGGATCACACACGCCTGAGGCGGCTCTTTACCAAGGCCTTCACATCACGCTCTCTCGATACGTTGAAGCCCAGCATCCACGGGATTGTCGACATGTTGCTCGACGACATGGATGCCAAGGAGAAGGCCGGGCAGACAGTCGACTGGATCGCTGACTTCTCCTATGCGCTTCCGGCGTTGGTGATCATGGACTTGCTGGGGGTGCCGCGCGACGACCTCAAGCGCGTAAAGGCATGGTCGGACGAGATTGCCTTGTTCATTGGGTCGTCACAGGCCTCGCCCGACAAGTATGACAGGGCCGAAGCCGGCGCCCTCGCGATGGCGGACTACTTTCGAGACATTGTCGCGGAGCGCACGCGAGAGCCGCGCGATGACATCATCAGCCAGACGGTCGCGGCTCGTGACGAAAAGGAAACGATGACGGCTGACGAAGTGATCGCCACTTGCATTCTGCTGCTCTTCGCGGGTCACGAAACGACCGCCAATCTGCTCGGGAACGGTCTTTATTACTCGATGCGATTCCGCGACCAATGGGATCGGCTGACCGCGGACCTCGGATTGATCGAGCCGGCAATCGAAGAATGGTTGCGATACGATGGACCGATCAGCGCACTTGTTCGCCTCGTGGTGAGCGACATCGAGTTCGGCGGAAAACCGATGCGCGCGGGGCAGAGGGTCTTCGCATTCACCAATTCGGCGAACCGCGACGGCGCCCAGTTCCCGGATCCGGATCGTTTCGACATCGGCCGTATGCCCAATTCCCACCTTACTTTTGGCCATGGAATTCACTTCTGTCTTGGTGCACCGCTGGCGCGTCTGGAGGGCGCGATCGCCATTCGGCGGCTGGCCGAGCGTTTTCCCGGCATTCGTCTCGCCGGGGACCGACCACCCGATTGGAGCGACTCCCTCTTTCTCCGGGGGATTCTTTCGCTTCCCGTCAGCCTCGGCTGACTCCGCTCCGCTCATTCCCGCGAAAGCGGGAATCCAGTTTTTCGATCAAAGGACTGGGTCCCCGCTTTCGCGGGGACGAGCGGAAAGGCTAGGCCGCCAGATACTCGTTCCAGATCGCCTTTTCGCCGAGCGTCGCCACGAAAGCGAGGTGCGCCGCGCGCTCGGCATAGGAGATGCGCGGCATGAGCGGCGCCGGGCGCACGCGCACGACCACGAGCACACCCGCCTGCGTCACGGCGATCGGCTCGTCCACCAGGCTGAGGCGCGCCTGACGCTTGCCGGTCAGTTCGACATAGACCTCGGCGAGCAGCTCCGCATCGAGCAGCGCGCCGTGCTTGGTGCGGCGCGACGCGTCGATCGAGAAGCGCTGGCAGAGATGGTCGAGGCTGTTCGGGCCTGCGGGATAGCGGCGCCGCGCCAGCATGAGCGTATCCACCAGCCGGTCACGCTGGATCAGAAGCTTCTTGCAGCGTTCGAGCTCGGCGTTGATGAAGCCAAGATCGAACATCGCGTTGTGCGCGACTAGCGGCGCGTCGGCGACGAAGGCGAGGAACTCCTCGCAGACATCGGCGAACAACGGCTTGTCCTTCAGGAATTCGGCCGAGAGTCCGTGCACCGCAAATGCCTGGTCCGGCACGTCGCGCTGCGGATTGAGATAGGCGTGAAACGTCTTGCCGGTCGGGAACCCGTTCACCAGCTCGACACAGCCGATTTCCACCAGCCGGTCGCCCTGATAGGGGTCAAGGCCGGTGGTTTCGGTGTCGAAGATGATCTCGCGCATGGACTTTGTTTAGCTGATTCGCCGGCCTGGCAGGGCCGCAACCGCGCGCAGGATCGCATGGACCTGTGCACGCGCGGAATCGAACGAGCGCGAGCTATCCACGACAAAATGCGCCCGCGACCGCTTCTCGGCATCCGACATCTGGCGCGCGAGCAGCGCGTCCAGCCTTTCCGCCGTCATGCCGGCGCGCCCCAATACCCGCGCGCGCTGGACGTCGGCCGGCGCCGACACCACCACGACGGCGTCAACGCGCTTCTCGCCGCCTGTTTCGAACAGCAGCGGAATGTCGAGCACGATGGCGCGGACGCCGCGCGAGCGCTGCTCCGCGATGAAGCGCTCCGACACGGCGCGCACCAGCGGGTGCACGATCGATTCGAGCTGCTCGATCGCTTGCCGGTTGCCGACCAGCTTCTCGGCAAGCCTGGCGCGGTCGATCCGGCCGTCGACCGTCACGCCGGGAAACGCGGCCTCAACTGGCGCAACTGCCTCGCCCTCGTAGAGCCGATGCACCACCGCATCGGAATCGTGCACCGGTACGCCGGCCTCGCGAAAGAAGTTCGCGGTGGTCGACTTGCCCATGCCGATCGAGCCGGTGAGGCCGAGGATGAACATGCATCACCCGCCGGTCTTCTGGCGAATATCGTCTTCCAGGATCTTGCGTTGTTCGGCGGTCACCTTCGGGGTCACGTCGAACCAGTGCGAAAAGCCGTTGACCGCCTGATAGAGCAGCATGCTCAAGCCGTCGACCGTACGGTGCCTCTTCGCCTTGGCGGTCTTCAAGAGTGCGGTTTCGAGCGGCACGTAGACCACGTCATAGACGATTGCCGACGGTTTCAGTGGCGCGAGATCGATCTCGAGCGATGGCTTGCCGGACATGCCGAGCGATGTGTTGTTGATCAGTACATCGGCCTCGCCGAGCAGCGTCGGCACCTCGCTCCACGCGTGCACCGACACGCGCGGGCCGAATTGCGCGGCGAGCTTTTCGGCGCGCTCCAGTGTGCGGTTGACGATCGCGACGGAGAACTTGCGCTCCAGGAAGGCAAACACCGAGGCCCGCGCCGAGCCGCCGGCGCCGAGCACCAATGCACTGCCGGGCGCCGCGTCCCAGCCGGGATGGATATCGTCGAGGCTCGCCACAATGCCGTACCAATCGGTGTTGCCGCCGACGAGCGTGTCGCCCTCGTACCAGACCGTGTTCACCGCGCCGATCGCGTCGGCGGCGCGCTCGCGCCGGTCAACCAGGCGGAACGCGGCTTCCTTGTGCGGAATCGTGATGTTGCCGCCCGCATAGCCGTTGCGTTTCAACCCGCGGAAGAACACCTCGAATTGTTCCGGCGGCACGTCCGCGTGCTCATATGAGCCGTCGACCCCGAGCGTGCGCAGCCAATAGCCGTGCAGCATCGGCGAGCGTGAGTGGCCAACCGGATGGCCCATGATGCACGCGCGGCGTGGAGCACTGCCGGGACTTGTTGTCATGCGGCCAGCACCTTTTCGCGCCGCAGCTCTTCGAGCAAGGCCGGCAATGGCAGCCCGAGGATCGTGAAGTGGTCGCCGTCGATCTTCTCGAAGAGATGGATGCCGGTTCGCTCGAGCTGATAGGCGCCGACGCTCGCGGTCACAGCCGCGCCCGCCGCGTCCAGGTAGGCATCAAGGAACGCTTCGGAAAATGCCCGCATCGTGAGCCGGGCGACCGCTACGTGCCCGAATGTGACGCCACCGTTCCGGCAGACGCAGACGGCCGAATGCAGCTCATGGGTCCTGCCGCGCAGCGCCAGAAGCTGTGCCCGCGCCACAGCGCGATCCGGCGGCTTGGAGAAGCGCCGCTCGCCGAGCGCCAGCGTCTGATCGCAGCCGATTACGATCGGACGATCCGACATGGCCGCGACGGTGCGCGCCTTCTCGCGTGCCAGCGTCAGCGCGACATCGCCCGGACCGCCCTGCACCCGCTCCTCGATCGCCCGCTCGTCGAGATGCGCGGGCCGCGCCTCCACCGGAATGCCGGCCGCCTCGAGCAGCGCGCGGCGCACCTTGCTCTGCGAGGCAAGCACCAGCGGTTGGGGGGAAAGCCAGAGAGACATTGACTGTGACTTACCGCATCCGCTCATGCCCGCGGAAGCAATTTGATCAGCTCGCAGCCTGCCGGCGGCGTTCCGCGAGCAGTGCCATCACGGCGGCCGCCGTCTCTTCGATCGAGCGGCGCGTCACATCGATGATCGGCCAGTTGTGCCTGGCGCAGAGCTTGCGCGAGAACGCGATTTCTTCCGCGACCGCTTGGCGATCGACATAAAGATCGTCATCGCGATGCGCCTTGAGACCCAGCAGGCGATTTTGCCGGATCTGAACGATGCGCTCGGGGCTCGCCGTCAACCCGACGACCAGCGGCTTTGCGATCCGCTCGAGCTGGATCGGCACCGGCATGTTCGGTACGAGCGGCACGTTCGCGGTCTTCACGCCGCGGTTGGCGAGATAGATCGAAGTCGGGGTTTTCGAGGTCCGCGACACGCCGGTAAGCACCACGTCGGCATCCTCGAGATCATCGGTATGCTGCCCGTCGTCATGCAACATGGTGTAGTTCAGTGCGTCGATGCGCTTGAAGTACTCGGCATTGAGTGTGTGCTGAGCGCCGGCGCGCTTGGTCGACTCGGCGCCGAGATAGGACTGAAACAGCCCAAGCACCGGATCGAGGATCGACAGGCAGGGAATACTGAACTCGCGGCACTTTCCCTGCAGCCGCTCGGCGAGCGACGAATCCAGCATGGTGTAGAGCACGATACCGGGTGCAGCTTCGATCTCGGAGATCACCCGCTCCATCTGCTTGTCGGTGCGCACCAGCGGATAGATGTGCTCGATCGGCGCGACGGACGCATATTGCGCCGCAGCTGCGCGCGCGACCGTGATCAGCGTTTCGCCGGTCGCGTCTGACACAAGATGCAGATGAAAGAACCCGCCGCTGCGCTGGGGCATGACCCGAACAAGTCTGTGGACCGCTGGGGAGAAGGCCATGCCTTTAGGGAAATCGCAAGCGGTCACCAGGAGGCCGGCTGGGACAAGTCAGGTCGCCATCCACATGGGTCGAGTCCGCCACCGAAACGGTGAATTGTCCTGAAGAACGGAGGCACTGCCCAAACCAGTGGACAACGAGGTGGATAGTTTCTCGAAGCCCTATGAGATTCAGCACGCTAATGGATGTTGCTGATCGACGATGGATTGCGAGGCTTCGGACTGCATGAGGACAAAGTCGGGACGCGGAGTCGAAAATCAATTATGAGTCAAATCAACGGTCAAAGAGTCTTAAACAAGAATCTCTTCTTAGATGAGAAGGAAGGGGCCGTGTGTAACGTGAGACCTGTGCAAACGTTTCATGTCGTCGGACGACATCATCATGGCCTAGCTTGATGCAGGCGTTTGTTAGACGCTGGCTCCGGGCCGAGATTGCGCTGGGGCTGAGCGCCGCGCTGCTGGGGTTGTTTCTCTTGATCGTGCCGGCCGGCTACTACGAGTGGATCAAGGCGCTGCACGTCATTGCGGTGATCGCCTGGATGGCGGGCATGCTCTATCTGCCGCGGTTGTTCGTCTACCATTGCGAGGCGAAGATCGGCTCGAAACAGTCCGAGACCTTCAAGGTGATGGAGCGCCGGCTCTTACGCGCGATCATCAACCCCGCGATGGTCGTGACCTGGATGGCGGGCCTCTGGCTTGTCTTGGAGAGCGGGCATTACCGTTCCGGCTGGATGCTGGCGAAGTTCGTGCTGGTGCTGATTCTCTCCGTCCTGCACGGCCAATTCACGCGCTGGACGCGGGAATTCGCCGAGGACCGTAACACCCGCTCGCAAAAGTTTTACCGTGTTATCAACGAAATCCCGACCGTTCTGATGATCGGAATCGTGATTCTCGTTATTGTTAAGCCATTCTGATCGCTTGATTTTCTTGCTAAAACCGACCTCGATGACAGTCAGTCGGCGCGACAGAGCGCCCTCTTGCGCCCGTGTGCGTCATCTCATATTTTCTGCCCACTCTCCTGAAACGCAGGCGGATGGATCCGAGTTTCTGGTTCGAACGAGCCGGACACCCGATCAGGCAGAGGAATCTTCCTCGCCAGACCTGCGACTTCCCCTCCCCCTTCCCGGCGCTGCCATTTTTCTCAAAGCCCGCCGGACGACCCTTAGGAATCCCCCGTATGCGGGAAATGAAACTCCAGGACCTCAAGTCCAAATCCCCCACCGAACTTCTGGCTTTTGCCGAAGAGCACGCGGTCGAGAACGCCTCGACCATGCGCAAGCAAGAACAGATGTTCGCGATCCTCAAGCAGCTCGCGGCCAAAGAAGTCGACATCATCGGCGAAGGCGTGGTCGAAGTGCTGCCCGACGGCTTCGGCTTCCTGCGCGCGCCGGAGGCGAACTACCTCCCCGGTCCCGACGACATCTACGTCTCGCCTTCGCAGATCCGCCGCTTCGGCCTGCGTACCGGCGACACCGTCGAGGGCGAAATCCGCTCCCCGAAGGAAGGCGAACGCTACTTCGCGCTTCTCAAGGTCAACACCATCAATTTCGAAGACCCCGAGAAGGCGCGCCACAAGGTCAACTTCGACAACCTCACTCCGCTCTATCCGGACGAGCGGCTCAAGATGGAGCACGAGGATCCGACCAAGAAGGATCTGTCGGCTCGCGTCATCGACATCGTGGCGCCTATCGGCAAAGGGCAGCGCGCCCTGATCGTGTCGCCGCCGCGCACCGGCAAGACCGTGCTGTTGCAGAACATAGCGCACTCGATCACGGCGAACCATCCGGAGACCTTTCTGATCGTGCTGCTGATCGACGAGCGGCCCGAGGAAGTGACCGACATGCAGCGCTCCGTGAAGGGCGAGGTGATCTCCTCGACCTTCGACGAGCCGGCCTCGCGCCACGTGCAGGTCGCCGAGATGGTGATCGAGAAGGCAAAGCGCCTGGTTGAGCACGGCCGCGACGTCGTGATCCTGCTCGACTCGATCACCCGCCTCGGCCGCGCCTACAACACCGTGGTGCCGTCATCCGGCAAGGTGCTGACCGGCGGCGTGGACGCGAACGCACTGCAGCGCCCGAAGCGCTTCTTCGGTGCAGCGCGCAACATCGAGGAAGGCGGCTCGCTCACCATCATCGCGACCGCACTGATCGATACCGGCAGCCGCATGGACGAAGTCATTTTCGAAGAGTTCAAGGGCACCGGCAATTCCGAACTCATCCTCGACCGCAAGGTGGCCGACAAGCGCACCTTCCCGGCGATGGACATCACGCGCTCCGGCACCCGCAAGGAAGAACTGCTCACCGACCCGCAGCAGCTCAAGAAAATGTACATCCTGCGCCGCATCCTCAATCCGATGGGCACCATGGATGCGATCGACTTCCTGCTCGACAAGCTGCGCAACACGAAGACCAACGGCGAGTTCTTCGAGAGCATGAACGCTTAGCGCGGATTCTCTCCATCGTCATCGCCCACGAAAGCGGGCGACCCAGTAGACACGGCATGGGCGGCCTACGAAGGCTCGTGCAATCATCTCTTTCGGTGTGTACTGGGTGCCCCGCTTTCGCGGGGCATGACGAACGAAAGAACCATGTCCCCCCGCATCTCCGAAGCGCGCTGGCCGGACGATCGCGCGATCGTCGAGACGCTGTTCCGCGAATACGTCGCCTCGCTCGCCGAAGACATCAGTTTCCAGAACGTGGGCGACGAGCTCACCGGCCTGCCCGGTAAGTACGCGCGGCCGACCGGCGTGGTGCTGATCGCGCGCGATGGCGCCAACGCTGCGGGCGCAGTTGCCTACCGCATGGTGGAGCCGGGCGTCTGCGAGATGAAGCGGCTGTATGTACGGCCGGCCTGGCGCGGCAGCGGGCTCGGCCGCGAGCTTGCCAACGAGCTGATCGAGCATGCACGTGCCCAGGGCTACCGCACCATGCTGCTCGACACGCTCGCCTCGATGAATGCTGCGCGCGTTCTCTACCGCCATCTCGGGTTCGCGCCGGTCGCGCCCTACTACGACAACCCGCTGCCCGGCGTGATGTACATGGCGCTGGAGTTGAATGAGCTGTAGGGCGGGCAAAGCGAAGCGTGCCCGCCACCTTGGTCATACGGCGGGCACGTCGCTGCGCTCCTTTGCCTGCCCTCCATCCGGGCCACTACTTGTACAGCCGCACCGCCTTGATGCGCGACGACAGCCCAAGCTGGTCCTGGCATGTCGCGGCGTCGCCCGGCGTGCAGGCGGTCACCTCGTTCACCAACACCTTGCTCATCTGGCTGCAATCACCCTCAGTGACGAACGCCTTCACGACGGTTTTCGCAGCGCGCACCGGTGCCATGTCGACCATCATGCGGCGGTAGACGGCGCCGTCGGTGTTGAACAGCACGAGATCGAGCTTGAGGCTGTCGACCGCGGCCTTGCCCTTGTTCTCGATCACGAAGGTCATGCGGCAGCGGTTCTCGGTGTTTTCGAGCGCGTTCAGCTCGACAGCCAAGTCTTCGGCCAGCGCGGGCGTGAGCGTCGCAACAGCGAGCAAGACACCGATAGCAATCCGCATGATGGTTCCTCCCATGGCGCGAGTGTTGGCCATCGCGCCACGCCGCACAACATTTTCAGTTTTGAATCGCTATGAAGTTGCGCCCATCGCCTGCGCGAGCTCGGCGAGGTGGCCGGGTTCCGTCACCGGCAGCGAGCATCGCTCGCCGACGCAGATGAACGCGGCGCCGTCTGGCGCCGCTGCGATTTTCTCGCGCGCAGGATGGGACGCGGACAGCGCATCCGCATTCATCGCGCGCAGCACGATGCGGGTGGAGAGCGGCAGGCGCAGCGCCGCCGTCGCAAGCGCCTTGGCGCGCTCCCCGGAACCCGTCACCACGATCTCGGTCGCCCGTAGGCGCAGATCCAGCGCGTTCAGCAGCGAGGCATGGCCGATCAGGTGCTCACCGGCCGCGCTGAGCACGCCTTCGATCAGCCGGTCGGCCTTCTCCCGCCACGCATGGTCGCCGGTGAAAGCTGCCAGCCGGATCAGGTTCTGCGCCGCAATGCCGTTCGGGTTGGGCGTGGCGTCGTCGCTGGTAGCGCTGGGGCGCACCACCAGGCCCTCGGCGTCGTCCGCGGTGAGGAAGTAGCCTCCGGTGTCCGGATTGGCGTAGTGGCGGTCGAGCGCGCCCTGCCAGGCCATGGCATGGTCGAGATAGCTGCGCTCGGCCGTCGCCTCGTGGAGCGCCAGCGCCGCGCGGATCATGCTGGCGAAATCGGAGGCGAGGCCGGGGACCAGGAGCCGCCCCGCGCGCCAGGAATGGCCCAGCCGGTCGCCGCGGGTCATCTCGTTGGCGATGAAGCGGTAGGCGCCAGCCGCCATCTCGATCCAGTTGCCGCCACCAAAGAGCGCGCCGGCATTGGCCAGCGCGGCGATCATCAGCCCGTTCCAGTCGGCCAGCACCTTGTCGTCGAGGCCAGGCCGGATGCGTTTCTCCCGTTCTTTCAACAGCTTGCCGCGCAACACGGCAAGACGGCCCTCGTCCTGCTGCGCCGCAGCATAGTCTTCCATGTTGCGCGGTAAGTGCTTGAGCCGGTTGAGAATGTTGTGGCCCTCGAAATTTCCCGCCGGCGCCACGTCATATTGCGCTGCAAAAGACGCCACATCCTCCGCCCCAAGGACCTCCTCGATCTCCGCCAGCGACCAGACGTAGAACTTCCCCTCCTCGCCCTCCGAATCCGCATCGAGCGAGGCCGAAAAGGCCCCTTGCGGCGTGGTCATCTCGAGGGCGAGCCAGCCGACCGTTTCGGCAGCGCGCTGGCGGAACAACGGGTGGCCGGTGCGGGCATGGGCGAGCGCCAGCAGTTCCAGGAGCTGCGCGTTGTCGTAGAGCATCTTCTCGAAGTGCGGCACCAGCCAGCGCTCGTCGACCGAGTAGCGCGCAAAGCCGCCACCGAGATGATCGTAGATCCCGCCCTCGCAGATATGCTCGAGGGTGAGCAGCACGCGGCCGAAGAACGCTCCCGCCGCAGTGCGGGTCTCGTTCTGCTCCGCGGGCGCGCGCTCGCCCGCACGCCAGAGCAACTCGAACAGGCCGCATTGGGGAAACTTGGGCGCGCCGCGCAGCCCCCCGTTCTGGGTGTCGATCGCGCGCGCAATCCCGTTTGCCACGCGATCGAGCTCGGCGAGCCCGACCACGACCTTGCCCTCGGGGCGCGCCTTTTCGGAGAGCCGCGCCATCAGCGCGTCGCGGTTCTTGCCGATGCGGTCCGGCTCCTCGGCGAACAGCCGCGCGATCTCGCGCAGCACGTCGGTGAAGGCCGCGCGGCCGAAGCGCGCTTCCTTGGGAAAATACGTGCCGCCCCACACGGGCTCGCCCGCCGGCGTCAGAAACATCGTGAGCGGCCAGCCGCCCTGCTCGCCGAGCAGATGCAGCGCGTTCATATAGATCTGGTCGATATCGGGGCGCTCCTCGCGGTCGACCTTGATGCTGACGAACAGCTCGTTCATCACGCGAGCCGTCGCCTCGTCCTCGAAGCTCTCGTGCGCCATCACGTGGCACCAGTGACAGGCCGCGTATCCGACCGAGAGCAGGATCGGCTTGTTCAGCCGCTTCGCTTCGTCGAGCGCCTCCGGCCCCCACTCGCGCCAGTCGACCGGATTGTGCTGGTGCTGCAGCAGGTACGGCGAGGTCGCCGCGGCGAGGCGGTTGGTGTGGGTCGGTGGGGAGGGCGCGGGCGCGGAAGGCGAAGCGGGGGCTGACATGACGCAACCCTATCCCGAAATACGTTTGCAGAATAACGCGCGGGCGCGAATTCGGCTGTAGAACGCCATATTCCCGAGTCGGATTGCGGTTCTACACGCGCGTCCTGGGCGAAATCACACGGCCCGGTCTCTAGCTTGGATTCAGCAAGGCGCAATCGAGGGACTGGCACCCATCGAGCGCTGGCATTGGCTGTTTATGCGCATTGCGAATACCGGGTGGCGGCGCGAACCCGGGATGGATTGACGAAGCCCAGCGTGCCGTTCGTCGGTGTGGTCTTGGGTTGATTTTCAGGCAGCTCTCCAACTTTGAGTTGACTGCCGCGCCAGCGGCTGTCAGACTACCTTGCATTGTGTCAAGATGACTTTTTTACCCAGCGACGAAAGGCCACACGATGGAGCACCACGCTGAGCTTCCGACACGCCTCAAGACAATTGCGGACAGCTCCGCCTCCGGTCGTGCGGGGGTCGGGGCAGCAGGCAGGCAGCGGCGGCCGAAGGAACCGGCCGTACAGCCAGGCGCGCGAAAACGCGTCATGGTGAAGTGGTCGATTTTCCTTGCCGCTTTCGCCGTGACATTCCAGGCGCCACTGCCCGGAGCTGGAACTGCCGGCCGGCCGGCGGTTGCCGCAGAATTCGCGGCAGGCGCAACCGATGTCCCGGGGGCGCAGGTCGCGCAACTTTCACAGCCCGCCGGTCCGTCGACCACGGCACCGACAGCCGGGGTTCCAGCCCGGGCGGCGCCGCTTTCCGGTCCGCGGGGGCAAACCCTGGACGATCTGTTTCTGGCGGTTGCGGCGCGAGTGCCGCAGTTCGGCGGTCTCTACGTGGCGCGCGACAAAGCCTTGCAGGTGGTTCTCACCGACACGAGCGCAAGCGTGGTGGAGGCGGCGCGGCAGGCCGTGAACGAGGTGTTCGGGCCTGAGCGGATTCGCGAGGGCGGCTTTCACCCTGTACAGGGCCGCTACAACTTTCCGCAGCTGCACGACATGCATATGCGTGCGCGCGGGGTTCTAGCCGTGCCCGGCGTCGTGCTGCTGGATGCCGACGAGCGCCGCAATCGGCTGAAGGTTGGTTTGTCCCGCCTGGACGTGCAGCCCACCGTGGAGGCGAAGCTCGCCGCCCTCGGCATCCCGCTCGAGGCGGTGATCTTCGAGCAGCAGGCGCCGATGCGAATGCTCTGGGACTGGGGCCCCGATCCGCAGGCTCGCACGCGCCCAGTGGTGGGCGGGACGCAAATTACCGTCAACGGCGCCGGTCTTTGTACGCTCGGCTTCGTCACCCGCCGCGCCGGCGTCAACGGCTTCGTCACCTGTTCGCACTGCACCGCGGTGCAGGGAGCCGTCGACGGAACCCGCTTCGACCAGCCGAATGCGGCCACGCCTGGGTCGCTAAGCAACGGTGTGGGGACCGAAACCGTCGACCCGCCGCGGTTCACGGGGGGCGATTGTCCGTCGGGACGCCGGTGCCGGATGAGCGACAGCATCTTCGCCGTCATGCCGACCGGGGTCACCGGCCATCAGGGCCAGATCCTCCATCCCGATCCCAACTTCCCTTCCAATTATTCCATCCGGGGTACGCGCGCGGCGCTCTGCGGCGACGGCGTGTCCAAGATGGGCAGAACCTCCAGCTTGACCGGCGGCGTGGTCGATGGGACCTGCGCCGATATCAGTCCGGTCGACGGAAACGGCAACGACACGGGATTCACCCTGTTGTGCCAGGACAGGGTCGAGGGCCTGGCGGGGCACGGCGACAGCGGCTCGCCGGTGTTTCAGGGCTTCAGCAACGATTTCGACGTGCGTCTGCTCGGCCTGCTTTGGGGCGGCAATGATTCTCATTTCGACTACAGCCCTATCGCCAGCGTGCAGGCCGAGCTGGGCCTCGACAGCAATCTCACAGACGTCGACCGCCCGCCCACGGTCGCCATCACGGATCCGCCGAACAATGCCCGCGTTCCCTTCGGCGGCTTCTCCGCCGTGACCTTCACCGCCGCGATGACTGACTTCGAGGGCGGCGCCAATTGCTGCACGGTGACTTGGGAGTCCGACATGGACGGTCCCATGGGCAGCGGCGCCAGCCTCTCGTACGGTTTTCTCACACCCGGGACGCGCAGGATAACGGCGACCGCGACCGACGCCGCCGGCAACCCGGCGCATGCCAGCATCCACGTGCAGACCCGCAACAGCGCGCCGCAGGTCTGGATCGTCAAGCCGCACAAGGACGCGGTGCTGCACGCCGGCGTTTCCTACGTCTTCCAAGGCGCCTCGTTCGATCCGGAAAAGTTCTCCCCGTTGTCGTGCGGCAAGCTGAGATGGCGCAGCAGCGAGATGGATGCCGCCTTCCCTCACATCGGGTGTGCGCCGCAAGTGAGCTTCGCAACCCCCGGACCGCGCATGATCAGCCTGTCCGGAGCGGATGCGCAGGGCACGCTGGGGAGCACAATGGTCTCCGTCAAGGTGGTGAACGCGCCGGCGAGCGGGCCGCCCGCCGTCACCATCCTGCGCCCGATCAACGACCAGTTCGTCGATCTCAACGCCTCGCCGACCTTGGCCCTCAAGGGCATCGCCAAGGACCCGGACGGCAAGAGTCCGCTCTCCTACCGATGGTTGTTGAAGGGCGTGCCGGAGAGCGGTGGGGACATCCTGCTGGCGCAGGGGTCGACGCAGAACGACCAGCCGTTCGCCAACACGTGGGCGCCGAAAGTCGCGCAGCTTCCGTTCAGGTGCGGCGGCTATTTCGTCACGCTCGAGCTCGACGCCACCGACGCCGACCACCAGATCGGCACGGATTCGGTGACGCTTATCATCGAGCATCCGGTCTGCTGAGGCGCTCGGGATAGCGTGGCGTTGCGATCGCGTGGCGCCGGGGTCGATAGACGAGAAGCTTGTGCCGTGACGGCTCGGAGCGGCGGTCGCGCGAACCGTAGCCCGGGTTGAGCGCAAGCGAATCCCGGGAATTCTGCGCGTTGTTCCCGGCTTTCGCCATAGCGCGTCGAAGACGCGCGTAAACCGCGCTTGAGGCTCAAGCCGGGCTACGAATTCGATTGGGCTGTCTGCCGCCTCAGCGATACTTGACGATTTCGCTGACCGACTCGCCGCACGTCTCACAACGGAAGATGCGGCGGTCATGTTGCGGCTTGTCCGGCTCGATGCGTTCGAGGTGCATCGGCGATCCACAGCGCGGGCATTTCGGTGTGTCGATCTCGGTCGTCGTCGGCTTGGCCACTTCGCTCCTCATGACAGTTCCTCTGGAAGAACTGTGCCCCATGACGACGCGTGTAGAACGACGGCGTTGTACGCAACCTGAACCGGCGGCCTCCCTTGGGTTCATGTACGTTGCATCGCGTTAATGGTGGAACCGGGGAGCGCGCAGGAACCAACGCCCCCGCCCTACGCTGTGCTCCGATCCAAATGCGCTTCAAGCCGCGGAACGAGCATCAGCACCGCAAGCGCCGCGACGGTCCACAGCGCGAGCAGCACAAGATAGCGCGCGGCGGTCCACTCGGCCGGCATCGCGACGAGCGCGTGCGAGAATGCCCAGTTGAACGGGATCACCAGCACGGGCCCGAGAAACAGCGTGTCGCGGATCGGCAGCAGTTTTGCGCGCGCGCCGGGATCGCGCGGCTGCTCAGTGTCATCCATCAAGGCGGCGAGCGCGAAGAAGCCGGGGAGGGGCAGCGCGCTCGCCATGCCGACCCATTTCTCGTCAAGCGCGACACGCGCGGCGAAGAACAGGCAGGCGTAGGCCAGGATGAAGAAGGCGATGCGGGCGAGCCCGGTCGTGTTGGCCCAGAAGGACGTGAAGCGAGAGCGGTGAGAGGAGACGCCGCCTGCGGCCGACGGTGCTGGCTGCTTCGTCCAGAACGCCAGCGTGAACAGGATCGCGACAATCGATGACGCGATGAAGAGAAAGCCGGCGCCGGGAATCGCCGCGCGAAAATCCGTGATGAGGTACGCGCCCGCGAACCACGCGACTGACCAGACGGCCACGCGCGTGAACAGCTTTGCGCCGCGCGGCAGTGCGGCGACCGGTGGCAGCATTCCCGGAAACGAAATCACAGCTGAGAACAGCACGCAGTTGAAGATCACCAGCGGATAGATCGCATCCGCCACCACAACCGGCTGCGGGCTCGCGATGATCGCGACGCCGTTGAGGATCGGGAAGGTGAACAGCACGCCGGCGATGCGCCGGTCGGTCGTACCCGCGTAGGCGATGACCAGAAAGACGAGCAGCGCGAGCGGAAGCTTGAGCGCGAAGGCGAGGAGCGGCGAGGTCATTGCGAGACGACCGTTCCCCAGCGCTGCCGCTCGTCCCCGTCCCCGATCAAGTCGGGGATAAACTCGCCGGGACCCAGTTCTTGGCCCTGGATTCCCGCTTGCGCGGGAATGAGCGGAGTATGTGTACGCTTCGAACTCATCCTCACGGCTTGCGCGCCTTACCGGCCATCGCGGTTGCCGCATAGGTGATGCTGCCGTCCGCGGCGGGCGTCATCCGCTCGCGCATCACGTCGCGCAGCCTTTCGCGCTGCGCCTCGCCGAGTTTCGCAATCGTCCGCCCGGGCGGCGAGAACGGGATGCTCTGCACCGCCCAGAACTCCTCGAAATCCGCAAAGGTGCGGGTGACGGTGAATTCCGTCACCGCGATATCGGTGAAACCCGCCGCCGCGAGCGAGGCGCGCATGCCCTCGGCCGAGCCTTCCGGCACCAGCGGCGAGCTGAGAAACTCCGCGCCGATGTCGGCGGTGCCCTGCTTCATCGGCGCGTAGGGCGCGAAGTCCTCACTCGCACTGCGCTTCCAGGTGTAGCCGCCGACGAGGCCGCCGGCGCTAAGCACGCGCTTCATCTCGGCGAAGGCTTTCGCGCGATCCGGAATGAAATGGAAGACGAGCGCCGACGCCACGACATCGAACGCGTTTTCGCCGAACGGCATCGCCATCGAGTCGCCGACCTCGAACGTGTGGCCGGCGAGATGCTTGCGCACATGCGCGATCTGTTCCGCCGAGGGATCGATGCCGGTGAGTGATGCGGGCGCCGCGCTGCGCAGGATCAGCTCGCTGAAGGCGCCAGTGCCGCAGCCGACATCGAGCCAGCGCCCGCCCGCCGGCGCATCGAGCCAGGCGAGGAACCTCTCGCCGATCGAACGGCTCCAGGCGCCCATGAAGCGCTCATAGTCGTCGGCCGCATCGAAGGTGATTTTGACTTCGGCCATGGAAGTTCCTCACGGCGGGAGCGTGGGAGCGTTGAGTGTGGCAGGTATTGAAACACACTCCGCTCATTCCCGCGAAAGCGGGAATCCAGTGTTTTGGCCCTGGGTCCCCGCTTTCGCGGGGACGAGCGGCAGGGTGAGCTCGGACCCTTCGGCCTCCGCCGTACCATGCATGCCGTTCGCCGCCCTACCTTGCGCCGCAAACCCGCGCGAGACTCCCCATGATCCAGCGACTGCGCGTCGAGCCGTATTCGGACTATCTGGAGCGCTACCGCAAGGCCAAGTCCTTTCCGGTGAGCATCGCGAACGGCTTTGTCTTCGTGTCGGGCCTGCCGCCGTTCGATCCGCAGACCGGCGAGATCGCGCGGGTCGCGTTCGAGCAACAGGCCGAGCGCGTGATGGCGCAGCTGAAGCACTGCCTGGAGGCGGCCGGCTCGTCGCTCTCGAATGTGCTCAAGTGCAATGTCTATTGCACGCCCGACCCGTCGCACTTCGCGGCGTTCAACGCGGTCTATGATCGCTATTTCGCGGGCGACAACCCGGCGCGGATCTTCGTGCAGGTGCCGTCATGGCCCGGTCCGTTCGACGTCGAGATCGATTGCGTGGCGGTTGTCGACATGGATTGACGGCCGCTTCGGTGGCGCAGCTCAAGCTTTGTTGAGCCGATCGCGGATCGCGTGAGCCTCGGGCAGCTGCGCCTGGTAAAATTGGGCGAATGGCTCGTGACCAGTCTCGCGCATCACCGCAAGGGCTTGGTCAATCTGGTTCACTGCTGTTGCGGCCATAGCGGCATCGCCGCGCCTGTCGGAAAGGTGCATTAGCGCCACGCCTTGGTCGCCGGTGCTCATGGCCCAGTCGAGCGGCACACGCTTACGCGTTCGTTCCGTGAGGGCCTCGCGATAGGCCACAACCGCCTCGTGGAGCCGCGCGGTGCCGCTCTCGCGCTCGCCGAGTTTTGCGAGCGCATTACCGAGATTGTGCTGCGTCATTGCCCATTGGAGCGGCACAAGCTCGCGCGTCCATTCCGCGAGGGCCTCGCGAAAGGCCGCGACCGCCTCGTCGAGCCGCGCGGTGCCGCTCTCGCGCTCACCGAGGGCTCTGAGTGCATTACCGAGATTGTTCTGCGTCATTGCCCAGTCGTGCGGCACAAGCTCGCGCGTTCGTTCCGTGAGGGCCTCGCGATAGGCCGCGACCGCCTCGTCGAGCCGAGCGGTGCCGCTCTCGCGCTCACCGAGGGCTCTGAGCGCATTACCGAGATTGTTCTGCGTTACGGCCCAGTCGAGCGGCGCGCGCTTGCGCGTTCGTTCTGTGAGGGCCTCGCGATAGGTCGCAACCGCCTCGTCGAGCCGAGCGGCGCCGCTCTCGCGCTCGCCGAGGGCTTTAAGTGCAATGCCCAGATCGTTCAACGCGATGCCACGCTGGTCTCCGTCGCGCGCGATCTCGATCGTCCGCCGCGCGATCTCGATCGCGATGTCCAAGGAAAAATTAACGCCCTTATCGCGCCCTTCAACGTAGAACTCATCCCGTCGTTTGCGCAACGCCGCAAAACGCACGATGGCGTCATCGGGGTGTTTGACGGCAACACTATGGTTCACTCGGCTCGCGGCACTCAAAGCGTCACGGCGCAGAATGTCTTGCTCAATACCGGCTTCCAGCAGCGTCAACCGCGAGCGCTTCAGGTTTTCGCGCTGGTCTTCCTCGCGGGCGTCGAGCTCTTTCAGCGCGTCATCGAGTTCCTCTGCGGCGCGCTGGTTCTCGCCAGCCTGGGTGTGCGCGGCGACGCTTTTCAGAACGTCGTTGACGAATTTGCCTTCGTTGCTGCCGCGCCTGCCACGTGCGATGGCATCGAGCGCGATCGTGATGGCGTTTTCAAGCTCGGCGACCGCGCGATCGAAATCGAGTACATCGTCGGGTTTGAGGCGCTTGGCGAGCTGGAGGACGATCTCGCGCTCTAGGCCACCTCGCTCGGCTTTCTTGATTACACCTTGCTTGTCCAACCGTTCGAGAATGCGATCGGCGACTGCGTCTGACAGGCTTGCCAATGGATCAATGCTGCGAGGCTGTCTTTGCACATGGACCAAAAGCTCTCGGACGATTTGTGCCGCCAATGTTGCAGGCGAGCTGAAGTCGGCGTGGGCAACGATGCGCGTCGTAACGCGGCTGCGGAAATCCAGCTGGCGCCGGTGCTCTTCATCAGTCTCGCGCAAGTTGCCCGGCACCGGAAACCGTTCGTTAGTTATGTAGACGAAGCGGGCGTCGGGTTTGGCGCTGTCGTATTCAATTTCAGTAATCGAGCGATGTTTGGCATCTCCATCGGGCTCGCAGCCGCGTCGCATACCGATCAGTCCGATGTAGAAGTCTGCGTTTGCCGCATGGTCGATGCAGGACGCGACGGTTTCCGCATGTCGCCCGCCCATCGTTCTCTGGTTGGTGCAAATGAACATCCCGGTGCGGGTCAAATGATCGTGGACCACGTCGCGAAAATCGGCGAGGTCTTCGGCCGTTGAGGAAACGAACACGGTGTGAGTTGTTTGTGCCATTCGCATTGGGACGGCTGAATCTTCCAACCTTCAATGTGCCGTGAAACATCCTGGGCTGCAATTGGCGCGTGCACGAGCTCCTGTCTGGCGCTAATGGCAGCGGATGTCGTCGGACATCCCCACCATCTTCGTCCTCTCCTCCGGCCGTCCGCCCGCGGCCCGTCAGCGCGGCATCATGCATGGAACGATCTGACGGCCATGCCGCCGATAGATGCGAAAGTCGCTGTCGGTTGTCAGCAGGATTGGATCGGAGAGTATTTCGGTCATGCGGACGAGGCAGGCGTCGCCAAACGCCATGGGTACGTTGCTGTACTTGGTCATCAGGCGGAGCACATCGTCAGCGTGTGCGGCAAAGTCGAATGAACAGACGACGCTCCCGCGCCGGATGAGGGAAATGAGTGCCTCGGTCCCCGGAGTTCCGAGCATATAGAAGGCTTCGGAGAGCGCGGCTTCGCACGTTTTCCAGGGGCGGCGGTGGAGCGCTGCTTGGGCAATAGCCCAGTGGTGATCGCGATCCCGGTCAGTCAGAAGCGCAACAAGGAAACTGCTGTCAGCGATATGGTTTGCGGCCATAACCGGCCCTCAGGTACTTCTTTTTGTTCGCGCTGAGATCAGCGGGAAGCCCCTTAACGGAACCGATCAGGTCGGCGATGTCATCGAGTGAGGCCGGCAACTGCGGCTCTGTCACTGCCAGCCGATGGCGCATGATGTCGGACTTGGACACCTTGCGTGCGCGCGCTGTCGCCTCAATTTCGGCGGCGACAGTGTCGGGCACTTTTACGACCATGATTTTCATGCTGTGAATGTATTACAAGAATGGCAGAGGCGCAATACGGGCCACTAGGCCGGGCGCGTGGTATGAACCGCGGATGTCGATGGCCTCGGAGCCCACCATCTTCGCCCTCTCCTCCGGCCGC
>JBAVXH010000192.1:0-2666 GCA_049698215.1 Xanthobacteraceae bacterium | reverse complement strand
CTTCGGCAAGCTCAAGGAGTTCAAACGCATCGCCATGCGCGCAGACAAAACCGATCAGAGCTTCGCCGCCATCATTCATCTCGCCGCGGCCGTGATAAACTCCCGATGAATCTCAACAGGCCTTAGCTAGGGCGGCCTCACATAAGCAGGGCGACCCAAATAACGGCGGTCACGACCGCCGCGACTGCGGCGTTGGCAATAAAGGGCGGGCCGAAGATCAGCGCCGTGATTGCCGCCGGTTCAAGCCGCTTCGTCACGCCGCGATAGGCTCCCAGAAGGAATGAAGCCACGACGCGTAGCGCGGTTACGGCGGCCCACACGAAGCCAAACATAAGCGCAATCGAAAGGGCCAAGTGCATTGGCTCCCCAGGATGGTTTCGAACCACCGACCGGGCGGTTAACAGCCGCCTGCTCTACCGCTGAGCTACTAGGGAACAGAATGCCATTGAAGCAGGCGCAGATTAAGATTGCGTGGAGGACGCCAGTTCGGGGCGGCCTACTGGCCCGTGGTGGCGGTGGTGATGTGCCCGCACCCGCACTCAAAAGTGAGTAGGTCTATGTCCATCTTGAGCGGGTGGCTCTCCCTGCCGACAAGGAGCATCGTCTTGCCGCAGCCCGGACAGGGCGGGGGCCTAGAGAGTGCGCTTTGCTGTTGCTGCTGCGGTTGTCGAGTAGATGGCATGGGCGCTCCCTTGGGCCTTGAAGGCGGGAGCGCAGTCGCGTCTCTCAGCCACCGACGCCTCGGTTTAGGGCCGCTGCCGGTGATGGCGCATCATGCGCGAGAATTTCCTGTTCCAGCAATAGGAACTGGGAAGTTTAGGACAGCGGAGTTTGCAAATTAGGACACCGGCTCGGAATTAGGACATCACCCGAACCCGCGATCAAAACGTTTCATGAACACCCGGGATGACGCCGTGTGCGAACCGGGCTGCGCTCCGACAGACCCAAGGAGGCACCAAGCTCCTATGATGCGCCCGGCACCTGCGCGCACGAAATCCGGACGCTGACGGCCTCTGCTATGCCAAGCGGGGCCGATCAGCGCGCCGAGAGCGCCGATTAGCGCCGAGAGCGCCGCGAGAATCCGATTCCGGCGACGATTTGCGCCGAGATCAAAACGTTTCATGAACCGCCAAGGTGACGCCGGCGGGCCGGGCGGGCTACGCTCCGGCAAACCCAAGGAGGCTCCATGCTCAAGCTCTACTATGCGCCCGGCACCTGCGCGCTCGCCTCGCACATCGCGCTCGAGGAAGCGGGCGCGACTTATGAGGCCGTGCGGCTCAGCTTCAAGAACGAGGACCAGAAGAAGCCCGAGTACCTGAAGATCAATCCGAAGGCGCGCGTGCCCGCGCTCGTCACCGAGCGCGGCATCATCACCGAGACGCCCGCGATCCTTGTCTATGTGGCGCAGGCGTTTCCCGCCGCAAAGCTCGCCCCGCTCGACGATCCTTATCGGCTCGCGCGCGTGCAGGCGTTCAACAGCTATCTGTGCTCGACCGTGCATGTCGCACATGCGCACCGGCCGCGCGGCTATCGCTGGGCCGACGATCCCGCCGCGATCGAGGCGATGAAGAAGAAGGTGCCGCAGACGGTGGGCGAATGCTTCGCGCTGATCGAGCGCGAGATGTTCGAGGGGCCGTGGGTGATGGGGGAGGATTACACCGTGTGCGACGGCTATCTGTACACGCTCAGCCAGTGGTTAAGCGCCGACAGCGTCGACATCAACGCAACGCCGACCATCGCCGCTCACTTCCAGCGTGTCGGCGAACGGGCGGCCGTGCAGCGCGCGCTGGCAGAGGAGAAACGCGAATTGCAGAGCGCGGCGTAAGCGGCTGTGGGCCGCTTGTCCCCGCGAAAGCGAGGACCCAGTTCTTTTAGCTCTGGATGCCGGCTTTCGCGGGCATGAGCGGAGATAGGTCGGCGGTACGCGACTCGACAAGCTCCGCCAACACCTTGCCGATCATCACCAGCAGCGGGCCGTCCGGCGCATCCGCTTCGATGCGGTCTGCAATATCGGCAATGGTGCCCGCGACGATCGTCTCATCCGGCCGCGTCGCGTTCGCGATCGCGACTGCCGGCGTGGCCGCTTCGAGGCCCTGCGCGATCGCGCGAACGGAAAGTTCGCGCAACGTCTTCTTCGGCATGTAGACGATGGTCGTTGCCGCGGGATCGGCGAGCGCGCGCCAGTCGATGTCGGCAGGCAGCTTGCCGTCGCGGTCGTGGCCGGTGACGTACTGCAGGCGGCGCGCCTGCGCCCGATGGGTGAGCGACACCAGCAGGCGCGCGGCTGCGCCCTGCGCGGCCGAAATGCCGGGCACGACCTCGACCGGAATCCTCGCGGCACGGCACGCGGCGATCTCCTCGCCGGCGCGGCCGAAGATCATCGGGTCGCCACCCTTGAGCCGCACCACGCGCTTGCCGGCTTTGGCGAGCTTGATCATCAGGGCGTTGATCTCGGACTGCTTGCAGGCGGGCCCGTGGCCGGTCTTGCCGACCATCATCTTCCTCGCCTCGCGCCGCGCGAAGTCGAGCACCTGGGGGCTGACGAGGTCGTCGATCAGGATCACGTCCGCCGATTGCACCGCGCGCACCGCGCGCACCGTGAGCAACTCCGGATCGCCCGGCCCCGCGCCGACCAGAATGACGGAGCCTGATGTTTGCTCCACGCC
>JBAVXH010000191.1:0-6013 GCA_049698215.1 Xanthobacteraceae bacterium | reverse complement strand
CACCTGCGGCGCTGCCCCCGGCTGCGCCGCCTGCCGCACCGGCGCCGCCTGCGGCGTCATCGGTGCCGATGGTGCCGGCGGGGCAAGTTGCCCTGATGGTCAATGCGCGGTTCGGCCGCGATCCGCTTCCGATCACGGGCGGGCTGCATTGGCGCATCTATCCCGACAAGCCGGATACGAGCGGCGTCTTCCGGCTGCTGCGCGAAGAGCGCGCCGCTGCGCCGATCTTCGTGCTGCCGCCTGGCGGCTACGTCGTGCATGTCAGCTTCGGGCTGGCGACGGCGGCCAAGAAGGTCCAGCTCCGTTCGGAAACGGTGCGCGAATCCTTCGAGCTGGTCGCGGGCGGCGCGCGCTTCGAGGGGCGAGTGGGCGACAGCCGCATTCCGCCGGGCCAGATCACGTTCGATGTCTACCGCGGCAGTCAGTTCGAGGGCGAGGACAAGCGGCCGCTCGCCTCTGGCGTCGCCACGACCGATGTGCTGCTGCTGCCCGAAGGCACCTATCACGTCATCTCCAACTACGGGGACAGCAACGCGACGGTGCGCTCCGACATCCGCGTCCAGGCCGGGAAGCTGACCGATGTCGTGGTCAATCACCGCGCCGCCGTGATCACCCTGAAGCTGGTCAACGAGCGGGGCGGGGAGGCGCTCGCCAACACCCAATGGTCGGTGCTGACCCCGGGCGGCGACGTCGTGAAGGAAGCGATTGGCGCCTTTCCCAAGGTGATCCTGGCGGAAGGGGAGTATTCGGTGGTCGCCCGCAACGAGGGCAAGACCTACAACGGAAAATTCAAGGTGGAACCAGGCGTCGACCGAGAAATTGAGGTGTTATCCCGCTAGTGTCCCGATTCCGAAGTTCGCAAACCCTCGCGGCACCCTCTGATGCGAACTTCGGAATCAAAGGGACACTAGCAAATCTATGATTCTAGTGTGGCTTTTGAATTTGAAGTTCCTCTACGAGCTTGCACGATGACTGGAGGAACTTCAAATTCGCCACACTAGTCTGCGGTGTTCCCCGGCGTTGCAGCGCCACCTGTATTCGATCGAAAAGTCGCAATCTGGAGCGCGAATTGTTTATCGACGCCGTTACCCTGCCTTCCAGGGCCGTTTTGCTTGACGTGGACGGGACGATTCTCGACCTCGCACCGACCCCGCTCGAGGTGGTGGTTCCAGCTGATCTGACCGTCGCATTGGAACGCCTCTCCAAGCGCGTCGGCGGAGCGCTCGCCTTTGTCAGTGGCCGTCCGCTCGCCGAACTCGATTTGTTCTTCGCGCCCCTCAAACTCCCGGCCATTGCGGGCCATGGTGCCGAAGTGCGCCTGGCCGACGGCACCGTGCACCGCGCCACCACATTTCTCGATCCGCAACTGAAGGCCGAGATCGCGAGCATCGCGGATGAACGACCCGGCGTCATTGTCGAGGACAAGGGCTATTCCATCGCGATCCACTACCGGCAGGCGCCGCATCTCGGTCACGAGGTGCGCGACGAGGTCAGCGCGGTCTGCGCGCGATTTTCATCGGCGCGATTGGAGATTCTCCCGGGCAAGTCCGTGGTGGAGGTGAAACAGCCTTCGTTCAACAAGGGCACCGCGGTGCGTGACTTGATGCAGCACGCGCCGTTCGAGGGCCGCAAGCCTATCTTTATCGGCGACGATGTGACCGACGAGGCAGCCTTCGAGGTGCTGCCCGAATTCGACGGAGTCGGCTTCTCGGTCGGGCGCGAGGTGCAGGGGATCGCCGGCATGTTCGAGACGCCGTCCGATGTACGGCGCTGGATCGCCGAAATGGTGCGCGGGGGCCAAGAGAAGCGATGAACATTCGCCAGCACGTCGATATCGCTGCCGCGCAGCAGAACCTTGATCTCGCCGTCATCGGAAACGGCCGTACGGTCGCGCTGGTCAGTCCGCTCGGGCGGATCGTGTGGTGGTGCTTCCCGCGCTTCGATGGCGATCCGGTGTTCTGCCGGCTGCTCTCCGGCGATCAGGAAAAGGGGTTCACCGACGTCGTGCTCGACGGGCTGGTGGCGTCGCACTCCGAATATGTGCGCAACACCCCGCTGGTCACCACGGTGCTCACCGACCGCAATGGCGCCTCGGTGCGTATTACGGACTTCGCGCCCCGCTTCGAACAGTTCGGACGCACCTTCCGCCCCCCGCAGCTGATGCGCATCGTCGAGCCGATCGCCGGCCTGCCACGTATCACGATCCGCTTTCGCCCGGTGTCCGGCCACGGCGAGGCCAGCATGAGCCCGGCTCTGAGCAGCAATCACATCCGTTACAGCGGTCATGGCATCAACATCCGCCTCACCACCGACGCGCCGCTCGCCTACATCGACCGCGAATCCCCGTTCGTGCTGTCGCGGCCCATCGCCATGGTCATTGGCGCCGACACGCCGTTCGAAGGGGACCTGAAAAGCACCTGCGGCGAATTCCAGGAGCGCACGCGCGCGCACTGGGAGGAATGGATCAGGCGGCTTGGCATTTCCTACGAGTGGCAGGACGCGGTGATCCGCGCCGCCATCACGTTGAAGCTGTCCGCGTTCGAGGAGACCGGCGCGATCATCGCGGCGCACACGACGTCGATCCCCGAGGCTCCCGGCTCCGGCCGCACCTGGGACTACCGCTTCTGCTGGCTGCGTGACGCGTACTTCGTGGTGCGCTCATTGAGCCGCATCGGGGCGACACGCACCATGGAGAACTACATCTCCTACATTCTCACCATCGTGACCGGGCACACGGGCGAACTCCAGCCGGTCTACAACATCGTATCAACCGATCCGCTGGAGGAGCGCATTGTCGCCGACCTGAAGGGTTATCGCGGCGACGGCCCGGTGCGCATCGGCAACGCCGCGGTGGCGCAGAACCAGCATGACACCTACGGCAGCGTGATCCTGGCCGCGGCCCCGATGTTCTTTGACCGAAGACTGCCGCGCATGGGCGACGAAACCCTGTTTCGGCTTCTCGAGCCGCTCGGCGAGAAATGCGCAGAGTTTGCCTTCGCGCCTGACGCCGGCATCTGGGAATATCGTGGGCGCAAGCGCATTCACACCCATTCGGCGGCGATGTGTTGGGCGGGCTGCCAGCGGCTCGAGGCGATCGCGGCGCATCTCGGGCTCGACGACCGCGCCGCCTACTGGGCCTCCCGCGCGCAGCCGATCCTCGATGAGCTGCTTGAAAAAGCCTGGAACGAGAAGCGCGGCGCGTTCACCGCCGCGTTCGGATCGGACGACCTCGATGCCAGCGTGCTATTGTTGCACGAACTCGGTGCGGTGGAGCCGCTGGATCCGAGATTCGTCTCTACTGTCAATGCGATCGAGCGCGAACTTAAGCGCGATCTGAACGTTATGCGTTACACCAATGCGGACGATTTCGGATTGCCCGAAACGGCGTTTTTGATCTGCCGGTTCTGGTTGATCGACGCGCTTTGGGCGATCGGCCGCAAGGACGACGCACGCGAGATGTTCATCGACGCGCTCAAACTGCGCAACAGCTATGGGCTGATGTCGGAGGACGTGCATCCGGTGACCAAGGAATTGTGGGGCAACTTTCCGCAGACCTATTCGATGGCCGGCATTATTCTGAGCGCGATCCGGCTGTCGAGAAGCTGGGAGGACCGGTATTGGCGCGGCTCGTCGTAGTCTCCAACCGCGTAGCGGTGCCGGACGGAAAATCCGGCGGCGGGCGCGCAGGCGGCCTCGAAGTGGCCGTCAAGGCGGCTTTGCGTCACCACAACGGAGTGTGGTTCGGCTGGAGCGGCAAGATCGCCCGCAAGGGCGAGGCCAACGAGACGAGCACGGTCCATCACGAGAACGTCGACTACGTGGTGACCAGCCTCGGGGCCGAGGACTACAAGGAATACTACAATGGCTTCGCCAACCGCGTGCTGTGGCCGGTGCTGCACTACCGGTTTGATCTCGCCGAATTCTCGCGCCGCGATCTGTCCGGCTACATGCGGGTCAATGAGCATTTCGCGAGCGAGCTCGACAAGTTCTTGCGGCCCGACGATCTCGTCTGGGTGCATGACTATCACCTGATCCCGCTTGCCAGAATGTTACGCGCGCGGGGACACAGGAACCGGATCGGCTATTTCCTGCATATTCCCTGTCCGCCGCCGGAAGTGCTGACCGCGCTGCCGGGCCACGAGCGGCTCATGCCCTCGCTCACCGAATACGACCTCGTGGGGTTCCAGACCGGCGACGACGCTTTCAACTTTACCCGCTACCTCACGCGTGAGTGCGGGCTGCACAGTCGGGACTTTTCGTTTCCGATCGGCGACCGTGAGGTGCGCGTCGACGCGTTTCCGGTCGGCATCGAGACCGAGCATTTCACCGAGACGGCGCGGCGCGCCGTGAAAACGAGCTTCGTGCAGAAGGTGGTCGCGAGCCTGAACGATCGCGCGCAGATCATCGGCGTCGACCGGCTCGACTATTCCAAGGGATTGAATCTGCGGCTCGATGCGTTCGAGCAATTCCTCGACAGCTATTCGGACTGGCGCGGCAAGGTCACGTATCTGCAAATCACGCCGAAGAGCCGCAGCGAAATCCCCGAATACGTGCAGATGGAGCAATTGGTCAGCCAGGGCGCGGGACGGATCAATGGCGCCTATGGCGAGGCGGACTGGACGCCGATCCGCTACGTGAACCGCGCCCACAGCCGCACCGCGCTCGCGGGGCTCTATCGCTCCTCGCGTGCCGGGCTGGTGACGCCGCTGCGCGACGGCATGAACCTGGTGGCCAAGGAATATATCGCCGCGCAGGACCCCGAGGATCCGGGGATGCTGGTGCTCTCGCGCTTTGCCGGCGCCGCGCACGAATGCAAGGAGGCGCTGCTGGTCAATCCGTACGACACCGAGGCCGTGGCGAGTGCCATCAACCGCGCGCTCTCGATGCCGCTTGCGGAGCGGCGCGAGCGTCACGCCGCGATGTACGAGACGCTGGTGCGCAACGACATCGCGCACTGGGCCGAGCGCTTCATCGCGACGCTGACTCGCCCGCGCGCGGCAAGCTGGCCGTTCGATCTGCGCCCCGCGGCAGAGTGAACCGGCTCATGCCCAGCCGCTAAGGCTGCTTGCTTTTCGCAGGCCCCACCGCGGCCGGCCCCCTTGTGGGAGCGGGCAAGCAGCTGATCGACCCGATCGAATTGCTGCCGTAGTTCACGAAGCCAGTGGGCGTCGGCGGCGAATGCGGCGCCGAGATCGGCAAGTAGATGTAGCAGATCGTTCCGTCAGCCGGGTCGCGCCAGCGCTGCACGACGGTGTCGCGCAAAGGACCTGCGAACTGGCGCTCGAGCTGCATACGCGGCAGCGTGTCCCAGGTGGAGTGCGGCTGCTGCTGCTGCGGCTGCTGCGGCTGCTGCTGCTGCTGCTGCTGCTGCTGCTGCTGCTGCTGCTGGATGGGTGCTTGTTGCTGCGCGGCGGCCGCCACGGGCACCAAACAAGCCAGGGCAATGGCGAACCAGCGCATCATCGGCTTCCAGCTTTGATCCTTGCTTCTAGCCGAGATCTTACCAGAAGATCGAGACACCCCCGCGTCCGCCCACGACTCCTGTGTCAAAGCCCACGCCGAACGCGCCATTGGCCTGAATCGAGTAAGTTTGGGAGTCATAAAGAACGCCCGTGACGCCGAAGCCCGCGGCGCCATGCCCGTCGTATCCCGCGATGTTGCCGAACACGCCGACCTTGCGCCCCGTCGGCACGGACGGCACGCCGCCGCTGGCCATCGCGAGCGCGACGCCGTCTTTCAGCCGGCGATCGATGTTGTTCACCTGCTGCTGGACGCCGACGATTTGCGCACCCAGTCCGGTCGCGACGCTCTGGAGCTGGGACAGGTTGACCGCGTCGGTCGGGGCGATGCCCGCCGCCACGTTGGTGATGCGCTTCTCGTTACCCGGTGCGCCGACCGAGACCGTGTTCGGAACGCTGGCGATTGAGCCGGAGCCGAGCGCAACCGAGTTCGCGGCCGTCGCGGTGCTGCCTGGACCGAGCGCGGCGGAGTTGGCGCCGGTCGCGCTTGCGCC
>JBAVXH010000190.1:0-16027 GCA_049698215.1 Xanthobacteraceae bacterium | reverse complement strand
ATCCGGACCGCCCCGACACGGTGTGCTCGCCGGCGGGGCCGCAATTCGACGCAGCCGCGCTGGAAAAGCTCGCCGCCGACACCAAGACCGACCTCGGCGACTGGGGCTTCACGGCGGCCGAGGGCGTCGAGGTGCGCGCGTCCGCGGCGGCAAACGCGCCCGTGATCGAGACGCTCGGCATGGCGTTCGTGCGCGTGATGCCCGACATGGCGCCGAACGCGAGCCAGGACTTCATGCGCGTGGTGGCGCCGAGCGGCAAGGTCGGGTTCATGGCCGCGGAGGCGATCAACCCGCTCGGCTCGGACATGCTCTGCTACGGCAAGGACGCGGCCGGCGCCTGGAAGATCGTCGGCATGATCGGCGGGGAGTAGCGGCGGGCGCGCGGGCGGCCGCAAATCCCTGAGAACAATTGCGGAGCGCCCACAACCAAAAAAGGAGTGGGTATCGCGTTCCCCCTCTGCAAGCCCTTGATATCTCTCAGACCTGTGGCGGACGGAGCACGAACGTTAACACTGCGGTTGTGGATTTGCGCAACGAAGCGCGAACGGGGAGAGAACTTGGCCGCCCGATGGCCCATCCGGCCGTCCCGTGGGAACTCATTTCTGGCACGGGGTTCCCGCCGCCCGCAATCCGGCTCAAGAAAAATTCTGGAACAGCGTATTCCCAACATGGAGCGGGCCTCGCGGCGCGCCCGCAAAGTCACGAGAACAAGTCCGGAACCGTGCCGTGCAGCGATTTCGCGCGCGTCGAACGCAAGCCTTTGAGATATCTTGTCGTTTTTTCAGCACGAAATATGAACACGAATTGAGTCCACTCGCGGTTGTGGAGAACAGATGCGAACGGGGGCACCGGCCGATTTTTGCCACTCCGACAGCCGGCGTAAACCCATCCCGCGCCGGGGGTTTCCCGCCCGCTGCGACAGGTGCCTCGTGGATTCGTCATGGCGAGGAGCGTGAGCGACGAAGCAATCCAGTCGTTTCGGCAGGCTGGATTGGTTCGCGGAGCCTGTCATCGGGCCGCGCGAAGCGCGGACCCGTTGGCTCGCCACGACGCCGAACAGGGCGTTCCAAAAATGGCGCGCGGCTCTCTTGTCCAGACAAGCTATTCTAACGGGAGATGGACACGACACGATAACGACAGAGCAACTCGTCGAGCTGGTTCGCCTCGCGCGCGCAGACACTGCCCTTTGGGCAGAACTCACGGACCACGAGTGCGAGATCGATCGGCGGCATGCGGAAGCCGAAGCGCAGGGACGCGATCTCGGGCCCTTGCCGCCTTACCCGCTCGCCGCGAAGGTGCTGGAGCTTGTGGAGCGCCGCTATCCGGATGAGGATTTCAGCCTCGACGAGTTCGTCATCCTCTTGCGCCACATTGTACGCGAGGATGCCGGGCTGCCCGGCGATTTTCTCCGTTGGCTCGGGGTCGCGCAGTAAGAGGCGCAAGACCGGCGTCAAGGAAAAGGTCCGGATCGCTTCGGTGCAAAAATGGAGCGGGCCTGACGCAAGGCGAACGGTCCTGACACCGCGTCAGCGAAAGACCCCGGCGTGGCGTGCCCAACCATACCGGTGACCCCAGGTCGCAGCGGAACTCCACTGCAATCGGCTGTGGATAACGAAACCAAAAGTTGGAACTTGCCCGTTCACACGTTGCCACCGGAGCCTCCGTGATTATCGTCCGGGCAGGGGGGATTTCCGTCGATGGAAGGGTCTGGACCGCGGGGCAGGCCTTGCGCTGATCGCCATTGCAATACCGTGGCTCGCCGCGGTCGAGGCCACGTTTGTCACAATGAAACGCGGCAGCGCTTTATGGTCCACTGCCTCGCCTGTCGGACCAGGGGATACCTCCATGTCTCGCTATAGTGACCGCACCAGCGTGAGATTCAGTCGCTTTAGGCCAAAGCTCATCCGAGCGATGCTATCTGTCTGCGCTCTGGCGCTTCTCTCCGTGGCAATACCAGTTCAGGCGCACGCGCAATTCCTCGCAACCCAATGGGCTCCATTATCACCCACTGAATTTGAGACCCACCGGCTCGTCTTTGCTCCCTATGGCATTGAAACGCATCAAGATAATCTTGTCATTTTAAATTGGTCGACACTAAGGATTTTTAGGATCGAATCCAGCGATTACTGTCTTGGAGCTTTGTGTCTGACAATTGTTACCTCCGCGTGCGGCAAACCATCATGCCCATCTACATCGCTGTTCGCGAAACGGGAGGTTGAGGACACTGGAGTGATAGCGGGTGTGTTTGGCGGAACCCAGTTTCTGCGATTCCCGATTTCAAAGGATAGAGAGCTGACCGTCATCATTAGCAAGCGGTTCATCAGCGTTGCACGCGGACTGGGGGGAGACTGACATGGCAGTGAAAGATCTCAAGCCAGAGTATCAATTTTCGTCAGGAGTGCAGGGCGGGGCCTTTATCCGACGCAGGATCCGCCTAGCCGCGCTCCATATCTGCTTTTTGATGTTTTTTCTCCCATCTTCCCTCTCCGCTCGCTCGCAAATTCTTACAGACAAATGGGCTCAACTATCGCCTGCAGAATTCGAAACTTACCGTTCCATTTTTGCTGCATATGGCATCGAAACCTACCGAGCCGATATTGTCGTTCTAAAGGTCATGTCAGTTACCGCCTTCAGAATTGAATCGGGAGACTTTTGTGCCGAGTCTCTGTGCTTAACTATCATCACGCTTAGTTGTGGGCGAATGCTTTGTCCATCCACCTCAGTATTTGTCAAACGAGCGGTCGAATTTGACAAACAGATCGCGGGACCCTTTGGCGGAACCTGGTTTCTTGTGTTTCCGCTTTCCGAAGGGAGGAACATAGTCGTCATGGCTAACAAGAGATTTGTAAGCGCATGGCGCGGCTTTGGCGAGAATTAGCAAGGGGGGAGAAAGATGGCAGTAAAAGATCTAAAACCAATATACGACTTTTCCTCGGGTGTCTTCGACAAATCATTCGTCGCCGCGGTCTACGAGGCCTTGCGATCAGACGGCGGCAGCACGTCGTTTCGCAACCTTCTTGGAGCCATACCTGACAATATTATAAGCCCCATTCTGAGTATCGACGGGTCTGGGACGGCGATCAGCAAGATCGTTTTCACCGACGATTACACGAAAGTGGGTTATCCCGGCGTACCACCTGTCGCAGGCGCGTCCACCCACGCCGACGGCGGTTTGATCATTTACTTGAATCCCAATGTCACAGGACATGTCGGCAATCGCGAACAAACTCTCGCGGAGATAATTACAAACGAATTTGCGGACTGGACTACTACAGGACAAACACTCAATAAGAATGCGATGGAGACCGGTTCGGAGGCAGCTCGTTCCGCGCGAGACGCCTATGGCTACGAAGCGGAACGCACTTTTGCCAATGAGTATGGGTTGAGCTACCCAGCAGATGAAAGAGCGATTAACGCGCCAAGACCGCCCGGTGCGCCGGTCCAATACGCTTTCAACGAAGATAATTGCTTCCCCGCCGGTACTTTGATTCTGCTTGCAGACGGGACCGAAAAGCCGATCGAGGCGATCACGGCCGGCGATCTGGTGATGGCTTTCGACGGCTCCCTTGGTGCGCACGGCCGCCTGGTGCCTCGTGCGGTCACACGTACATTTCAGGGTCTTACCGATGAATGGGTCGTGCTGCGCGCCGCGGACGTGGGTGCGTTCGACAGCCTGACCGTTACACCAAGTCACCGTTTCCTGGCAGCCGATGGCGGGTTCCGCCGGATCGAAGACATTTTGCAAGAAGATCGCCGCGTTGTTCTTACTGACGGTTCGATCTTGTCGGTGACCGCGGATCGTTTGAACTACTCCACCAACACCGCGCATCTCTACGAAAACGGGCAAGCCATCGGTTTTGCGTCGGCAGGCAATGCCGCGCTAGCGCCGCAGGCGACCATAGGCTGGCGAACGTACAACTTCGAGGTGGAGGGGTTGCATACGTACGTTGCCGGTGGCGTGCGGGTTCACAACGAATGCAATCCGACGCTTTCGGTCAATCCCGCCGACTTTCTAAATAAGACCGGACATGAATTCAGCGGATCGCAGCAAGATATCGATTTGCTGAAGAACGGAATAACTAACGGCGACTTCCCTGTATTGGGCGGTTACGTCAATGCTTCTGTCGATGGGCATTGGGCGCCGTTTGACGATGCCAGCGACAAGATCGTGCTCTCCGTTGGCGGGAGCGAGTGGTCGGTATCCACCGTCTCCAGCGATTTCCTGCAACACATCACCAGCTTTCCTGCGAACGGCACGCGCATCGATACCGCGTTCGCCCCCGGCATCCTGATCGAAAAAAAGACCGACCTCGCCGACCACTTCGACTGGGACACCGAGATCACCAGCATCATCGACAACAACCCGGTCAACAAGATCGTCCTCGACAACAACACCGTCATCTCATCCACCTATGCGGGCGCGGAGGTCGCCGGCAACATCGGCGCGGTGTTCGGCTCCAACCTCGGCAAGGTGCTCGGCGGCAATTCGCTGATCGGGCAGGTCGCGGCCGGCACGCTCGCCGGCGCCATCGGCAAGGAGATCGGCAAGGCGCTGTTCATGAGCGCCAGCTTCTCGGTCGATGCGGTCGTGACGAACGGGCTTGCCAACGTGCCGGGCGGCTTCGTCGGCGGACTGCCCGGCGCCGCGGTCGGCGCGCTCGCCAACCTGCTGATCGGCGAAGTCGCCAATGCGCTGCCGCTCGGGGAATACGGCAGCAAGGTGTTCCAGGGCGTCAGCGCTTCGGTCACCAACCAGCTCGTCAGCAACGCGTTCAATGTCGCGACCCAGCAGATCAACCAGTCCACCGGGCTGGCCTACACGCTGTTCGACGGCTTCAACACCCTCGGATTTGCCGCCAACGTCACGGGCGTGATCGGCGGCGTGCTCGGCTCGACGCTCGCCGCGCATGTCGTGTTGCCGCACTACCCGGAGGGCGCCGTCGGCCAGCAGATCGGCGCCTCGATCGGCGGCGCGATCGGCGCGATGGTCGGCTTGCCGGGCGGTCCGCTCGGCAGCTTCATCGGCTCCGCGGTCGGCTCGTTCGTGGGCGGCGCGTTCGGCACCGCCATCGGTGACTTCGCCGGCAATGACCCGCAAGCGTACGGGGAGCTGGTGTTCGACGCCGCGACCCACCGCTTCACCCCCGGCGGCATGTTCCACCACGACCATGGCGGCGACTCGCGAACCTTCTACGCGCTCGCGCAGCACCAGGCCGGCGTGATCAACGCGATGGCGGATTTCGCGGGCGGGCAGCTCGACGGGATGCAGGTGATCGGCATGCCGTTCGGATACATCACCGTCCCGGAAATCCTCCATTTCAGGCAGGACGGCCGTGAGTACACGATCCGCGAGGACTACCAGGACCCGTTCATCCTGCTCAACAACGTGCAGACGCGCGACGATCTGACCCCGATGGCCGATGCAGGCATCATGCAGGTGCTGCACCACACGCGCGTCTACGGCGGCGATCCGCTGGTCATGCTCGCATGGCAGAACTCGCACGCCGAGAACGCCTCAGGCTTCGCGATGGACCTGCAGGCCGCCAAGGATTACCGCACCTATCTCGACGACAAGCCGATGATCGACGCGCTGATGGCGGCGGAGCCGGAGAGTTCGTTCACGCTCGGATGGCTGCTCACGCTGCTCAAGACGGCCGAGCTGGGGCTCGATGAGACCCCCGCGAGCGAAGATTTTCGCGCCGGCAATGACAATCTCAACGGTACCGCGGCCCCTGATTTCCTTGTCGGTGGCGCGGGCGGCGACACCCTCTCGGGCGGCGACGGCAACGACCGGCTGCGCGGCGGGGCGGACAACGATGCGCTCTACGGCGGGAACGGCAACGACATCCTGCTCGGCGAGGCCGGCGGCGACTGGATGTACGGCGGGCCGGGCGACGATACCTATGTCCTCGGCGCCGGCGACTGGATCGAGGAATATGCCGGCCAAGGCACCGACACGGTCTATGCGTCGGTCAGCTATGCGCTGCGCCCCAATGTCGAGAATCTCGTCCTGCTGGACGGCACCGCGGCCGCCGACGGCGCCGGCAACGCGCTCGTCAACAGGATCACCGGCAATGCGAACGGCAACTGGCTCGACGGCGCCGGCGGCGCCGACACGCTGACCGGCGGGCGCGGCAACGACACCTATGTGGTCTACGGCGCCGGCGAGACGGTGTCCGAGGAGAGCGGCGAAGGGTACGACACCGTCCGCGCGTGGGCGAACTACACCCTTGCCGCCAACGTCGAGACCCTGTTCCTGCTGGAGGGCTCGGCGGCGACCGACGGCATCGGCAACGCGCTCGCCAACTGGATCCTCGGCAACGCCAACGAAAACTGGATCGACGGCAAGGGCGGCGCGGACACGATGCAGGGCGGGCTCGGCGTCGACACCTACGTGGTCGATAACGGCGGCGACGTGGTGATCGAATACGCCGACCAGGGCATCATCGACACGATCCGTGCCTTTGTGAGCTATGCGCTTCCGGCCAACGTCGAGGACCTGATCCTCATGGAAGGCAGCGCGGCGACAGACGGCGCCGGAAACGAGCTCGGCAACTGGATCACCGGCAACGCCAACAACAATTGGCTGGGCGGGCTGGGCGGCAACGACGTCCTGATCGGCGGCGCCGGCAACGACACGTTCGTCTTTGCGCCGGGGACCGGCGCGGACGTCGTGACCGATTTCATGGCCGGCGCGAACAGCGTCGACCGGATCGACCTCGCCGCGTTCGGCGGCATTCGCACCCTCACCGATGTTCTGATCCGCGCCGCGCAGGCCGGATCCGACACGGTGATCAATCTGGGCAACGGCGACAGCATCACGCTGCAAGGCGTCAACAGGACCGCGCTCAACATCGACGACTTCCTCGGGCTGGCGAACATCGTGACCGGCGATTTCAACGGCGACGGCCGGAGCGACGTGCTGGGCGTCAACGGCAGCGGCGCGCTGCACCTGTGGGAAATGAACGGCACGTCCCTCGTGGGCGGCGGGTCGGTGTTTCAATTGCCGGCCGGCTGGCAGATTGCCGGCGTCGCCGATTTCAACGGCGACGGCAAGGCCGATATCCTCGGCATCAGCGGCACCGGCGCGCTCTACCAGTGGCTGATGGACGGCAATAACGTGACGGCGGGCGGAGCGCCGTTTCAGCTCCCGGCCGGCTGGCATGTCGGCGGCCTCGCCGATTTCAACGGCGACCACAAGGCCGACATTCTCGGGGTCAGCGACACCGGCTCGCTCTACCTGTGGCAGATGGACGGCGCCCAAATCAGCGCGGGCGGGAGCGGGGCGCCGTTTCAATTCGGAGCCGGCTGGCACCTCGCCGGCCTCGCCGATTTCAACGGCGACGGCAAGGCCGACATCCTTGGGCTCAGCGACACCGGCGCGCTCTGGCAGTGGCAGATGGACGGCACATCCATCCTCGGCGGCGGCGCGATGTTCTCGTTGCCGGCAGGCTGGCGCCTGGGCGGGCTCGGCGATTTCAACGGCGACGGCAAGGCCGGCATTCTTGGGCTCAATGACGCCGGCGCGCTGCACCTGTGGGAGATGAACGGCACGTCGATCGCCGGCGGCGGCAGCGTGTCGTTCCAGTTGCCCGCAGGCTGGCACATTGCCGCGGTCGGCGACTTCAATGGCGACGGCAAGGCCGGCATTCTCGGCGGCGACAACACTGGCGCCCAACATCTCTGGGAGATGAACGGCACTGCCCCGATCGACGGCGGGTGGGTCTTCTCAATGCTTGCGGGATGGCACGTGGCGTGAGTGCAGCGGCCACGCCCGCACCGCGCGCACCGACGCACGGCGCGGCCCTTCCCAATCGTGTCGGCGGTCAAGCCACCGCGGGTGTGGCGATGACGATGGCGCGTTGGCCGATATTGTTGTCGTTCGGAACGAGCCGCCAGTCCTCGATCGTCTCTCCGGCCGCGAAATGATCGACATTGCTCGGATCGCCTGCGGTCGAAGCGAGGAGCAGCACACAGGCGCCGCCCCTGGCGTCGGGGCTCGGCGTCCACGCGAACGGGCCGACGACGACCTCCTGGCCACTGGCGGGCGCGATGCTGGCGACGTTGAGCGCCGGCTGTCCGGCCATCTCGACGAAATCGGATGGCCAGACTCGCCCATTCGCGCCGGGCTGGTTCTGGTAGCCCTTGACGGTGACATTGGCGGCAGCCTGGGTGCCGCGGTTTTTCACCTTCACGAAAATGAAGTTGCTTTGGCCCGCGATAGCGTCCTGGTGGACGCTTCCCCCGTCGGCGGCGTTCCGGTTCCACACCGACGTGTTGCTCGCATGGTCGAGCTGGAACTGATACTCGCCGCCCCTGCCGTCATCGATATAGACATCGACCGGCGGCGGCGCGCCAGCCATCGTGACCGGGGTCGGTGCGCCCGCGGGCTGGTATGCGCCCTGTTTCTCGAACGCCCAGCGGACGACCTTGTTGTAGGCCCCGCCGATCAAGCCCTCCGAGGTCCAGTCTTCGAGATCGACGACCTGCATCTCCTCGCACCAGAGTTCCGGCTTGTCCGGGTTGGTCTGCGGCGTGAGGTTCTGGATCGTGCGCAGGATCAAGTAGGTCATCGCGCGTGACGCGAACCGGCGCCGGGCCAGATCCGGATGATCGCCGCCGATCGCGCGGTAGACGCGGAAGTGGCAGGTCGCGAGGATTTGCTCGCTGCCGTAGTCGCCATCGTCATTGGGGCTTCCTGCCCCCCAGGCCCAAGTGGCGACCGGGCGGTCGAAGCGGCGCTCGGTGGTGAACGGACGGAACGGGGCATAGCGGAACCGCTCCGGCACATTCCGCAGCGCCGAGTCGGGGTCCATCTGAACGGCCGCAAGGCCGTCGCCGGCGCTGTGGGCAAACCCCAGGACGCCCGAGTCGACGTGATCACCCAGCGTGCCGTGGCCACCCATCTCGTGCCAGTGCACCCACGGGTCGACCGCCCGCCCGAGCGGGTTCGCGGTGTCGGTCGTATCGCACAGGCCGTAGCACATGTGGTCGGTGCCGCCTCTGCCGTTGGAAGACCAGTGCGCGTTGATCTGGTTCCCGAACCCGCGGTGGTCGACCCGGATCGGAAACGTCGTGCCGTCAAAATAGGTCGCGATGTCGAACCCGAGGCTGGCGATGGTCCGGAACAGCTCGGTCTGATGGTAGTAGGCGTTGACCGCCGCGAAGTTGTTATTGCGCGCGTCATAGTCGAAGTCGCCGCCGGCCGGCATCGTCGGGGGCACCACGGGCGGTGGCTCTACGTCCTCGATGCGGACAAAGCTGCCGCTCAAATGCTGCGTCCCACCGGCGGGCGCAGCCAGATCGTTGAGCAAGACCGGCTCGCGATGCGCGTTGAGGACGTTGTTCGGCTTGCCGGAGGTGATGGTGAGATCGCCGGTTTTCACCATCGGGTCGCGCCGGAAGACGAGCCCGTTCACTCCGAACGTCATCGGCTCGGCGTAGAGGACCGATTTCGTCTCCAGCTCCACCAGGATGAGCCAGACCATCTCGTGGCCTTCCGTCGCCTTGAAGACGATTTCGGTGACCAGATAGGCTTGCCCCGGCTGGATGCGGTCGGACACCGGCGGCAGATAGAGAAACCGGGGCGCGCGCTCTTCCAGCGTTTGGCCCGCCGATTCTGTCTGCGCGGGCGGGGCGGGTTTGCCGGCATAGCGTTTGTCAGGATCGTAGCGATAGACGAACAGGCGGCCGTTGAGCACGCTCAGATCGCTTGGCGTATCCCCAGCCGCGCCCGATGAGCCAAGGCTCTCGCGCACCAGGTCGGCCAGTTCGTTGCGTCCGTCGTCTCCGGCGGTCAGGCCCGCCTGCGCCTGCTGGAAGCCTTCGAGCAGCGTTCTGGCCCCCTCGACGATTGCCGGCTGCGGCATCTCCGATTGCAGGCCGTAATCGGTATTGTTGGTTGCGCCGATCACGTCGCGGCCCTTGACCTTCACCGATACGCCGCGGCGCCAGACCGGCACGTTGAGATGGGTCTGCGCGAAACTCACTGTCGCGGAGTCGAAGGCGCGCTTGACCTCGCTCAGCCGGTACTCGGTGCCCTGCGCGCGCGGATCGAGCGCAGGAGCGGCCTGCTCCAGGTTCTGCAGCTGATCTTCACCGATCGCGAGGGCGGGCGCGAGCGTGCGCAGATATTTTGCCGCCACTTGCTCGGGACTGTCCGCTGCGTCGCCCGACAAGGCGAGATCGGTCGCAGCCGAAGAGCCTTGCCCGGGACGGTGACGGACATGGCGGATCGCATTGGCGGCGTCGATGGACACCTGCGCTTGCAGCCTTGGATCGAAAATCGTCTTCATGGCCAAAAACCCGTTGTCGCTTTGACGCCTCGCCGCGTGTCGGGCCCGCAGCGTCGGCAGCGCGCCGTGCGTCGCATGCTACCGCAAGTCGCGGCCATGCCAATAGGCCGGACACCACACCGGCAACGCGAACGCTGGGCTGCCGCCATATCGTCAGCGCGCCGGCCGCGCCGAGAGTCATCGGTACGGGCATCCACAACTATTCATCGCGCGCGATGGTTCAGAACCTATATCGGGGCAGGTCATAGAACACCTGTGCCCGGAACCCCGCTTCCGCCAGGATCTGGTCCACCTCCTCCTGGCTCGCCGGATAGGCTTCGTACGTGATCGGTATCTTGAAATGATCGCGATGATTGCCGGGATGCCACATCCAGAAAATGCTTCTCCCCTGCCCTCCCTGGCCTATGGTCAAATAAAAGCGTTGCCTGATGTCGTGCGACGGCGGCTCATGGATGTGTTTGTCCTCGATGTTGCGCTGTCTGAAGAAACTGTTGTGTTGCCGAATCGCGTCGCACTTCTCCTGCAATTCGGCGGTAACGGGGACAGCGCCGCCGCGCCGCTCTCTTCTGATAATCTGGATCGTCTCGCCGTCACAGCTTGCCCATATGCCGTCCCCATGCCACGCCACGACGGTCCTCTTCATGACGAACGTCGCCACTGACGCAACGAAGAAGTAATTCGCACAAGCTGAAAAGCAGTAGTCGTAAATGACGACGGTCGCTTCTTTCTCACGCAGGATATTGGCCATGCGAATGGCCGCCGGCGAATATCCCCCGGGGCTTCGGACGACAAAGAGGCCCCGCTCCTTCAACGCATGGAAGGCCGCGTCATCCTGGTCTTTCACGATCGGGCCATCGAAGCACAAGACGGCCGCGTCATCGCGAAGGTGGATCAGTCCGCGATGCTCGCGGCAGTGGGCCACGGCGGTCGAGAAATCGATCGGCGTCGACTGAGCAGGCTGAAGTAAGCAGGCCCCTCCGATCACGGCCCAGGTTGCAAACAGCCGCATGACCAAATTCTCCGAGGGCATCGCAATCCAGTCAGGACGTGCCTTGCGTCGATGAAAGCTACACCCGGCCCCCAACCCGTGCATCCGGCGGGATGGACGCTCGCAGGGATCGGCGATTTCAACGCCGATGGGCCAGCGGTGCTGGCCGCCGCCGAGCGCGGCAAACACCGTCCCCGGCGGCTTATTCCCTAGACGCCACAACCATTTGTGCGGCAATCCGCCCTGTTTTCATCAAGCAGGCGTGACTTGAACGCCGCGTCCCCACGCGCGAGCATGGGCTGCGTTCCATCCGCATCCCAAGGGGGCTTCCATGAAGTTGATAACGGCCTGCGCCGCGACGGTTGCAGTCGCGCTCGCGTTTCCGGCTGCCGCGCAGCAGCGGCCGCAGATCGAGACCAAGAAGGTCGACGGCACCGAAGGCGTCTACATTTTCCGCAATGGCAATCACCAGTCGATGTTCGTCGTCACCAAGGACGGCGTGATCGCGACCGATCCGATCGCCTACGGCCGGCCGACCGGCGGCCAGCAATATGTCGACGAGATCAAGAAGGTCACCGACAAGCCAATCAAGTATCTGATCTACAGCCACGTCCACTTCGATCACATCGCGGGCGGCAAGGCCTTCAAGGACGCCGGCGCCAAGGTGATCGCGCACAAGAACGCCACCGCGCGGCTCAAGGTGCTGAAGGATCCGCACACCGTGCTGCCCGACGAGTCGATCGGCGACAAGAAGACGATCAAGCTCGGCGGCACCACGCTCGAGCTCTCCTATCTCGGGCTGAACCACTCCGACTCGACGCTGGTGATGCGGCTGCCGAAGGAGAAGATCGTGTTCATCGTCGACACGATCCCGGTCGGCGCGTTCCCCGGCCGCGGCTTCATCGACATCTATCCGCTCGAAACCGAGACCTTCATCCAGAAGGTGATCGCGATGGACTGGGACCGCATGATCCCCGGCCATCCCGGACCCGGCGACCGCCTCGGCACCAAGAAGGACGCGCAGGATGTCCTGACGCTGATGCAGGAGGCTTCCGCCGCGATCAAGACGGACGCCCAGGCCGGCAAGTGCTGGGACGCGGTCGAGAAGGACTTCAAGATGGAGAAGTACGCGACCCTGCCGGGCTACGCCAACGGCTTGCCGATGGTGGCGCGCCGCTACTGCGCGCTGTGGGGCCGCGGCGCGTAAGTTTTCCGGCCTGATCTCTCAAGCTGACGGCGGCGCTTCGGCGTCGCCGTTTTTTGCGCGCGATCCCGGGCGGCTCGAGGTGGCGCAACCAAGGGCGCGGCGCTCCGCCGCCCTCAATAGCCACAGACTATCGTCTGAGGGAACGAAAGCTGAGCAACGCTGTTCTTTCGCCAAAAGACAAAGAACACTTCCAGCGGAGAACAGTGGTGGCAGATCCAGCGGGGCTGCAGCGCATCGGCTTTGCGTTGTCCGGTATCGCGGCGATCGTGGTCGCGCTCGCGGCCTTCACCGTCTCGGTAAGTATGGGTGTGCTGTAGCGCCGGCACACCCGCCCGGGCGCTGATGCGCTCACGCAGTGCCGGGGCAGGGATCCTGCGGTGTCTCACGCCCGCGGGCAGGTTTCGCCTGCCCGGGCCTCTCTTGAATGTGTTGCCACGGTTCGCTTCAGGAGAGGGAATCGTGGTGGCCCCCGGCGCGGTCGTATGCCCCCCAACTCCACCCGCGCCGGGGCGCGCCTGAGCTGAGCTGGATTGCCGCCGGGCGATGGGTCAGGAATCAGAGCGGGCCGCCGCGGAAACACCGCAGGGCCGCAGGCGGCTTAGCTTGCAATCGGCCTAATCGGGATCGTATCCGCGAAGCGCAGTGGGCGCGCCGCAGCTCTAATTCTGGCCCTTCGCGTTCGGGAAGAAGACCTGCTTGCCGTCAATTCTGAATGCGGCAATCGCGGCCTGCCCGTCATCGGACGCAATCCAGTTCGCAAATTGCGCGCCGGCCGCCGGGTCGAGATTTGGATACTTCTGCGGATTGACAACGATCAGCTCGTATTGATTGAACAGCCGCGGATCGCCTTCGACCAGAATCGCGCCTTTGCGCTGATCCGGATGCGCAAGCCAGGTTCCCCGATCGACGAGCACGTAGCCATTCACGCGCGTGGCCATTGCTAGCGTCAGTCCCATGCCAAGCCCGGTCTCGCGATACCAATTGCCGCTGCGCGCCTTTGGATTGACCCCTGCGGCATTCCAGAGGGATTGTTCGAGCACATGTGTACCGGAGTTGTCACCGCGCGACACGAAAGTCGCGCGTTTCTGGGCCATCGTCTTCAGGGCCTGGGGCGCATCGTTGCCGCGCACCCCGGCCGGGTCGTCGGCCGGTCCGGCAATGACGAAATCATCGAACATCATCTTGATGCGGCGCGAGCCATCGCCGCCATCCATGAAGCGATCCTGGGCGGCGGGGCTGTTGCCGATGACGACGTCGACAAATCCGTTGTGTGCCGTCGTGAGCGCGACAGAAGTCGGCTGCGAGATCAGCTTGACCGTGACGCCGGTGCGGTGCCGATAGGCGGCGGCAAGAACATCGGCGAGGCCCGAGTCCTGAAACGATGTCGTCGCAGCGATGACGAGCTGTCGGTCCTGGGCGCTGGCCGATGTGAGACCCGTCACGACAAGAAGAACTGCGATCACGCTGCGCAGCATCGGCGGACCTTCGGCAGTACCGTGAGCTCGTGTGTGCGTCGCACGGTAAGGTTGATACCGGGTAAATCCTGTTGGGTTGCTCGAACCTGACGGCTTGGCTTCGGTTGCGGGCTACCGCCGTGCGCCGGTATCCTGCCTTTGAAGTCCTAATGCATGTTGAACCGGATCGGCACGGTGAGGTCGATGTGCGCACCGGGCATCACGGCGGGCGGCGGCGGAAATGGCTGCGCGCGCCGGACCAGGTCGAGCGTTTCCTGATCGAGCGCAGCCGATCCTGAGCTGTGCACGATGCGCGAGGCCGTCACCCGGCCCTGCCGGTCGAGGCTGAAGGCAAGCTGCGCGGTGCCGCGCTCGTTGCGCGCCTGCGCGGCGGCCGGATAGCGCTTGTTGCGCTCGAGCGCGCTGACGACGAGCTTCTTCCAGGTCGGAACCGCGGTTGCATCGCTGACATTGAGCTGCGCCTGCACCGGCGCGGTCGCGACCGGGCTCTCCTCGATCTTCGGCACCTGCGGCGCGGTGGTCGCGGGCGCCGGCACTTGATTATCCATCGGCACGGGCTCGGGCTCAGGCCTGGAGGACTGCGGCGCGAGCGCGACGTCCGGGTGCGGCGCTTCGGCGATTTTCTGCTCGGGTTCCTGCTCGGCCTTGGTCTCGGTCTTCTCTTCGACCTGCTCGGTCTTCACTTCGCGCGCCGCCTCGGCCTGCACTTGCTCGGGGCCCGGCGGCATTTCCTGCTGCACTTCATCCGGCGCCATCATGCCGGGCGCGAGATCGATCACGATTGCGGAGCTCGGCGCGGCATCCGTGTCCTCATGCCAATGCACGACCGCGGCCGCGACCCCGCCATGCGCGAGCAGCACCAGCGCGGCGCTGAGCGCCCAGCGCCGCAACGCCCCTCTATCGTCGGTGCCGGTCAGTTCGGCTTCTCCAGTCCGACCAGCGCGATCTTGAGGAACCCGGCTTTGCGCATCAGGTTCATCACCTCCATCATGTCGCCATACGGCACGCTCTTGTCGGCGCGCAGAAAGATGCGCGTATCCTTCTCGCCTTTTGTGGCGGCGATGAGCGCGCTATCGAGCAGGCCGCGCGGGATTACGGTCTCGCCGAGCGCGAGCGTCAGATCCGACTTCACCGTCAGGAATACAGGTTTTTCCGGCCGCGGCTGCGGCTCGGCGGTCGAGGCCGGCAGGTTCACCGCGATATCGACAGTGGCGAGCGGCGCCGCCACCATGAAGATGATCAGCAGCACCAGGATCACGTCGATGAACGGCGTGACGTTGATCTCGTGCAGTTCGTCGAGCGAGTCTTCGCCGTGATCGAGACGCACGCTCATCGCGTCACTCCGCGGCGGAGAGGTGCGTACGCGAGGCGCGCGGCGATGCGGCGCGGTCGAGATCGCGCCCGACGATGCGCAGCACCTCGGCCGACGTATCGCCGAGCAGCGCGCGATAGCCGGCGATCTGGCGCGAGAACATGTTGTAGATCACGACTGCCGGGATCGCGGCGGCGAGCCCGAACGCGGTCGCGAGCAGCGCCTCGGCGATGCCAGGTGCCACCACCGCGAGGTTGGTGGTCTGCGACTTCGAGATGCCGATGAAACTGTTCATGATGCCCCACACGGTGCCGAACAGTCCGACGAACGGCGCGATGGCGCCGATAGTCGCAAGGATGCCGGTGCCGCGCATGATCGCGCGTCCGCCATTCGCCTCGATGCGTTCCAGCCGCGAGGCGACGCGCTCCTTGATGCCCTCGCGCTCCATGGAGTCATCGGAGAGACGTAGCTCCGCGACCGCGGCCTGAACCATACGGCCGGACACGCTCGCGCTCTGGCCAAGCAGCGCGTTTGCGTCCGCAATCGAGCGCGCGGCCGCAAGCAGTGCCAGTGCTTTGCTGGCGCGGCGCCTGGCGGCGATGAGCTCGATGGTCTTCGCCAGCCACACCGTCCAGGTGATGACCGAGGCAAGCACCAGCGCGATCAGCACGCCCTTCACCAGCGGGTCGGCGGACAGATACATGCCCCACGGCGTGAGATCGCGCGGCAGCTCGGCGGTGCCCGCGACGG